>NZ_CP027727.1:4418948-4734588 GCF_003851685.1 Pseudomonas sp. R5-89-07 | reverse complement strand
GCGCAGGATCAGCCGCACCGGCAGGCCCGCCCGCGCCAGTCGCGTGGCCCAGAGGGTGCCCAGGCTGCCGGCGCCGAGAATATGCCAGGTGGTCGACATCAGTGTGTGCTCCGTAGGGTTGCCAGCGGTGAACGCGGCGAAAGAACCGCTATAATGCCCCGGCATTTTAGCTCGGGCGCGCCCCATCTCTACTGAGCCCGCCCCTTATATTGGAGAAATGACATGCCTTCGTTCGACGTGGTATCCGAACTGGACAAACACGAAGTCACCAACGCCGTCGAGAACGCCGTCAAGGAACTGGACCGTCGCTATGACTTGAAAGGCAAGGGCAGCTTCGAATTCAAGGAAAAGGAACTGACCGTCAACCTGACCGCTGAAGCCGATTTCCAGCTGGAAGCGATGATTGAAATCCTCAAGCTGGCCCTGGTCAAGCGCAAGATCGACGTGCAGTGCCTTGAAGTCAAGGACGCCTACGCATCCGGCAAGCTGATGAAGCAGGAAGCCGTACTCAAGGAAGGCATCGACAAGGAACTGGCGAAGAAAATCGTCGCGCACATCAAGGATGCCAAGCTGAAGGTCCAGGCGGCGATCCAGGGCGAACAGGTGCGTGTCACCGGCAAGAAGCGTGATGACCTGCAAGAAGCCATCGCGGCCCTGCGCGCCAAGACCTTCGACATGCCGCTGCAGTTCAATAACTTCCGCGACTGATGGCACCTTGCGGAACCTGTGGCGGTTTTTGCCGTCCCACGCCGCAGCAACAATGCCTACAATTGAGCCCTACGGGGCTCATTTGCGTTTTCAGGCAGTCAATGAAGCCGCATATCCGCAAACAGGAGAAGATAGATGGATTTGAACGCTGAAGTGGATCACTTGATCAAGACCTCGCAGTCCTGGATCCCGATGATAATGGAATACGGCAGCCGGGTACTGCTGGCCGTTATCACCCTGGCCATCGGTTGGTGGCTGATCAACGTCTTTACCCACCGGGTGGGGCGCTTGCTGGCCGTGCGTAATGCCGACCTGGCGCTGCAGCACTTCATCACCAGCCTGGCGAACATTGCGCTGAAAGTCATGCTGATCGTCAGCGTGGCCTCGATGATCGGCGTGGCCACCACCTCGTTCGTCGCCGCCATCGGTGCTGCCACCCTGGCGATCGGCCTGGCGTTGCAAGGCAGCCTGGCCAACTTCGCCGGCGGCGTGCTGATTCTGTTGTTCCGTCCGTTCCGTATTGGTGACTGGATCGAAGCCCAGGGCACCTCGGGTACCGTCGACAGCATTCAGATCTTCCACACGGTACTGCGTACCGGCGACAACAAGACCGTGATTGTGCCGAACGGCATCCTGTCCAACGGCATCATCACCAACACCAACCGCCAGCCGACCCGAAAGGTCGTGTTTGACGTAGGCGTGGACTACGAGGCCGACCTGCAGAAAGCCCGCGAAGTGTTGCTGGAGCTGGCCAAAGACCCACGCGTGCTGGCCGACCCGGCGCCTGCTGCTGTCGTATCGACCCTGGGCGATAGCTCCATCACGGTTTCCCTGCGCTGCTGGACCAATACCCCGGATTACTGGGATGTTGTGTTTATGCTCAATGAACTGGCGCGCGACCGGTTGAAAGCGGCGGGGATTGATATTCCGTTTCCACAGCGCGTTATTCGTGTGATGCAGGAAGCTCCGGCGAAGGCATGAAACAGTGTCGCGTTTAAGCTGGCCGAAAGGTCAGGTTAAATGCGACAGTTGTATATAGTTACTTAGCTTGCTAGTTATTTCGCTATTGAAATATAACTGAAATAAAAAGGCCGCTCCCTTGTAAACAGGGGAGCGGCTTTTTATTTAAGGGCGAAGCCTTAGGTCATCGTTGTAATCACTTACGTTATTACAGGATGTTCAGCGGGTATTGCGCGATCAGACGCAGTTCGTCGATCGAAGCCGAACCGTAGTAAACGCCATCCGACGAACGATAAGTGGCTTGACGAATACGCAGGCTCAGGTCTTTTGCCGGGCCGCTCTGGATCACGTATTTGCCTTCGATATCGCGTTCCCACTCTTTACCGTTCGATGTGGTGCCAGTGTTGGCGCCGCTACCGGTAACGTAACGAGTCATGAAGCTCAGGCCGGGGATGCCGAAGGTTGCCATGTTGATGTCGTAACGCGCCTGGAACGACTTCTCGCCTTCGGCGTTGAAGTCGGAACGTGCGATGGAGTTAGCCAGGAAAATCGTGCCGCCGCCGTCTACACCGTAAGCGTAGTCGCCGTCGCCAGTAACTTTCTGGGCTGCCAGCGTGAAGGTGTGAGCACCGTAGGTGTATGCACCCTGCAAGCTGAACGCACGGTTGTCGAGCTTGGTGGTGTTGTCTTTTTCAGCACGTACCAGACCGGCGCCATCGCTCTTGGTGTCGTAGATGTTGAAGTCAACAGCCACGGACTGATCATCGCTGAGCGCGTGGGTCCAGTTCACGTTGGCATAGAGTTTTTTCCAGTAGTCTTCCACTTTCGAGTAGTAGAGGCTGGTAGTCAACTCTGGCGTCCAAGAGTAAACGCCACCTACGAAGTTCGCTTGTCGCAGGCCAGTGAACGTGTTTGGCTCGCTGCTGGCGATACTGTCTTTGTAGGTGTGATCCTGGGCGACGATCGAGGTGAAGTGACCGGCTTCCAGTTTCAGGCCCTTGATCTCATTGCTGGTGATCGAGATACCCTGCGGCAGTTCCGGAAGCAAGCGGCTGTCGTCGGATGCGAAGACCGGAGCGGTGGTGTATTGGTCGCCCACTTTCAGGACCGTATCGGAAATACGGAATTTAATGGCGGCGCCACCTTTGGAGTACTCGTCCTGTGCACGACCATCGGAACCATTAGGGAACAGGCCGGTGTTGGCACGGCCCTTGCCGCTGTCGAGTTTGATACCTAGCAAGCCGATGGCATCGACACCGACACCGATGGTGCCTTGGGTGTAGCCCGAACTGAACAGGCCGTGGAAACCGAGACCGGTTTCTTCGCGACGGCTTTGGCCTGAATCGTTGTTACGGAAGTCACGGCTGAAGTACAGGGTACGAGTCAGGATGCTGGCTGTACTGTCCTCGATAAAGCCCTTGGAATCGTCCTGGGCGGACGCCATTGCGAACTGCGAGGTGCCTGCTGAAACAGCCAGGGCGATCATGCTCCACTTCATCACGCGCATCGTGATTTGCTCCTTTGGTTTTAGGAAGAGTACTGCCGTCCCACCTGTATTTTTATCTGGGCGGCTCTTTCTTTATTGTGTCGGCGCAAAGTTATCTCACACCGGCGTTATTGACGATACTTACCCAACTATCCTTTCAGCTTCTTTACGAGGCTGTCGTAAATTGCTAGCTCCGTGTCGCAAATCACAGCCCGATGGTACCCAGGCTGACAACTTCAATGTTCTTTTCAGACTGCTTGAAAGTTTGAAATCGTCCCTGGTACACATTGAAACGCTACTGTTTCTTATCGCGAAACCCTGGCTTCCGGCCAGGTGTCGTTGCCGACGATAGCGATGTGAATGCAACAAGCGTGCACAAAGGGCCAACCGAATGTCATTTTTTTGTGAAAAACGTTACGGCAGTGTAAAAACCGCATAAGCACGGGCTTTTTAGGCCGTTTGGTTAAGGCGCGACGCTCGGGTGTTACCTCAGTTGGGTTGCTCATAAAACCTGCACTTGGGTAAAACGTTACCGATTGACTCCCAAGTGGGTACCTGCCGGCTCCCTTTGAAGCATGGGTGGGTCATTTTGGTGCACTCGTTCAAGGCCCGAAATAGCGTGGTTCAAGTGCCGGACCGCCTCGAAAGGGTGCGTGTCTGTGATCGGTTTGCTCAGGGCGCCCGCGCATTCGCCGTGAAGCCTTGGGCATTCGGCGTTATGCTGGGCGCCTGAAACTGACTCGCCGAACGGAGTGCCCACGTGTTCGCTTTAGATCAACGCCTGCAACAAGACACATTGGCCATTGGGGACTTCCCGCTCTGTCGCCTGCTGCTGTCCAATGACTCGAATTACCCCTGGTTTATCCTGGTGCCGCGCATCAACGGTATCAGTGAAGTGTTTCAACTGGATGTCGCCGAGCAACAGCGGTTGTGGCAGGAAACGACGACCCTCGCCCAGTTGCTGAACGAAGGCCTGGCCGCCGACAAGATGAACATCGGTGCGCTGGGCAACGTTGTCAGCCAGTTGCATGTGCATGTCATTGTGCGCAAGCGCGATGACGCGGCCTGGCCGGCACCGGTATGGGGCAAGCATCCGGCCCGTCCTTACAGCGCAGATCAGGTGGCGGCGATCCGCAGCCGCTTGCGTGAACTACTGCCTGCCGACTTCATTTTTACCCAGGACTGAATCATGGACCTGCAAGATCGCGTCACCGATCTGGAAAGCCGTCTGGCCTTCCAGGACGACACCATCGAAACCCTCAATGACATCCTGGTCGCCCAGCAGCAGGCGGTGGAGCGCCTGCAATTGCAGATGATCGCCTTGCTCAAGCGCCAGGAAGAGATGGGCGGTCAGTTCGAAACCTCGGAAGAGGAAGCGCCGCCGCCTCACTATTGATTGAGCGCGCAATAAAAAACCGCGATCCGGCCAATGCCAGATCGCGGTTTTTTTTGCGGCAGGTGCAATCAGCGACGCGGCAGGGCAGCGATCACATCTTCAGCTTGCAGACCTTTGTCACGGTTCATCACCGAGAACTCCACACGCTGGCCTTCGACCAGGACGCGGTGGCCTTCACCACGGATAGCTCGGAAGTGGACGAAGATATCGTCGCCCGAGTCGCGTGAGATAAAGCCGAAGCCTTTGGAAGTATTGAACCACTTGACGGTCCCGGTATCCCGGTTGGTCATGTCGTAGTTTTGCGACGTGGCCGCAGGGGAGGAGCGGTAGAAGCTGATGGCCAGGTGAAGAACGATGGCGACCACAGCAATCACCAGGCTGAGCAGGATGGCCGGGTGGCCGCCCACTTCAGGCATGGGTGCCAGCAGGGTAAGAGTTTGAACGACGACGGTCAGTACCAGCAGCGCGCTGACCAGGTTTTGCAGTTGATGACGCGTGCCTTTGTTCCAGTAAGGGATTACCGGTGCCAGTGTCAGGTTGAGAAGGCCGAACAAGGCCAGGTATAGAGCGTCGTGTTGTTGCAGGTAGGGCAGGCTTTCAGGCTGCAGGCTCGGGATAAAGGACAGCAGCAACGCTGCAACGCCCGTTAGTAGGTGGACGATTTTCAACATTTTGATTAACTCACGTTAAGACGGATCACAAGGAAGAGCTGACTGGCACGGTTCGCTTCTGAACAATGGGAGGCGTTGAGCACGTGCGCGGGTATCAGCCTATGTGACATGCCGCAGGAATAAACGGCAGCCACACGCCGCCTATTTAACAGCAAAGGCTGTGCCTACTCAAATCAAGCATTTCGGGGTGTTGCAATCGCGGTGGCATTTTCGCGTCGAAGGCTTGTCCTAGACAGGTGCGGGTCATTCGAGCGGCCTTTCGAGCGTTTTCCTACAGGGCAACAGGCTCGCCGGCCCTGCGCCTTGCCGGTAGCGCGAGGCGATTTGCCGCACATCGGCTGGGTGTGCCGGGCTGCACACAGGCAACACTCTTGCTAGAGTGATCCAGCACCTGATCAATGAATGCTCATCAATTGAAGGGGAAAAAACATGGCAATCGATATTGGTATCAGTGAAGAAGATCGTAAATCCATCGTCGATGGACTTTCACGGCTGCTGTCCGATACCTATGTGCTGTACCTCAAGACCCACAATTTCCATTGGAACGTCACGGGCCCCATGTTTCGCACGCTGCACTTGATGTTCGAAGAGCAGTACAACGAGCTGGCGCTGGCGGTGGACTCCATTGCCGAGCGTATCCGCGCCCTGGGCTTCCCTGCGCCCGGCGCCTACTCGATCTACGCCCGTCTGTCTTCGATCAAGGAAGAAGAGGGTGTGCCGAGCGCCGAAGAGATGATCAAGCAGTTGGTGGCTGGCCAGGAGGCTGTCACGCGCACCGCGCGCGGTATTTTCCCCTTGCTCGACAAGGTCAGCGATGAACCGACGGCCGACCTGTTGACCCAGCGTATGCAAGTGCACGAAAAAACCGCGTGGATGCTGCGCTCGCTGCTCGAAAACCAGTAACCGTCGAACCGGGTGGCGCTCCAGGGCGCCGCTCGCGTGTTTCCCTGTGCTTGCTGGCGTTGTCCTACGATGCCCGGTTCCCGCGTCTTCTGGCTGCCCGTCGCTTCCTGCTGTTTTATAGGCTGACTGTCCAATGGGAGAAACCCATGGACTGCTGTTTGGCAAGGGAGTGTCAGGTGTATGTCATGTGGATTGGGTAAGGGCGTGGAAACCGGCGGTTTTCACAAGATAAAGGTCGACCCCTTCGCTAAGGGGTTCGACATGGGGCTCGCCAAACCCTTATCGCGGTCGGTGCGGCTCAACGGTTTTTCCACGTGCCTGCGGCTTGAGCAGGTCTATTGGAATATCCTCACGGAAATAGCCAGGCTCAACACCTGCTCGGTCAGTGCGCTGTTGTCCTATGTCGACCGGGAAGTGCACCTGCGTTACGGCGGTGTGAAGAACTTCAGCGGGCTGGTACGGGTGGTGTGCGTCGTTCACGTGTTGAAAGACCGCCTTGGCGCCTCTGGCCCGATATGATTCGATGTTCCAGGCCCCCGGTCCTTCCTGCCGGCAGGCCGGGCCTGGGGCAGAATGCCGGCTGCGCTGCCTCGATTTACCAGATATAATCCCGCGCTTTGCTGCGCATGCCGGGCTTTATGCACAACGGCAGGGCGTGGCGCAGTTACGATCTGATCGCCGAGACATCTCCATGCCCATGTACGACTATCAATGTGCTTCCTGTGGTCATCAGTTGGAAGCCATTCAGAAGATCAGCGCCGCGCCGTTGGTCGATTGCCCAGCCTGCCAGGCACCTGAGTTGAAGAAGATGTTGTCCATGCCGGGCTTCCGCCTGAGCGGTAGCGGCTGGTATGAGACCGATTTCAAGACCGGCGCCAAGAAGAACCTGGCCGGCGGCGACAAAGCAGACTGAGTTGAACTCTACGCGCAGGCTCCTGCATTATCCGTCCCCTGCTTTAATGTACGGTGACGAGGCAGGCCTGCCACCGAATTTCGAATTACGAGAAGTGAAACCACTACCATGATGCGCAGCCACTATTGCGGCCAACTGAACGAGACCCTGGAAGGTCAGGAAATCACCCTTTGCGGATGGGTTCACCGTCGCCGCGACCACGGCGGGGTGATCTTCCTCGATATCCGTGATCGTGATGGTCTGGCCCAGGTGGTGTTCGATCCGGACCGTGCCGAGAGCTTCGCCGCCGCCGACCGCGTGCGCAGCGAATACGTCGTGAAGATCACCGGCAAGGTGCGCCTGCGTCCGGCCGGTGCCGTGAACAAGAACATGGCGTCCGGCGGCATTGAAGTGCTGGGCTATGAGCTGGAAGTGCTGAACGAGTCGGAAACCCCGCCGTTCCCACTGAACGAATATTCCGACGTTGGCGAGGAAACCCGCCTGCGCTATCGCTTCCTGGACTTGCGTCGCCCGGAAATGGCCGAGAAGCTGCGTCTGCGTTCGCGCATGACCACCAGCATCCGCCGCTTCCTCGATGAGAACGGCTTCCTCGACGTCGAAACGCCGATCCTCACCCGTGCAACCCCGGAAGGCGCGCGTGACTACCTGGTACCGAGCCGTACCCACGCCGGTTCGTTCTTCGCGCTGCCGCAATCGCCGCAGTTGTTCAAGCAACTGCTGATGGTGGCCGGCTTCGACCGTTACTACCAGATCGCCAAGTGCTTCCGCGACGAAGACCTGCGTGCCGATCGCCAGCCGGAATTCACCCAGATCGACATCGAGACCAGCTTCCTCGATGAAAAAGAGATCATGGGCCTCACCGAACAGATGATCCGCAACCTGTTCAAGGAAGTGCTGGACCTGGAGTTCGGCGAATTCCCGCACATGACCTTCGAAGAGGCCATGCGTCGCTACGGTTCCGACAAGCCAGACCTGCGCAACCCGCTGGAACTGGTCGACGTGGCCGACCAGCTCAAAGATGTCGACTTCAAGGTGTTCAGCGGCCCGGCCAACGACCCGAAATGCCGCATCGCCGCCCTGCGCGTGCCTGGCGGCGCCAGCATGCCGCGCAAGCAGATCGACGACTACACCAAGTTCGTCGGCATCTACGGCGCCAAGGGCCTGGCGTACATCAAGGTCAACGAGCGCGCCAACGGTGTTGACGGCCTGCAGTCGCCTATCGTGAAAAACATCCCGGAAGCCAACCTGAACGTGATCCTCGATCGCGTCGGTGCGGTCGATGGCGATATCGTGTTCTTCGGTGCCGACAAGGCCAAGATCGTCAGCGAAGCCCTGGGCGCACTGCGCATCAAGCTTGGCCACGACCTGAACCTGCTGACCTGCGAATGGGCACCGATGTGGGTAGTCGACTTCCCGATGTTCGAAGAGAACGACGACGGCAGCTTCAGCGCCTTGCACCACCCGTTCACCGCGCCGAAGTGCTCGCCGGCCGAGCTGGAAGCCAACCCGGCCGGCGCGCTGTCGCGTGCCTACGACATGGTGCTCAACGGCACTGAGTTGGGTGGCGGTTCGATCCGTATTCACCGCAAAGAGATGCAGCAAGCGGTGTTCCGCCTGCTGGGCATCAACGAAGCGGAACAGGAAGAGAAGTTCGGCTTCCTGCTCGACGCCCTCAAGTACGGTGCGCCACCGCACGGCGGCTTGGCCTTCGGCCTGGACCGTCTGGTGATGCTGATGACCGGCGCCCAGTCGATCCGTGAAGTGATTGCGTTCCCGAAAACCCAGAGTGCCGCGGACGTCATGACCCAGGCACCGGGCGTAGTGGATGCCAAGGCATTGCGCGAATTGCACATCCGCCTGCGCGAGACGCCGAAGGCTGAGTAAGGCTGCTGCGTGAAAGCGCGATAAGGTTGTAAGCAGTCAAAAAGGCGCATCTTCGGATGCGCCTTTGTGTTTAAAAGAGGGAAATCTCGCCGGCGGCGGGATTGATAGGTTTCTAGAGAATTTCGGAGTTGTGTTATGGCTGGCCATTCCAAGTGGGCGAACATCAAGCACCGCAAAGAGCGTCAGGATGCCAAGAAAGGCAAGATTTTCACCAAGTGGATCCGCGAGCTGACCGTCGCCGCCCGTCAAGGTGGCGGTGACCCCGGCTCCAACCCGCGCCTGCGCCTGGCGCTGGACAAGGCGCTCGGCGCCAACATGAGCCGTGACATCATCGACCGCGCCGTGGCCCGTGGTGCCGGCGCCGCCGACACCGATGACATGGTCGAATTGACCTACGAAGGCTACGGCCCGGGCGGCGTGGCGGTGATGGTCGAATGCATGACCGATAACCGCAACCGTACCGCGGCAGCGGTTCGACATGCGTTCAGCAAGTGTGGTGGCAACCTGGGTACCGATGGTTCGGTGGCCTACCTGTTCGAGCGCAAGGGGCAGATCACCTTTGCACCCGGCACGGATGAAGACGCGCTGATGGAAGCCGCGATGGAGGCGGACGCCGACGACGTGGTCACCAATGAGGACGGCTCCATCGACGTGTTCACCTCGTTCGCCAGCTTCTACGCTGTGCGTAACGCGCTGGAGGCCGCTGGTTTCAAGGGCACGGACGCGGAAATCGTGATGCTGCCGACCACCAGCGCCGAACTGGACCTGGATGGCGCGCAGAAGGTGTTGAAGCTGCTGGATATGCTCGAAGACCTGGATGACGTGCAGAACGTGTATTCGAATGCCGACATCCCGGAGTCCGTGGCCGAACAGCTAGGCTGAAAAGCGATGAGGTCAAAATGTGGGAGGGGGCTTGCCCCCGATGACGGTGTGTCAGTTACTTATAAATCGACTGAGCCACCGCCATCGGGGGCAAGCCCCCTCCCACATTGAAACTACGGTGTGTCAGAAATTGTATTTATCCAACCCGCAGGCGTTATGACTTTAATCCTAGGTATCGACCCCGGTTCGCGCATTACCGGTTTTGGCGTGGTGCAACACACTCCGCGTGGCTGCGTCTACGTCGCCTCGGGCTGCATCCGCACCGGCGCGGGTGAACTGGCCGAACGCTTGCAGATCGTCTATCGCGGCGTGCGTGAAGTCATCCAGACCTACGGCCCGGTAACCATGGGTATCGAAAAAGTCTTTATGGCCAAGAATGCCGACTCGGCGCTGAAGCTCGGCCAGGCTCGTGGCGCGGCCATTGTGGCGGGGGCCGAGGAGGGCATGGAAATCGCTGAATACACCGCAACCCAGGTCAAGCAGGCTGTTGTCGGTACCGGTGGGGCGAATAAGGAGCAAGTGCAGATGATGGTCATGCACATGCTCAAGCTCACCGCCAAGCCACAGATCGACGCCTCCGACGCCCTGGCCATTGCCATTTGCCACGCCCACACCCGCTCCAGCCTGCTGCCTCATGGCTTGGGTACGGCACGCAGTCGTGGCGGACGCCTGCGTCTCTGATAGCATCAGCGCAATCGAAATGTGCGGTCAGCCTTGGTCTGGCCCCCACGCTTTAAGGATCTGAACCGTGATTGGACGCTTGCGCGGCACCCTGGCTGAGAAACAGCCGCCGCACCTGATTCTGGATGTAAACGGGTTGGGGTACGAGCTCGAAGTGCCCATGACCACCCTGTATCGCCTGCCGTCGGTAGGCGAACCGCTGACGCTGCACACCCACCTGGTAGTGCGCGAAGATGCACAATTACTCTACGGTTTCATTGGCAAGCGTGACCGTGACTTCTTTCGCGAACTGATTCGCCTCAATGGGGTGGGGCCCAAGCTGGCCCTGGCGTTGATGTCGAGCCTGGAAGTGGATGAGCTGGTGCGAGCGGTTTCGGCCCAGGACACCTCGGCGTTGACCAAGGTGCCCGGTGTCGGCAAGAAAACCGCCGAGCGCCTGCTGGTGGAGCTCAAGGACCGTTTCAAGGCCTGGGAAGTGGTGCCGAGCATGTTCGCGCTGGTACCGAATCAGCCGGACATGCCGGCGGCCCAGGTCGCCAGTGCCGAAAGCGATGCCGTGAGTGCGTTGATCTCCCTGGGCTACAAGCCGCAGGAGGCCAGCAAGGCGGTGTCGGCCATCAAGGACAAGAACCTGAGCAGTGAAGACATGATCCGCCGAGCCCTGAAGGGGATGATTTAAGTGATTGAAGCTGATCGTCTGATCGCGGCCACCGGCCCGCGCGACCGTGAAGAAGTCCAGGACCGCGCCATCCGCCCCCTGAGCCTGGCCGACTACATCGGCCAGCCCACCGTGCGCGAGCAGATGGAGCTGTTCATCCAGGCCGCGCGCGGGCGCAGTGAGTCGCTGGACCACACGTTGATCTTTGGCCCGCCGGGTTTGGGCAAGACTACGCTGGCCAACATCATCGCCCAGGAAATGGGCGTGTCGATCAAGTCCACGTCCGGCCCGGTACTGGAACGCCCCGGCGACCTGGCCGCGCTGCTGACCAATCTCGAACCGCACGATGTGCTGTTTATCGACGAGATTCACCGGCTGTCGCCCATCGTCGAGGAAGTCCTGTACCCGGCGATGGAGGATTTCCAGCTCGACATCATGATCGGCGAAGGCCCGGCCGCTCGCTCGATCAAGCTCGACCTGCCGCCGTTCACCCTGGTCGGCGCGACCACGCGTGCGGGCATGCTGACCAACCCGCTGCGAGACCGTTTCGGTATCGTTCAACGTCTTGAGTTCTATAGCACCGCGGACCTGGCGACGATCGTCAGCCGGTCGGCGAGTATCCTCGGCTTGCCGCTGGACCCGGAGGGCGCCTTCGAAATCGCCCGCCGCGCCCGGGGTACGCCACGGATCGCCAACCGTCTGCTGCGCCGCGTGCGCGATTTTGCCGAAGTGCGGGCCAAGGGGCATATCACGAAGGCGGTCGCGGACCTGGCGTTGAACCTGCTGGATGTCGACGAACATGGCTTCGATCACCAGGACCGGCGTCTGCTGCTGACCATGATCGAGAAGTTCGACGGAGGCCCGGTGGGCGTGGACAGCCTGGCCGCCGCCATCAGTGAAGAGCGCCATACCATCGAGGATGTGCTGGAACCCTACCTGATCCAGCAGGGCTACATCATGCGCACGCCACGGGGCAGGGTGGTGACGCGTCACGCCTATCTGCACTTCGGGCTAAACATTCCGTCACGATTGGGAGAGATGCCCGTGGTAGACGAATTTCTCGATGCAGTAGACGATTAAAAAAATGGTAGGAGCGAGCTTGCTCGCGAAAAACCTCAACGATGACGCAGTGTGTCTGGTTGTACGCGGCGCGCTCAGGTGCTTCGCGAGCAAGCTCGCTCCTACAGGGTATTTGCCACGTTGGGCGATTTATCTGAAGTTTGTGCTGTCCCAGTGTCTGGCGTCGTCATTTGAGTCACTTGAGAAACTTTCAGGAATGAAAAAACAGTTGCCCAGCCGGATTGGCAACCTGAGGAGTAAGCACTAGAGTATGCGCGCGCAAAACGGGGATCCGTCGTTCGCACATCGCTGTCGCGTTTATTACGAGGACACCGATGCGGGCGGCATCGTTTATTACGTCAATTACCTGAAATTCATGGAACGGGCTCGAACCGAGCGGCTACGGGAACTGGGCTTTGCCCAATCCTTGCTGGCAGGGGAGGACCTGTTATTCGTCGTGCATTCCAGCGAGGCGCGTTATTTCGCACCGGCGCGACTGGACGACGAGTTGCTGGTCAGCGCTGAAGTCATCGAATTGAACCGTGCCAGCCTGCGATTCAAGCAGCAGGTCAGGCGGGCAACGGATGCAACGCTGCTCTGTGAGGGGCAGTTCCTGGTGGCGTGTGTACGCACCAACAGTTTGAAACCTCGGGCCATTCCCGAAACTCTACGTGCGGCCTTTGCCGCCGTGAGCGGCGCGGGTAAACAATCAAAGCAGGAGATTTAGCGTGGAACCTACCGTCGTCGACCATTCCTCCATGTGGAGCCTGGTCAGCAATGCCAGTGTCGTGGTGCAACTGGTCATGCTGACCCTGGTAGCCGCATCGGTTACCTCTTGGGTCATGATTTTTCAGCGCAGCAACTTGCTGCGTGCCGGTCGACGTGCCCTGGAGAGCTTCGAAGAGCGCTTCTGGTCGGGCATCGACCTGTCCAAGCTGTATCGCCAGGCCGGCAGCAACCCGGACCCGGATTCGGGCGTCGAGCAGATCTTCCGCGCCGGCTTCAAGGAGTTCTCGCGCCTGCGCCAGCAGCCTGGCGTTGACCCGGAAGCCGTGATGGAAGGCGTGGCCCGCGCCATGCGCGTCGCCATTTCCCGCGAAGAAGAGAAGCTGGAGCAGAGCCTGCCGTTCCTGGCGACCGTCGGTTCCGTCAGCCCGTATATCGGCCTGTTCGGTACCGTATGGGGCATCATGAACTCCTTCCGTGGCCTGGCCCAGGCCCAGCAAGCGACCCTGGCCACCGTGGCCCCGGGCATCGCCGAAGCCCTGATCGCCACCGCGATCGGCCTGTTCGCCGCTATCCCCGCAGTAATCGCCTACAACCGTTTTGCCGCCACCAGCGAAACGTTGATCAGCCGTTACTACACCTTCGCCGATGAATTCCAGGCGATCCTGCACCGTAAAGTGCACACCAGCGAAGAATAAGCAGGTAATTCCCAATGGCTTTAATCGCTCGAGCTCGCAAAAAGCGCAAGCCGGTCGCCGAGATGAACGTAGTGCCCTACATCGACGTGATGCTGGTGCTGCTGGTGATCTTCATGGTGACCGCGCCGATGCTCAACCAGGGCGTGAAGGTTGATCTGCCCAAGGTTTCCAGTGAAGCCTTGCCGCAAGACAACAACACTCAGGTCCTGACCATTTCGATCAAGGCTGACAAGACCTACTACTGGAACCTTGGCAGCGAAGTCGACACGCAGAAGCAGCAGGACAAGGCCCTGACCTTGCCGGCCATGACTGACGCGGTGACCAAGATCATTCGCTCCGGCAACGAAGGCGGCAAGCACACCCAGGTGTTCATTCGCGGTGACAAGTCGGTTGACTACGGCTCTGTCATGGGCGCCATGGGCGGGCTGCAGAAAGCCGGCGTCGGTAACGTTGGCTTGATTACCGAGGCGCCCTGATGCAGCAACAGCGAGAGCCGTCCGCCTCGGAAAGCTACTTCTGGCCTGGCGTCTGGGCAATTGCCCTGCATATCCTGGTGTTTGGCATGCTGTTCGTCAGCTTTGCCATGACCCCGGACCTGCCGCCAGCCAAGCCGATCGTGCAGGCGACCCTGTATCAGCTGAAATCGAAAAGTCAGGCCACCACCCAGACCAATCAGAAGATTGCGGGTGAGGCCCAGAAGTCGGCTGCGCGCCAGACCGAAGTCGAGCAGATGGAACAGAAGAAGGTCGAGCAGGAAGCGGTGAAGGCTGCTGCGGAACAAAAGAAAGAAGAGGCGGCTCAAAAGGCCGAGGAATCGAAAAAGGCTGACGAGGCGAAGAAAGCTGACGAGGCGAAAAAGGCTGATGAAGCCAAGAAGTCCGAGAAAGCTGCCGAAGCCAAAAAGGCCGAAGAGAAACAATTGGCTGATATAGCCAAGAAGAAATCCGAAGAAGAAGCCAAGAAAGCTGCCGAGGAAGAGGCCAAGAAGAAGGCCGCTGAGGAAGCCAAGAAAAAGATCGTCGAAGACGCGAAGAAGAAAGCCGCCGAAGACGCCAAGAAAAAAGCTGAAGCAGACGAGGCGAAGAAGAAAATCGCCGATGAAGCGAAGAAGAAAGCTGCCGCCGACGCCTCCAAGAAAAAGGCTCAGGAAGCAGCACGTAAGTCCGCCGAAGAGAAAAAGGCTCAGGCCCTGGCAGATTTGCTTTCCGACACGCCGCAGCGTCAGCAAGCCTTGGCCGATGAGCGTGGCGATGAAGTCGCGGGCAGTTTCGATGACCTGATCCGGGCTCGGGCAGCGGAAGGCTGGACACGTCCACCTTCGGCACGTAAAGGCATGACAGTAGTGCTGCAGATCGGCATGTTGCCGGACGGCACGGTGACTTCGGTCAGCGTGGCCAAGTCCAGTGGCGACGGTTCGTTCGACAGTTCGGCGGTTGCCGCAGTCAAGAATATTGGCCGGTTGACCGAGATGCAGGGAATGAAACCAAGCGACTTCGCTCCCTATCGTTCATTCAAGATGACATTCACACCTGAGGATCTAGCCTTGTGAGAAACCTTCTTCGAGGAATGCTTGTCGTTATTTGCTGCATGGCAGGGATAGCGGCGGCGGATGAAAAGAACATCCTGGTTACCAGCGGCAGCGATCGGGCCACCCCGATCGCAGTAGTACCGTTCGGCTGGCAGGGCGGCAGCGTGCTGCCGGACGACATGGCCCAGATCGTCAGCGACGACCTGCGCAACTCCGGCTACTACGCGCCGATTCCGAAAGGCAACATGATCAGCCAGCCCAACCAGGCCAGCGAAGTCGTGTTCCGTGACTGGAAGGCGGTGGGCGCGCAGTACCTGATGGTCGGCAACATCACGCCGGCCGGCGGTCGCCTGCAAATCACCTACACCTTGTTCAACGTGGCCACCGAGCAGCAGGTCCTGACCGGCAACGTTTCGGGCACCGCCGAGCAACTGCGTGACATGGCCCACTACATTTCGGACCAGTCGTTTGAAAAACTCACCGGTATCAAGGGTGCGTTCTCCACACGCATGCTGTACGTCACCGCTGAGCGTTTCTCCGTAGACAACACCCGTTACACCCTGCAGCGCTCGGACTACGACGGCGCCCGCGCCGTGACCCTGCTGCAATCGCGCGAGCCGATTCTGTCGCCGCGTTTTGCGCCGGATGGCAAGCGCATTGCCTACGTGTCGTTCGAACAGAAGCGTCCGCGTATCTTCGTCCAGCACATCGATACTGGCCGTCGTGAGCAGATCACCAACTTCGAAGGCCTCAACGGTGCGCCAGCCTGGTCGCCGGATGGTTCGCGCCTGGCATTCGTGCTGTCCAAGGACGGCAACCCGGATATCTACGTGATGAACATGGCTTCGCGCCAACTCACTCGCGTGACCAGTGGCCCAGGCATCAATACCGAACCGTTCTGGGGCAAGGATGGCTCGACCATCTACTTCACCTCCGACCGTGGCGGCAAGCCACAAATCTACAAAGCCAGCGTGGGTGGCGGCGGCGCGGAACGTGTGACCTTTATTGGTAACTACAACGCCAACCCCAAGCTTTCGGCCGATGAAAAGACGTTGGTAATGATTCACCGTCAGGATGGTTTCACTAATTTCCGGGTTGCGGCCCAGGATTTGCAGCGCGGAACCGTAAAAATCCTTACAGATACCAACCTAGATGAGTCAGCCACTGTTGCGCCCAACGGCACCATGGTAATCTACGCCACCCGCCAGCAGGGCCGGGGAGTCTTGATGCTCGTGTCCATCAACGGACGCGTAAGGCTCCCGCTTCCTACCGCACAAGGCGAAGTCAGAGAACCATCCTGGTCCCCTTACCTGAACTGACGCGGCGCTACAAAAAGAAGTACTTAACACACTGGGGTTCATTAGGAGTTTCACGATGGAAATGCTGAAGTTTGGTAAGTTTGCTGCTCTGGCTCTGGCTCTGTCCGTAGCCGTTGGTTGCTCCTCTAAAGGCGGCGACAATGCCGGTGAAGGCGCAGCTGTTGATCCAAACGCTGGTTACGGCGCTAACACTGGTGCAGTTGACGGCTCCCTGAGCGAAGAAGCTGCTCTGCGCGCGATCACCACTTTCTACTTCGAATACGACAGTTCGGACCTGAAACCAGAAGCCATGCGCGCTCTGGACGTTCACGCCAAGGACCTGAAAGCTAACGGCGCTCGCGTTGTTCTGGAAGGTAACACTGAC
This sequence comes from Pseudomonas sp. R5-89-07, assembly GCF_003851685.1. Classification (NCBI taxonomy): domain Bacteria; kingdom Pseudomonadati; phylum Pseudomonadota; class Gammaproteobacteria; order Pseudomonadales; family Pseudomonadaceae; genus Pseudomonas; species Pseudomonas sp. R5-89-07. The sequence goes on along the minus strand of NZ_CP027727.1, from coordinate 4,717,752 downwards.
GCCCGTGGTACTCGTGAGTACAACATGGCACTGGGCGAGCGTCGTGCGAAAGCCGTTCAGCGCTACCTGGTACTGCAAGGTGTTGCTCCAGGCCAACTGGAACTGGTTTCCTACGGTAAAGAGCGTCCAGTTGCAACTGGCAACGACGAGCAGTCGTGGGCTCAGAACCGTCGCGTCGAACTGCGTAAGTAATTCGTCATGCGAACGTGCCGTCGTGCTCTAACTGTATTGGCTCTCAGCCTCGCACCGCTTTCGGTGTGGGCTGCGGTTCCTGTAACGGATAGCAACTCTGGCTATAACAATAGCGGCAGCAGTTATCCGCCAGCGGGTTATGGCACGAACGGCGCCTATGCTGGGGGGGCGGCTACGGCCGCGCCCTCGGCACAGGGCGAACTGTTCAACCAGCTGCAACGCATGCAGGATCAATTGGCCCAGCAACAAGGCGCCATTGAAGTTCTGCAGAATCAAGTGAACCAGCTTAAGCAAGAAGGCCTGGAGCGTTACCAGGATCTTGATCGACGTATTGGAGCCGGTGTTGCACCTGCCGCTACTCCTGATAATTCTTCTGCCGGTGGCGCACCCAGTGCTGCCGCCGGTGGCGCAGCAGCGGGGGCCGCGGCAGCCAGCCAGGCCCCGGCTGCCAGCAGTGAACCGGGTGATCCGGCGAAGGAAAAACTGTATTACGATGCAGCCTTCGACCTGATCAAAGCCAAGGACTTCGATAAGGCCAGCCAGGCCTTTACCGCATTCCTGCGCAAGTACCCCAACAGCCAGTACGCGGGCAATGCCCAGTACTGGTTGGGTGAGGTCAACCTGGCAAAGGGTGATTTGCAGGGGGCAGGCCAGGCGTTCGCCAAGGTCAGCCAGCTGTACCCCAAGCACGCCAAGGTGCCGGACTCGCTGTACAAGCTTGCTGACGTAGAACGCCGACTGGGTCATACCGACAAGGTCAAAGGCATTCTGCAGCAGGTAGTCGCCCAGTATCCGGGTACTTCTGCTGCGCAGTTGGCCCAGCGGGATCTGCAGCGCTTGTAAGCCATGCAACCCGTTTAGAAGAAACCCGCGCCTGGCGCGGGTTTTTTCGTTAGAATCCACGCCCTTTTATGAAACACGCTTCCTGGGGTTGGCGCGTTGGCGCAATCCCTTGAAGTGCCTGACGGAGGCGGACAGCCTGTTTAGCTGTTACGCCCGTGGCGACTATGCAAGACACATTACGTATTACCGAAGTTTTTTACTCGTTGCAGGGTGAAACGCGCACCGCAGGGCTGCCTACCGTATTCGTACGGCTGACCGGCTGCCCCTTGCGTTGCCAATACTGCGACAGCGCTTATGCCTTCAGCGGCGGCACCGTGCGCAGCCTTGACGATATTCTGGAGCAGGTTGCCGGCTACCGGCCGCGCTACGTCTGTGTGACGGGCGGCGAGCCGTTGGCGCAACCCAATGCCATTCCCTTGCTCAAGCAGCTGTGCGACGCCGGATACGAGGTCTCGCTGGAAACCAGCGGCGCCCTGGACATCTCCGCGGTAGACCCGCGTGTGAGCCGGGTGGTCGACCTCAAGACCCCCGACTCCAAGGAAGCCCATCGCAACCGCTACGAGAACATCGACTTGCTGACGGTTAACGATCAGGTCAAGTTCGTCATCTGTTCGCGCGAGGATTACGACTGGGCGACCTCAAAGCTGATCCAATATGGCCTGGAGCGACGCGCGGGGGAGGTGCTGTTTTCCCCAAGCCACCACGACCTGAACGCCCGCGAATTGGCGGACTGGATCGTTGCAGACAACCTGCCGGTGCGCCTGCAAATGCAGTTGCACAAATACCTGTGGAATGACGAGCCAGGGCGTTGATACGCCTGATCAGACGGATGTGCGAGGCGTTCAACCCGCCGAATTACGGGCCCAGCGTACAAATTCTGAATTATTTTCAAATAAGGTGTTGAATAATCCTTAGAAATCAGTATTATACGCGCCACCACACAGCGGGTCGTTAGCTCAGTTGGTAGAGCAGTTGGCTTTTAACCAATTGGTCGTAGGTTCGAATCCCACACGACCCACCATTTTTGGCGGTTTAGAAAATCCGGAAGGCCCACGCAAGTGAGGATTTCCGGGTTTTTTTTTGCCTGTCTTTCGGCCCGCTGCCCTGCTAGCGAGAAATATGAAAGATGCCCCTATGCGCATCGACCCAAGCGATGAAGATAGCCAGCTTCAATAGCTGATGCGCGTCTTCATCAGATAGTTTGCCGCTTCCCAGAGCATTGAATAAAAGCTCAACTTTGTCCCTGCAAAAAATCGGCTGCAGCACTTCTTCGTTGCGCTGGAACGCCTCGAAGAAAGGTAGTCGCCATTCCGTATGCAGAAGTCTGTAGCGATCTATTCCATGGCCGCAACCAAGCTTTTTGGCATAGGCCAGGTTTTCGGAGTAATGACGCGCGGCGATGTCCTTGAGCAATGGCTTGGTCGTCATCGTTGACGGACAAATTTTATAGTCTGGCTTGAGCTGCGCAGCGGTTTCCATGAGGCTTCTGTCGAAGAAGGGGGAGCGATACTCCAGGCCATACGCCATGCCTACGGTATCGCTTAGGGAGGCGCTGTGCGACATGCCAAAATAAATATCGTAAAAGGTCCGCGCATCCAGCAGGTTACTGAAGTCGGCAATTCGGAATATTTGATCGAACGCGTACTCCACTTTTCCCCGTTCCAAGCATTTCGAGAAAGTCTGGGTATAGAGCAGTGTCTTGTCGCGAGCGTGTTTCTCAAGCAGAAAGCGCTTAAGGGTTTCCTTTATGTCTTGGTCCTCCTGGGTGTTCAATGAGTGATTGTGCAGGAAGCTGACGTAGCCGTTGTAGCCTGCAAATACTTCGTCAGCACCATTACCCGTCAGGGCGACGCGATTGTGATTTGATATAAAGGCGCTATGGTTGAGAAGGTACGTGCTGTCATAGACGCCTACCGGCTCGTCAAAGTGACTCATTGCGGTGACAAGGTCATCGAACGATGTCTGGGTAGCATCGAATTTGATCAAGTCAAGACCGAATGCCTGGGCAACGTATTCTGCTCTAGAACGTTCAGGGTCGTGCAAACTTCCCGAGGAAAGAAAATGACACTGCACAGGATTGCTGCCTGCTCGCATAGTATTCAAAAGCACGAGTGAAGAGTCGATGCCGCCTGACAGCGTAATCCCCATGGGATAATCGCTGGCCAGCATGCTGTTGACGGAAGAGAGAAGTTTCTCATTGATGAGTTCGGCCGCTTCGCGAAAGGGTAATTCGAGTTTTGAAGAGTAGGAAATAGACCAATACTTCCTCAGTAAGCGCCTGCCGCCGCTGTCTATTTTGAGATAGTGAGCAGGGGCAAGTTTATGTATGTCTTGAAACAGCGTGCTTATTGGTCCCGCTTGGGTTTGAGCGAAGTAGTCCGCTACGCCGTCCGGGTTCAGCGCGCTTGTATAAGCGGGTGTCATCAGGAGGGGCTTCAAGGTCGAAGAAAACCGTAGTATGCCGTTGAGGTCCTGATAGAAGAGCGGCTTTTCTCCTACGCGATCCCGGTATAATAATAGTGTAGACTCACGGCGATCGTAGAGAGCAATGGAAAACATTCCATCGACCTGTTGAATAAAGTCTTCCCCGTGCAATCTATAAAGATGCCCAATGACTTCTCCGTCACTATAACCGCTAAAAACCACTCCCTGCGCTTCGAGTTGTTTTCGCAACTGCGGATGATTGTATATTTCTCCATTGTATATAACTACGATGTTTTTATCATCATGGAAGAAGGGTTGTCGTCCGCCCTCGGCATCGAGAAGGATAAGCCTTCTATGTCCGAGTTGTATCTGCTTGTCAAAGTAACTCGATGAGTCGTCAGGCCCTCTGCTCGACATCAACGTAAGCATTGATTCAAACTCGTGTTGGTCGGGCAGTGCTCCGCCATATGAGTAGGCGCCTAGAATTCCACACATTATTAAATATCCTTATTTAAAGTCGTCAGATGTTTTTGAAGGTATTATCGCGGACAAGCTTGCTAGTCCGCAAAAAACAGCGCACGCGGCGAGAAATGAAAATTTCCCAACTAGGCTTCCCGCTAATAAAGGGCCAGCCACCGCTCCCATTTGGATCAGTGACTGGAAGGCAGCTGCTGCAGCGCCGCTGAGGTGCTCCGGAACCGAGCGTTGTAGAACTACTTCACCGTAGGTGAGCAGCAGCATTCCTGCGCTCCCCCACAGTAGTACTGAAACGACCGAGAGCGAAGCACTGAGACCCGAAAAATTCAGGAAAAAATAGCTGGCAATATAGAGTATTGAAGCTATTTTCAGATTGATGGAAATTTCCCTGTTCCGGGTGGCGCGAAGTATGTAAGGGCTTAGAATCATTGTCGCCAGGGCGGAAAACGCTATAAGCCATCCATATTGGGTGGCCGGGGCGACAGTTGAAGCACTTTGCTTCAACCCCAGCGGCAATAGAAAAGCAAAACCACCCTGAACCAAAAGCATCAAGAATAGATAGAGCTTGATTCTGCTGTTTGCCGTCCGGTGGGGCACCTTGCGAGGAGCGGTGTAGCCGACAGCCATTTGAGGCGGGCGTACGAAAATGATGAAGATAGACAGTGCGATCAGATTTGCCAAGCAGTCAAAATAGAAAACCCATTTATAGGAAAACTGAAATAAAATGCCAGCACTGGCGACCCCGATGGCATAACCCATATTGAAAAACATATAGCCGATAGAGAGGGCTGTTGTTTTGTCGCCAGTGCCCGCCAAAGAAAGGGTCCCTAGGGTAAAACACACGAGAAAAATTCCTGCAAATAGGCAGCTCAGATAAATGCATATAATAAATCCAATAAAATTATTGTTTAGCGTGGCGGAAAATAACGAGATAAGAAAGAACGTCTGGCTGATGATGAATGTATGCCACCAACTGAACCTGGAACAAATTTTTCCACCGATAAAGTTTCCCAGTACAAGGAACGTTGTAGCACTCCCCATGGCAATTGCTGTAGCGGATACATTCAACGCAAAAACTTCACTGAGAATGAAGAACATCATGGGCGGAACGGTGCTCGCGCACGCGCAGGCAAGTCGTGCCAATGACAAGGTTATAACTGGGGCAGGAAGGCGTGAAAGCATTGAAAGCATAGGGCTCTACCTACATAATGTCGTTTTTGAGACTCAGTCGACCAAGGAATCTGAATATGCTTGATATAAAGCTGGTCCGCTCCAACCCCGAGTATTTGCAGGAAATCTGTAAAAACCGGCGCGTCGATGTCGATGTGGCAAAAATCGTAGAGTTGGACCGTGTGAAGCGCGAGCTGCAGCAGAGCCTTGAATCTCTGCGCTCCGAGGCGAATGAAAATGCCAAGAACAGCACTGTGGAAAAAAGTGTCAGTATCGCTCGAGGCAAAGAACTCAAACAGAAATCTCTGAGCCTTGAAAAGCAGCTATCCGAGGTCGAACTTGAGCTCGAAGGCCAGTTGTTATTACTCCCTAACACATACGCCGACGACACTCCCATTGGCATGGATGACGACGCCAATGTCGAGGTGACGAAGTACAGCGCTCCTCCGGAATTTGATTTTGAACCCAAAGACCACATTTTCCTCGCCAACAGATTGGGCATGGATTTTGAAGCCGGCGTCAAAACCAGCGGTTCAGGTTTCCCCATCCTCAAAGGCACTATCGCCAAGCTTGAAACCGCTCTCATGCGTTTCGTTATGGACAGGGCTGAGGCTGCCGGTTTCGTACAAGTGAACATCCCGCTGATGGTCAAGCAGGAGATCATGCAAGGGGCGGGGTTCAATCCCAGACGCACCGAAACCGCCAGCGAGCTTTTCCCGTTGATGCACGACAACCTGTTCATGATCGGTACTGCGGAGGTACCGCTTGTAGGACAGTTTTCCGATGAGATCCTCGCTCGTAACGAACTCCCAGTTAAAGTTTTCAGCATGTCTCCTTGCTTCCGTAGAGAGGGTGCCAGTGGACGACGGGATGCGGGCCTATATAGAAACAAGACCTTCACTAAGGTGGAGCTTGTTGCGCTCGTCGAGCCGGAGCAATCGGAGAAGACACTTGAAGAAATCCTGGCGTTTGAGATAGGCATTTTCGAGTCTTTGGGCATCCATTTCAGGGTCATTCGCATCTGCTCCGGCGATCTCGGTGCGCCTGCCTTCAAGAAATATGATCTCGAGGCCTGGATGCTAGGACGAGATCGTACGGGTGGTTGGGGCTGGGGCGAGCTGACAAGTTGCAGTAATTGCACTGACTTCCAGGCCAGAAGACTACAAGTGCGATATAAGTCTGAAAATGGAAAAAATGTTCATGTACACACCCTAAATGGGACAGGCATTACAACTCGGGCTATAATTCCGCTACTTGAGCAGTATCAGCAGGCGGACAATTCGATTAAGGTCCCGGCCGTTTTGCAGCCTTATCTTAATACTGAAGTCCTTCAAGGTTGATACTGATCTCGATGTTGAAGCTGCCGCAAGATCTGCTGATAAGCCTCTTGCGGTAACAAATCAAACTCATCCCATTCCGGGGAGCGACACTGACGGGTATTTTTTTCAAACAATTCTATACCGCTCAGTGAATTTTCCTCGGAAGCCATCTGCCAGTTATTCCAAATATCCAGGAGTCTGGTTTGTTGTTTTGTTGAAATAATTGGGCTCACCGCTATTTTCTTTAGCCAGCTAAACAGGGCCCGCGTCAAGTTTTGCGGCGCTGCCGTTGACGCCAGTTCGTCGTCGGTGAAAACCTTGCCAGTTGCAAATATGCTATGGGCCTGCACTTCTATGCGGTTTTCTTTGCAGTAATTCACAAGCTCAGTTTCCTGCAAAAATGGATTTATTTCATTCTGAACAACCATGGGGGTGTAGCCAAAGGCACCCAGCGCTTTCAGGTGGCCAAGGGTGTAATTGCTCAGGCCATATTTTTTTATATAGCCCTTTGCTTGCAGTTGCTGCAATACCTCTAACGCGTCGGGATGGAGGACGTGTTTAGGTGAGTGTATCAATAATTTATCAACATGCTTTAGTTTGCTTTGACTGATCATGGATAGTGCCAAATTTTCCAGCTGCGCACGCGTCTGAAAGGCGGCGGGAATTTTTACAGTTAATTCATAATCCTCTCTTGGATACCTCTGCAGCGCTGATAAAACATCGTCATGGTTTTTATAAAGAACGGCGGTGTCGAAAGAACGACAGCCCATCTCCCAGGCGCACGTAATATGCGCAGGAATGTTGGGCCTGGGTATATGTTCCGTGCCTAATATAAACATGTCATTTCCTTATGGGGTCAATGGGCGCGCCCAATCCGGCACGTAGGTGATAGCAATGACCCGCCTTATACTGCCACTGTTATTTTCTCCCGTGCCATGAATGACCCTGGGATTGATAATGATCATGTCACCTGTGGCAATCGTCGGAGTGACTATGTCGACGTCTAACGTGTCGGAAAAAATATCCGATTGATAATCCTTATGCAGAAAGGTATGTGATCGAGGCGCAATATGCAGCGGGCTTTTTTCCGCATTCAGGTCGTCAAGATAATAGAGCACACGTAAGCACGACGGATGGTTAGGGCGGTACTTCGAGCATTCATAAGGATCATAATCAGTATGAAACGAGAGTGCGGGATGCCCCGGTTTGCAGTTCGCATAGGTGGCTGTCCAGCGTAGCACTTGGCCACCGATCATTTCGTTAAGTAACGCCCTACAGGCGCTGTCGGCGACCAGCTCGTTGGTGGCCGGTAATTCATGGGTATCGATATCGTGAATCATGACCCGCGTCGCCGATGCTTTATAGACTTCAGTGTCTGCAAATTCTCGACCTTCAAATTGTTGCTCCAGGCGAGTCATCTCTTCGATGAGCGCTGTAACCCTTTCCTTCGACAGCGCGTTTCGGACAATGAGGTAGCCTTCCTGCTCCAGTGTCTTTATTAAGCTATTCTTTTCCATAAGTTACTGCCTCTCCTTGTTCTTAACAGCGTTTTTCAGCAGATAATGACAGCTCTGAAAATTACCTATCAACTGCTTAACCTTTCTTGTCTTTATCAGTTCGATGAAGCTGCCCAGATTGTCGGTGCTGGACTGGTTTATCGAGTCGAGTAGAGAACTGTCGATGCCTTCAAAAAAAGGTGCACCCGCTAAAAATGTCAGTTCATCTCGAAAACACAGGTTTTCGAAGGGTGTGTTCATGAACTGCAGTTGCGTATTACTTTTCCTCAAAATGCTCTGATAGAGCCCGACCGAATCTTGCTGGCTCGTCCCTCCCAGAGCCTTTAAGCCAGTGCCGAAACACCTGACGAAATACCCGAGAAACCGGTCGCAAAAAAGTCGCCCGTCCTCAAGCATTCGAACCAATTCCCGCTTCCCTACGCGCGCCAGCACTGTTCCATCTGATCGACGTTTAAGGATGAGTTCGGCGCCAGTGGTACAATTTTCGATGGCGAGTAACTCCAGTTTTTGTTCACTCTTGAAATAAAAAAAATCAGTCAAGTCATGACCCAGTACAAAGTTATCATCGGAATCGATGGTCGTTTCCTTAATGTTTAAAATGAGCGATCTTAGCGTGGCGTCGAATATCATGTCGGCGAGGGGAAGTTGTGCATTGAGTAGCTGTTTCGCTGCGAGAAAACTTGTAAATCGCTCGTCAAGAAAAACAATTTCCGTTCCGGTAGCATATTTTATTTGTTTGCCCAGTTCCGTGTTGATGGCAATAAACGCGTCTTCTGCACAGGTAAAGGTTTTTGTATTCCACATCTCCCTTAACCTTTTCCAGCGCGAGTCCTGCTGGTCGGCAGGCGCGCTTATGGATATCTGAAATGGAGTGGGTAAATTGCAGAATGATCTGCTTTTTAACTGGCTGTTGCTCAGGTCAGACAAGCGCACTGGCTGGTTACCATCTTTTAGAAAAAGCGGCCCCTTCAACGGTGCTCTGGCGGAGATACATTTAACCGTGGAACATTGAATGGTGAGGCCGTACGGAATGTTCTTTGACGACAACGCCATAGAAAAAAACAGATTGTTCAGAAAGATCTCGTCATCCAGCAAGATTCCACTATGATCGGCCTGTTGCATGGCTGGGCACTGGATAATCGAGTCACATAGCGCGTTATTTTTTTTTCCGGTTTGTTCCAGGTACTCATTGAGATTATCAGAAAAACTGTTCAGAAACGGATGGCTTTCCGTTATGGCCGGTTGTTTAAGTATACGGCCAAACGCCTGCTCAAGCGGCAATTCAAGCGTTTCAGTCAGTTGTTGGGCAAGCGCCGACTGTAGCATCCCCAATTGCTTGAGTGTTTCGCCTAACGTCGGGACGGTCTTGCTATCCATGTTGAGTGGCATCACAGGTCGATGAGTTGAGGGGCATAGCAGTAGGCTGTCTGTCGGAGTTTCCAAGAGAGAGAGCCCAGTCCCTCACACAACGCGGTAGGGAGCGTTTCTGACTCTGTCCTGAATAGCTGATCCAGCAGTGCAACCAATTTCCCTACGTCATCTTCGTTCGCCGAGCGTCGGGTGATTTCCGCAAGCGAAACCCGATAGCCCGGACCCTGGTTACCTGGGAGGCTATTTACCCAATTTGCTGCAATGCCGACAGAAGATAATTTATTGTTATTGATCTGCGCGGTACCGTGGGGCACGCCAAACCAGACCTGATGAACATGTTTTTCATCCGCAGGCATCGGTACTGTGTAGTCGAGTTGCTTTAATAATCTCGCAAACGCGTTTCCGTTCGCCGCAATCTGATTGGCATATTCGGTCCCGCCGCAATTGATGAATTCATCCACTGTGATCGCCAGGGAGACGATGCTGGCCGAATGATGATGGCTGACGAGGTGGTCAGCTGCTTTTTCTATATGTTTGTACACCTCAGAATTTCGCGTGCAAATGATTCCTTTCTGCGGCCCGGGGAACGTTTTATGGGTAGAGCCACACCAGACGTCTGCTCCCTGGTCCAGAGGGTTTTCCACACAACCACCAAAGATCAGGCCGTTGGTATGGCTTGCGTCGTACAGCACCAGGCTTTTAAGCCCCGCTCTGGTGATTGCGTCCTTCAAGGGCCCGCAATCAATCGGTGACAGGAACGTGGACTGATCTAGGTAGATCATGCTGGGTCTGTATTTGGCGATATCCTCTTCAAATATGCCCAAATCAATGGTGTCGACATCGCAGAATTTTATATCGATCTGTCGCCGCCCCATCTTGTTGATAACGAAGCCGGTGCTGGCATGCCCGCCATCGTTGGGGGAGATCGAAAAAATCGTGTCGCCCGGTTCCGTCAGAGCCGCAATGCCGACAGTCATCGCACTCAATCCCGATATCGGGCGTACGTTGACGTATTCGCATTTGGTCAGTTTCTTCAGTCCGGGCAGCAATATTTCATGTTCCACCTCACCAATACGCGCGCCATTAGGGAAGCACCAATATCCGAACAGCCGCTGATCATCGAGGAAATAGCGAGATTGGTAATCCATTGCATAGGGCATTCTGGCCATTGGCGAAAGAGCGTTTTCGCTAGGTACCAGAGAAATAGCGCCTTTAGCCTGGTCATTCTGCAAAAGGATTTTTTTCCAATAATCAATGTTGGACATTTTTTCACCTATTGGGAACGTGTCAAATAGAGGGCGATAAGATCTTTCAGATTTTTGCTGTTTAGGTATTCAGCTTCAAGGTCAGGATGGCGGCCGCTACTTACAATGTTTCTAGACCACCCCTTACACTTTTTGGCACGGCATATCAGCGTCGCAGAAACACCCTCATTCCCATTCGCCAATACGCGGTGCAGCGTGTCAGTGGGGCAGATATATGACTCTCCGCGGCGAAGCTTCTGTGTGTCCTGAAGCTCCAGGGAGCTGTCTCCAACTGGGATGAACGCGTTTCTCTTTCCGGTATAGATGATTTCTTCGAAACAGTGAGCGTCGATACTTGCTGAGTCTACCCACACCTCTGATCTAAGGGTGCCAAGGGTCACAAGCGATGCGAACCACCAACGATGGCTATGTATATTCTCTTGGGCTTTGATCCCTTCAAGATAGAGATGAAATCGCAGATTGAAATGTTCATTCTCTATTAAAACGATTTTGTAGAATCCGTTTCCCTGGAGATAGCTTCGACTGGCAATTTCGGCCAATACCTGCTCGTTTTGCATAATATCTACCAAGGCGAAATCGACCCCGGCGGGCCCGAATTCAACGAGGGTCTTTTCGATGTCTTGCATCAGGACAGGCGTGCGGTTTTTTTGAAAAAAGCACCGAGTGAGCTGCTCTACCAAGTGCTCAAAGGTTTTTTCTCTACTGGAAGAGTACTTGCGCTCACGACCCATATTTGCCGTCAGCAACGTATCGATTGTCATGGGGTTCACCGAGGTCCATTAAAAAAAATCGCCGGTGCCTCCTGAGTGCAAAAGGACGGCTATTGAGTCATCTTGCTTTCGCTCTTTAAGAACGCCTTTCATTCCTTTGAAGGTTTTCAACATATAGGTCATGTCCAGGAAGATTCCCTCTTCCTTCAAGATGGTCAGCGACGTTTCAATATCGTTCTCGGTATGCTTTCCATAACCACCATTTGCATAGGCGTCGTGAAACGTGATGTTGTTCGTGTGGAACCGCGCACCTTTCGAACTGGCCCAGCGTTGAAGGTGTGCGTTAACGCGGCTTTCCAGCTGCCTGCGGGTTTCGCCGATGCAGATTCCATGGATATTCCAATCAGCTCCCAGCAGTTGGGCTGCGATTGACAGCCCCAGGCTGGTCATACCAGATCCGGCGCATACGAATATGTGCACCGCTTTCCCCGCCTTTACCGGTAGCTGCCAGGATAACTCAACGCCCAGTTCTATGGATCCGTTCAAGGCGTCGGCGTTGCTTATACCCGAGGCTATGTACAACGCTCGTCTTCCTTCGGACCGCAAGTGGCGACACAGTTCTTCGGCCTGATTGGGTAACTCACTCCACGCGACGCCGCTCTTCCAGTGAATGTGATCACAGAGGCTTTTCGTCACCTTGTAGTTACTTGAGCAATCACTCAGGTCGAGAGGGTTATCGCCTCCGTAAAGGATATGTGACTGCATGCCCAAACGATGTGCTATATAAGCAACGCTTTTCGTTTGATTGGATTGCAGGCTTCCGATCGTAACCAACGTATCAATCTGCTCTTGCATCAAGCTCGGTATGAGATGTTTGAGACGACGTAGTTTATGGCCAGAGCCGTATACATCAAGTGTGTCTTCTCTTTTTACCCATACCGGTGAGCCACATTGGGAAGACATATATTCACAGCAATCAAGTGCCGTCACCGGGTAATTTACCTTGATCGGTATCCGTTCATCAATGTTGCCTATATCATCCATAATCATGCTAACTTCCTTTTCAGGGCTTTACCGCGCACAAAGACATTAGATAGGGCAGCTTTTCAGATCCCTCTTTCTCACGCCAGAGGTTGTTATCGTACTCGGCTAATGTTGGAACGATAGGATAGGGCGAGAAGCTATGCTCTCCAAGATGAGTAATCGATAGGTGTGCTGCCGACAGGGCTGCATGGATCTCTGAAATAGAATGAGCCCATCGTACTTCTTCGTATTCTATGTCACTGTTTCTGTCTGTATAGGTACCGGTTGAATGGGTCAGATTGCCGCGCAATGAATTAAAATAATCACTTGTGCCTGCCAAGCAACCAGGGAATATGACATTCAGGAAAGGATGGTATTCAATCAGTATCAACCTTCCGCCACTCTTCAGGGCTCTTGATATTCCCCGTGCCCATTCCCACAAATCCTCTATCCAACAGAGGACGCCATAGGAGGTATAGACGATATCGAAAGTCGAAGGCACGACTACATGTTCTATCCTCTGGGCGTCGGCAACACAAAAGGTGACTTCGATTCCAGCCTGCGAAGCGAGCTCCGTAGCTTTCTCAATAGCGGCGACTGAGATATCGACGCCGATGCAGTCGGCGCCCATTCTGGCCAGGCTGATCGTATCGAGGCCGAAGTGGCACTGCAAATGCAGTAACTTCAATCCCGCAATATTGCCTAACAGCGCGCTATCGAGTTGTTGTATTGAGCTGGTGCCGCTTAGCACTTTGTCCGTCGCGTAAAACTCGGAATCGACATGTACCTGGGTCCGTTTGTTCCAGGCAGATGCATTTATTTGTAGCGTATCTGCTCTGTTCATTTGTCAGACCGTTTCGTCGGGTTGTAAATGAAATAATCGTTCAGCACAAGGCAGTCAATCCCAGACGTGAAAAAGGAGTTCAGCGCATCCTGGGGAGTGAGATCTATGGGTTTCCCCCTCACGTTCATTGAGGTGTTAATCAGCACAGCCACACCACTTTTTTCTTTGAATTTACTCAGCGTCTGGTGGAGAAACTCGTCATCCGCTTTGTTGATCGTCTGAACACGGCAGGTTTGGTCGGCGTGAACGACGGCCGGGATAAGATCAATCGCCCGTTTCTTCGCCTTACAAGTGAACATCATGTATCTGTTGCGGGTGCCAGCAAAAAAAGTGTCAAACTCCTCATGGGTTACGATAGGCGCCAGCGGCCTGAACATCTCTCGGTCTTTTAGGATGTTCAAATGCTCCCTGGTCTTGGCCGAGCGTGGAGACGCAATGATGCTGCGATTTCCAAGTGCTCTAGGACCAAACTCCATTCTTCCTCGAAAAAGGCCGACGATTTTTTCTTGATGAAGAACTTCTGCAATTTTAGAAGGCATCCTTTCATTCGGTATTTTTTCATATGTCAAACTGCTCAGTTCCAACGCTTTTTCGATACTTTCGCTGTCGTATTCGGAGCCTAGGAACATCGAGTCATATTCGATCTGCGGTTGACCGCCGGCATGGACATGGGAAAGGGCAGCGGCTCCGAGCGCTGTGCCCGCATCGTGCGAGGCCGGTTGAATAAACACCTCGCCGATGCCGTCGATTTCAGCGATACGGCTATTGGCCAATACATTGAGGAAAGTACCGCCCGCCAGGCAGACGTCTTTCAGACCGGTTTTTCCAATGTAGTGCGAGATGAGTCCAACCAGCACTCTTTCCAGTTTTCTCTGCACGCTACAGGCTAAGTTGAAATCCTTTTCTGTTAATTCTGAACCATACAACCGAGGGCCTACGGACGCTTTCAGCTCTTCAAGTTTGGCGGTGTCGTATACATAGTGGCCATCATCATCCTGCCTCAGGATTTGATCCAGGCGCTCTCTGTAGACGTCCGAACCATAGGCGCCAAGTCCCATAACCTTGTATTCGTCTGAAAAGGGTTCGAAACCGAGCAACTGAGTGAAATCCGAGTAAAAGAAGCCCAGCGAGTCCGGTAAGTCCACAGACCCAATCTTATTGATCTGCGCGTTTTTTCCGGTGTATATCGAGGTGGAGCTTATTTCTCCGCTGCCGTCGGATACGATGATCAGCGCCTCGTTGAGACCCGAGAAGAAGAACGCGGACGCGGCATGAGACAGGTGATGATCCCATTCTCGGTAGGTTGCATTCGCCAACCCGTTTTCGGGAAGAAAGTCTGAATATCTTTTCGGCAGCTCGTATTTTCCATTCAGCGCTTCACGAAAGTTTTTCAGCGAAAACAGGGCAGCCTCTTCTTCGGATTGGGAGCTTTTGCGAGTGCCTTGGGCATATTCCGTCAGCGCTTGCTGGTGCAGATCCGAAGAATAAGAATAAGCAATTTCATCGACTTGACTTGCATGGATGCCAGTTTCTTTTAATGCCGCGTAGATGGAGTCAAAGGGCACGAATGTCTTGTACGGGGTATAGGATTTTCCATGTTTTATTCGAGTCAGGCGCTCATCCTCAATAGCGAAGAGGAGCTTTCCATCTTTCATAAGAGCAACGGCAGGATGCTCAAAAAACGAGTTAATACCTAAAATAATCAAAACCATATCCTCCGTTTGGCATAAGCCAGTCCATTTGTTTTATTTCTAATTCCATTTATTCGCGGAAAATATCCAACCCGATCTTATCCTGAATTTTTTTTCGAAGTCAACCGTCATAGTGCCTGCTCTCACCCTCTGTCCCCCTGTCATGTTCGCAGCACTCAATGTTGCCGCGTTAAATATTTACTACAGCAGAGTTGTGCGAAATATTCTGTGCTTGCCAGGCCTTGATGTTCATTCGCAGTGTGATCATCGTTAGTGTCTTTTCATCGAGTGGGTGATTATAGCCAGATCTCAGAATATGCAAGTCATGAAGGATACGGCGACGTGCGCGGCGCCAATAGACGCGGTGTAAAGGTGACACAAACAAGTGCTAAGAGCCCGGAAATGCGGGTAGTTAACGTTGTTCTACTTACAACTATAAGTAGTGATATTTTTTATTTTTTTTCGAATTGCCCCGATCGGTTTTGGTAAACAGAACAGGTATTGGCGTGTGTTGAATGGAGTTTCCAGCCGCATGGTGCCCATACGACGGATATCGCAGGGCGAGATCGATAGTTTTCAGCTTTTAAAGGCCATAAGTTGGGGTTTTTATGACTGCTGTGCGAATATATTGGAATAATTCACCAACATTTAATTTTTTTTGATTTTTCAGGTATTTTTTTCACATCGCAGTCGCAGATTCGCAATCCTGTCAAGCTTTTTTTGTTTACTATTGGATCCGATGTGGCATGCGTCCCCCCAAGGTTGCCTGGGCCCGGCGACACGCAGTTTTAAAAAGGAGAGCAAATGATGCTCAAGGACCCTTCCGGTAAATGCCGTCATTTCGCCACGGTCGATTTGTTGCGCCGCCAATGGCCCAGTGTCGTGCGGACTGCGGCGCCGACTTGGTGCGGTGTCGATATGCGTGATGGCGGCCAGGCGCTGGTTGAACCCATGAATACCGAGCGCAAGCGTCGCTTCTTCGACCTGCTGGTCAAGGTGGGTTGCTAGGAAATGGAGTTTACTGCCGAGTCCCTCAAGATGGTGAGGAGTGCCTTCAACCGCGCATCGCACCTGGGCCTGCTCAGCTTGGTAAGTGCTGCGGTGCCTTTCTGAAATGAACGCGCACACCGCAGTGTCGGCGCTTACCGGTGACTATAGCCACGGTGACATCGTTGCCGCGCACCGGCATGACGAAGGCCAGTTGGTCTACGCCATCAACGGTGTGATGCTGGTATCGGTCGTCGGCACCACCTGGGTGGTGCCTTCCGGGCACGCCCTGTGGGTGCCGTCGGGGCAGGAGCACCAGATCCGCATGACGGGCGAGGTGCGCATGCGCACGTTGCTGATCACCCCCGGCGCGCACCGTGCCTTGACCGAGGAATGCCACGTCATCCGCGTGTCGCCGCTGCTGCGCGAGTTGATCATCGCAGCGGCCGAAACGCCTGACAGCGAGCCGGCCGTGCTGCGTCATGTGCAGATCGTCGACCTGATCTTCTCCGAACTCGACCGGGCACAGAGGGTTTTGGCGCATGTGCCGATTCCGGACGAACCGCGGCTCAAGTCGCTGTGTGCCGACTTTATCGACAACCCCTCCCAGGAGTCGAAACTGGAGAGCTGGGCGGTGCAACTCAATATGAGTTCGCGCACCCTGGCTCGGCTGTTCCAGAAAGAGCTGGGCATGAGCTATGGCGAGTGGCGTAAGCGCACGCGGCTGCTGCTCAGCATGCAGCGCCTGGCCTGTGGTGTGTCCATTCTGGAAGTGGCGCTTGAGCATGGCTACCAGAGCCCGAGCGCTTTCACCGCAATGTTCAAACGCACTGTGGGCTACCCCCCCAGCAACTGCCGGCTGGTCTGATCGGGCCCCGCGCTCACACTTTTCCTACTGGACATGGCCTGCCTGCGCGCAGGGCCATGCGTGCGTGCGTCTGGTCGGCGAGCGCTCAAGATCCAGCGCGCGCGAGCAGGTTGTCCCAATCGAAACGATGGTTGTCTGGAACTCGGGAGATGAGCAACGCGGTGCTCTCTTAACCTGCGTCTCTACTCAGCACTCTGGATTTCTGCGATGGGTTCGCCTTCTTTTTCCATGCGGCACCGCCGTCTTTCGCTCCTGGGCGTGGCCGTCGTCTGGTTGGCGGGGTGTTCCTCGTGGGTGGCCCATATGCCCGCGCAACCGCACCCGCAGCGCATCGATGCGTTGAGCCGCTTGCCGCAAGGTGTGTCGGGCCAGGCCTTACCCGACCGTTGGTGGCAGTTGTATAACGATCCCAAACTCGACGCGCTGGTGCAGCTAGCGCTGGCGCACAACCGCGACCTGGCGGCGGCACAGGCCCATGTGCAATCGATGCTCGCCGCATTCAGGCAGGTCGACGCCGAGCGTTGGCCGTCCACTCAGGCGTCAGTGGGTGCGGTCTATGGCAAGACGGCCGACGATCAGACCCTGGCCAAGGCCACCGACAGCCACGCACCATCGCAGTGGGCCTTCAACCCTGGCTTTGAACTGGCTTACCAGCTGGATGTGTGGGGCCAGGTCCAGCGCAGCATCGAACGGGCGCAGGTGCAGGCGGCGGCGGCTCAGGATGCCGAAGACCTGCTGCGCATCACGGTCGCCGCGCAAACCACCCGCGCCTACGTGAATGCCTGCGCCCTGGGCGCGCGCGCCAAGGTGCAGCGCCATTCGCTGGAAGTGGTCGGGCACAGCCTGGCATTGACCGATCGCCAGCGTCAGGCCGGTGTGGTGACCGATCTTGAATACAGCCGCATGCAGGCCCTGCAGGGCGAAACCCTGGCCTTGCTGCCCATGCTGGAGGCGCGCCGCCAGACCGCGTTGTACGAGCTGGCGATGCTCACCGGCGTGGCTGATCTGGAGCAGGGCTCGGGCGCTGCGACATGCGAAGTGGTGCCGCAACTGACTGGCGCGCTGCCGGTGGGCGATGGCTGGCAATTGCTGGCGCGCCGCCCTGATATCCGCCAGGCCGAACGAGCGCTGCAAGCGGCCACGTTGCAAGTGGATATCGTCCAGGCCGACCTGTACCCGAAGGTGACCTTTGGTGCATCCGTATCTTCATCTGCCAGCAAACCCCATGAACTGGGGGACAGCAGTGCGGTGATGTTCGGCATCGGCCCGCTGATTACCTGGCAATTCCCCAACTGGCGCGCCAACCGCGCACGGGTCAACCAGGCTCGCGCGCTTGAACAGGTGGAGGTCGCGCAGTTCGAGGCCAGCGTGCTCAAGGCCCTCAAGGACGTGCGCCAGGCCTTGGCATTGTACGACGGCGAGCGCCAACGCCACGCGGCCTTGAGTCAGGCCCTGGAGAGCAGTCGGCACGCCTACCAGCTGGCGCAGTTCAACTACGAAGCCGGCTCCATCGACTTTCTCGACGTGCTCGACAGCGAGCGTGAGCTGGTCCGCCTGCAAGCCACCCAAGCCGATGCCGACGGCCAGTTGCTGCAGCGCCAGATCAGTCTGTTTCGCGCCCTGGGTGGCGGCTGGCAATCCAGCCCCATCCCTGCTGCTGCGCTCACCCACGCTTCCGTCACTTTTTCCGGTACCCAGCCATGAATATCGCTGTTGATGAAAAAACCACTGTGCAGGATGAGCAGGAGCCTGTGCTCGAACAACTCATGCACGCCCGCAAGCAACGCCGCAAACGCAACCTGATCCTGCTCGGTGGTGCTGCGTTATTGATCGGCGCAGTGGCGTTCGGTGTGTATTGGCTGACGGTTGGGCGCTACCTGGAACAGACCGACGACGCCTACGTGCGTGCCGACTGGATTCCCATCAGTCCACGGGTGTCCGGGTACGTGGCCCAGGTGCTGGTGGAGGACGACCAGCCCGTCAAGGCAGGCGATGTGCTGGTGCGCATCGAGGACCGCGATTACCAGGCGCGCTTGGCCCAGGCCCGTGCGGAGTTGGCCGAAGTGCACGCCTCCATCGCTGCCCAGCAAGCCAACCTGCAAGTCACCGACAGCCTGATCGCCCAGCAAAAGGCCGGCGTGGCCCAGGCTGAGGCGCACACCCGCAGCGTGGGGGCGGAGTTGCGCCGCGCCAGCCTGGATCAGCGTCGCTATGAAGGCTTGGTGCGCGAGCATGCCGCCAGCGCCCAACGTCTGGAAAGCGCGGCTGCCAGCTACACCCAGGCCAGCGCCGCGGTTGAAATTGCCCGGGCGATGCAGCGCCAGCAGGAAACCCGCCTGAACGTCGCCATTACCCGACGCCAATTGGCCGATGCCTCGCTGCAGCAGCAGATAGCCCGGCGCGGCCAGGCCGAGGCCCAGTTGAAACTGGCGGACCATGCGCTGGAAGACACCTTGATCCGCTCACCAATCGACGGCGTGGTGGGGCAGCGCAAGGTGCGCACCCGCCAGTACGTCGCGCCGGGGCTGCCGCTGCTGGCGGTGGTGCCCTTGCAGCAGGCCTACGTGGTGGCCAACTACAAGGAGACCCAATTGCGCGACATGCGCGCCGGGCAAGCGGTGGATATCAGCGTCGACAGCTATTCGGGACGCAAGCTCAAGGGCCATGTGGTGAGTTTCTCGCCCGGCTCGGGGGCGGTGTTCGCGCTGCTGCCGTCGGACAATGCCACCGGCAACTTCACCAAGATCGTGCAGCGTTTTCCGGTGAAGATCGTGATCGATCAGCACGATGACGGCGGCCCCATCCTGCCGGGCATGTCGGTGATCACCACGGTGGATACCCGTCCCACTGTCCAGGGCGCCGCGCATGACTGAGGCTGGCGAGAAAACCGTCTCCTTTCGCGCCTGGGTGGCCGTGATCGGCGGGCTGTTCGGCTGCTTCATGGCCGGCATGAACGTGCACGTGACCAGCGCCGCGCTGCCTGAAATCGAAGGCTCACTGGGGGCGACCTTCGAAGAAGGCTCGTGGATCTCCACGGCGTACCTGGTCGCGGAAATCGTCATGATCCCGCTGACTGCCTGGCTGGTGCAGGTTTTCTCCCTGCGCCGCGTGATGCTGGTGGGCTCGTTTGTGTTTCTGGTGGCTTCCATTGCCTGCTCCTGGGCGCCAAACCTTGAAGTGATGATCATCATTCGGGTGATCCAGGGTGCCGCCGGCGCGGTGCTGATCCCCTTGTCGTTCCAGCTGATCATCACCGAGCTGCCGCCGAGCAAGATCGCCATGGGCATGGCCCTGTTCGCCCTGTCCAACAGCGTGGCCCAGGCCGCCGGGCCATCCATCGGCGGCTGGCTGACCGATGCGTATTCGTGGCGCTGGATCTTCTACCTGCAACTGGTCCCCGGCATTCTCCTGCTGCTGGCGGTGGCGTGGTCCATCGATGCCAAACCCATGCAACTGAGCCTGCTCAAACGCGGCGACTGGGGCGGCATCCTGGCCATGATCGTCGGCCTGGGTGGATTGCAGATCGTGCTCGAAGAAGGCGGGCGCAAAGACTGGTTCGGCTCCGACTTCATCGTGTGGATGTCACTGGCCGCCGGCGTCGCCCTGGTGTACTTCGTGCTGTCGCAACTGTACGGCAACCGCTCATTCATCAACCTGCGCTTGCTCAAAAGCTACAACTTCGGCGTGGCGAGCGCGGCGATGTTCATCTTTGGCGGGGCCACGTTCGGCCTGGTGTTTCTGGTGCCCAATTACCTGTCCCAATTGCAGGGCTACAACGCCCGAGAAATCGGGATCAGCCTGATTGCCTATGGCATGGTGCAACTGGTACTGGCACCGTTCATGCCGCGCCTGATGAAGTGGCTCAACCCCAAGCTGATGGTGGCCAGCGGCTTTTTCATCATGGCCCTGGGCTGTTATCTCGGCGCGCACCTGGACGTGGACAGCGCCGCCAACGTGATCATCCCGTCCACCGTGGTGCGGGGCATCGGGCAGCCGTTGATCATGGTGGCGCTGTCAGTGCTGGCCGTGTCGGGGCTGGCCAAGGATGAGGCCGGTTCCGCTTCGGCCTTGTTCTCCATGCTGCGCAACCTGGGTGGGGCCGTGGGCACCGCCGGGCTGACGCAGATTGTCGCCATGCGCGAGCGCTTTCATTCCGAGCGCGTCGGCGAGTCGATCACCTTGTTTTCCCCGTCATTCCAAGAGCGCCTGCGCGCGGGCATGGCGGACGGCGAAGCATTCATTTTCAACCAATTGTTGCCCGCCCAGCAGCAAGTCCTTGAGGGCCTGATGCACACCGTGCGTCGCGAGGCCTACTTGATGGCCTACAGCGATGCGTTCTACGTGTCCTGTGTCGCCTTGATCCTGTGCGGTGTGGCGGCATTGGCCTTACGGCAACAAGCGAAAAATTGAATGCATGCAGGCGGCAAATGACGCGTGGCTGATCACGATTTGCAGGGTGGCTCGATGACACAATTGCATCTCAAGTACATTGATTCATCTGAGCCAAAAGAGGGAGCTGTTCATGCAACATCCTGGACCCGATACCCTGGTGCGCAATCCCGTGGGCAACCCGGTGGTCGCCAGCGTTACCGTCAATGGCGATGCGCGCAGCGTGTGGAATATCGTCGGTAACTTTTCCGGTTTCGCGAAGTTTATTCCGGCGTTGTCGCACATCGAGATGACAGGGGAGGGCGTTCGCTCGGTGCGCAAGAAGCTGTTTAAGGACGGCAATGTGGTGATCGAGCAACTCAACAGCCATGACAACGCAGGCATGACCATGACCTGGTCGCTGATTTACACGTCGCTGAATATCGGCAACCTGTGGGCTGTCATGCAAGTGGAGCCGCAAGGTGCGAATCAAAGCCTGGCGACCTGGACCATCATTGGTGAGCCCAGCACCGATGGCCCGGAGGACGTGCCGGCATTCGAGGCGTTCCTGCAAGGGTTTGCCGATGATGCGATGAGCAATGTCCAAAAGCTGTTTGCCTGACCACTTGCACCACCTCGCGAATACCGCTGTATTCGCGGGGCACGACTCCCGCCGTCAGCCCCGCAAAATGCCCTTGCACTGCCAGATTAGTGCTTTTGAATCCATTCGATATTCTGTAGCCTTGCGCAGCCTCATCTTTACCCGTGCTTGATGAATACACACACTTCGTCCGGCGGCGCCCGAAGGGCTCCAGAGCCGGTGGTACACTCGATTTTCGCGCTACTGCGCCTGCAGGTCTTGCGAACATGACGCATATCTCCGAACGCCTACTGGTTCAAGCCCACCTCGACGCCAAGCAGCCCAAGGCCCTGAGTGCCGATGAGGAAGCGAGCTTGCGCGCCGCCATCGCCGCCGAGCTCAAAGCGCAGGACGCGGTGTTGGTTGCCCACTTTTATTGCGACCCGGTGATTCAGGCCCTGGCCGAAGAAACCGGCGGCTGTGTTTCCGATTCCCTGGAAATGGCGCGCTTCGGCGCTGCCCACCCAGCCAAGACCGTGCTGGTGGCGGGGGTGCGGTTCATGGGCGAAACCGCGAAAATTCTGACCCCTGAAAAACGTATCCTGATGCCGACCCTGGAAGCCACCTGCTCCCTGGACCTGGGCTGCCCGGTGGATGAATTTTCCGCGTTCTGCGATCAACACCCCGAGCGCACGGTGGTGGTCTACGCCAACACCTCGGCGGCGGTCAAAGCCCGTGCCGATTGGGTGGTGACGTCCAGTTGCGCACTGGAGATCGTCGAAAGCCTGATGGATAACGGCGAGACGATTATCTGGGGCCCCGACAAGCACCTGGGCACCTACATCCAGCGCCAGACCGGTGCCGACATGCTGCTGTGGGACGGTGCCTGCATCGTCCACGAAGAGTTCAAATCCAAGCAGTTGGAAGACATGAAGGCGCTGTACCCGGACGCGGCGATCCTGGTGCACCCGGAATCGCCGACTTCGGTGATCGAACTGGCAGACGCCGTAGGCTCCACCAGCCAGCTGATTGCCGCGGCGCAGCGCTTGCCGAACAAGACCTTCATCGTCGCCACCGACCGTGGCATCTTCTACAAGATGCAGCAGCTGTGCCCGGATAAGGTGTTTATCGAAGCGCCGACTGCAGGCAACGGCGCCGCGTGCCGTAGTTGCGCGCATTGCCCGTGGATGGCGATGAATACCCTGGAGCGCACGTTGCAATGCTTGCGCGAAGGTAGCAACGAGATCTTCGTCGAGCCGTCTGTGATACCCCATGCGGTACGCCCGCTCAAGCGCATGTTGGACTTCACCCAGGCGGCGCGCCTCAAGCTCGCCGGCAACGCCTGACTTGAGGTCAACTGGGTAAAGGTGGGAGGGGGCTTGCCCCCGATAGCGGTGGATCAGTCAAGATATCGGGTGACTGTCACACCGCCATCGGGGGCAAGCCCCCTCCCACATTTTGATCTTCACTTGGCAGATGGTTACTTCTTTTGCTTGGGGATCCGCACCAACTGCGTGTCTGAATAAATGTCATGCCAGCTGCGCTTCTGCTTATCGAACAGCGACCAGACAAACCCCAGCCCCATGCATAGCCACGACGCGATCGACACCACAAAGCGCAACAGCGCCTGCCACAGGCTGATACGCGAGCCATCGGCGTTCTGCACGCGTACGCCCCACACCTGCATGCCCAGGGTCTGCCCGGAATGGGTCCAGAATTTGGCGAAGAAGCCGAACAGCACGAACACCAGGAGGGTCGACAGCAGTGGGTCACCGTCCAGTGCGCCGGATTCGGTGAGCGTGCGCATCTTCGCTTCGCCGACGAAGGCAATCCAGACCAGCTTGTAGATAAACGCGGTGACGATCAGCAGCGCGGTGCATAAGAGGAAGTCATAGAACATCGCTGCCAGGCGACGACCCAGGCCAACGGCAGGAAATTCGCCTTGAGGGCTCAGCAGGGGTTTGGGCATGGCAGGGCTCTCTGGACAAAGAGTGCAGTTTACGGAATCGCGGGCATAAAAAAGCCCCTGATGTCATATCAGGGGCTTTTTGTCGCAGTAAGGGTCAGCCTTCTGCGTGTACTTCGTCAGCCTGCATGCCTTTCTGGCCCTGCACAGCAACGAAGGTCACTTTCTGGCCTTCTTTGAGGCTCTTGAAGCCGTTGCCCTGAATAGCGCGGAAATGCACGAACAGATCCGGGCCGCTTTCTGGCGTGATAAAACCAAACCCTTTCTCGTCGTTGAACCACTTGACGGTACCGCTCTGACGATCAGCCATTTTCTTCTTTCCTTTGACGCTAAAAATTGATGACAGCCCCTTTCACATGAAAGAGTACTGGGCTGGGTTGCAGGAAAGTAAGAGACGTCGAACGGGTTGTAGCGTAACTACTTCAGCTACTGCCCAGGTCCAGGTTCCAAGCGACCCATGCAAACACAGTGGGCAAACTCTACGCCAACTAATATGAAAAAAACAAGCCCTGCAAAAAAGACCGATTTTGCTTGGTTTGATGACACTTTGTTGAATAAAGTCGAGCTGTCTTATTCGATAGTCTCGGTCACTTGTTATAGGGGATTCTCTATAACAATGACTATCAATCGTGCACTGTTATATGGCGGTTGCGTTACAGTTTAGTGCACGTAACGCAACCTCGTTGCTTATAGAAACAGCCAATCAACCGCGGAAGTAACGTTGCGGCACGAATGGCATTTTACTTACACGTAATGGCACCTTTCTCCCACGCACCAACGCTGAAACCTCGGTATCCAGTGCGACAAACGCGCTGTCCAGATAACCCATCGCCAGCGGGCCGCCCAGGGTTGGGCCAAAGCCTCCGCTGCACACGCTGCCGATGACCGTACCGTGTTCATCGACAATTTCCGCGCCTTCGCGCACCGGGGTGCGTTCCTGCGGCAGCAGGCCAACGCGCTTGCGGCTCACACCGGCTTGCTGCTGGGTGAAGATCCGGTCGGCGCCCGGGAAGCCGCCGGCTCGCGCGCCATCGGCACGGCGGGCCTTGGAGATCGCCCACAACAGGCTGGCCTCAATCGGCGTGGTGTCGGTGTTCATGTCATGGCCGTACAGGCACAGACCGGCTTCCAGGCGCAGGGAGTCGCGCGCGCCCAGGCCGATCGCCTGCACTTCGGTCTCGGCCAGCAGGCTGCGGGCCAGGCTTTCGGCATTCTCAGCCGGTACGGAGATTTCGAAACCGTCTTCACCGGTGTAGCCGGAGCGGCTGACGTAGCAGTCCACACCCAGCAGGCGCAGGGAGGCAAACTGCATGAAGGTCATTTTGGTGACTTCGGGTGCCAGGCGCGCCAACACCTTCACCGCCGCCGGGCCTTGCAGGGCCAGCAGCGCGCGTTCTTCGAACAGCGGCTCGATGCTGCACTGCTCGCCAATGTGCGCGCGCAGATGGGCCAGGTCCTGGTCCTTGCAGGCGGCATTGACCACCAGAAACAGTTCGTCATTGCCCAGGTTGGCCACCATCAGGTCGTCGAGAATGCCGCCCTGGTCATTGGTGAACATCGCGTAGCGCTGCATGCCCACCGGCAGGTCAATGATGTCGACCGGTACCAGGGTTTCCAGGGCCTTGGCGGCATTGGCGCCGGTCAGGCGGATCTGGCCCATGTGCGACACATCGAACAACCCGGCCTGTTCACGGGTGTGCAGGTGTTCTTTCATCACGCCCAGCGGGTATTGCACCGGCATGTCGTAGCCGGCGAAGGGCACCATGCGCGCGCCCAGTTCGAGGTGCAAGGCGTGCAATGGAGTTTTCAACAGGGTTTCGGTGGACATGTTCAGCTCCTGAAAAACGTGCTGGCGCGCGGTTAGGCGTCAGCACTCGATAATGTTGACCGCCAAACCGCCACGGGCGGTTTCCTTGTATTTGCTCTTCATGTCGGCGCCGGTCTGGCGCATGGTGCGGATCACTTTGTCGAGGGACACAAAGTGCTGCCCATCGCCGCGCAAGGCCATGCGCACGGCGTTGATCGCCTTGACCGAGCCCATCGCATTGCGCTCGATGCAGGGCACCTGCACCAGCCCGCCAATCGGGTCGCAGGTCAGGCCGAGGTTGTGCTCCATGCCGATCTCGGCAGCGTTTTCCACTTGTGACACGCTGCCCCCCAGCACTTCGCAAAGTGCCCCGGCGGCCATCGAACAGGCCACGCCGACCTCGCCCTGGCACCCCACTTCAGCGCCGGAAATCGACGCGTTTTCCTTGTACAGAATGCCGATGGCGGCGGCGGTGAGCAGAAAACGCACCACGCCGTCTTCGTTCGCGCCGGGGATAAAACGCATGTAGTAATGCAGCACGGCGGGAATGATCCCGGCCGCACCGTTGGTGGGCGCGGTGACCACGCGCCCGCCGTTGGCGTTTTCTTCGTTGACCGCTAGTGCATAGAGGTTGACCCAGTCGAGCACCGACAACGGATCGCGCAAGGCCGACTCGGGGTTCTTGCACAGTTGCCGATGCAGCGCGGCGGCGCGGCGCTTGACCTTCAGGCCGCCGGGCAGGATGCCCTCATTGCGACAGCCGGCGTCCACGCAATCCTGCATCACCTGCCAGATCTTCAGCAGGCCGGCGCGGGTTTCCGCTTCCGGGCGCCACGCGCGCTCATTGGTCAGCATCACCTGGCTGATGGACAACCCGTAAGTGGCGCAGTGGCCGAGCAAGTCCTTGGCGTGCTTGAACGGAAAAGTCAGTGGGGTGGCGTCCTCGACAATCCGGTCAGCGCCGGCGGCGTCTTCATCCACCACGAAACCACCGCCCACCGAGTAATACTCGCGGCTGCGCACCTGGATACCGGCCGCATCGAAGGCACGAAAGATCATGCCGTTGGGATGGTAGGCGAGGGGTTTGCGAATCATCGCCAAGTGTTCTTTCTCGTTGAACGCAATGCTGTGTTCGCCGAGCAGGTTGAGGCGACCGTCACTGCGCATCTGCGCAAGGCGTGCGGCCACGGTTTCGGTATTCACGGTGTCCGGGTGTTCGCCTTCCAGGCCCAGCAGCACGGCTTTGTCGCTGCCGTGGCCTTTGCCGGTGGCGCCCAGCGAGCCGTAGAGTTCCACCTTGATGCTGTGGGTGGCGCTCAGCAAGTCGTCACGCTTGAGCCCCTCGACGAAGCGAGCGGCGGCGCGCATCGGGCCGACGGTGTGGGAGCTGGAGGGGCCGATGCCGATTTTGAACAGGTCGAACACGCTAAGGGACATGGTTGTTCTCCGGTTTCTTATTATTCCTGAGGTCAGGCGCGGTCAACTGTGGGAGGGGGCTTGCCCCCGATGGCGGTGTGTCAGCCACCAGATTTATCAACTGATGCTCAGCTATCGGGGGCATGCCCCCTCCCACATCTTGACCTCGTTCAGCCAGTCAGGTTACGCGTAGCTTTCGATCGACGGGCACGCACACACCAGGTTGCGATCGCCAAACACGTTGTCGACCCGGCCAACCGGCGGCCAGTACTTGCCTTCGATCAGCGAAGCAACCGGGTACACCGCCTGCTCGCGGCTGTATAGGTGGCTCCATTCGCCCACCAGTTCCGCAGCGGTATGCGGGGCGTTCTTGAGGGGGTTGTCGTCCTTGTCCAGCGTGCCGTTTTCCACCGCACGAATTTCTTCGCGAATGGCGATCATGGCGTCGCAGAAGCGGTCCAGTTCTTCCTTGGATTCACTTTCGGTCGGCTCGATCATCAAGGTGCCGGCCACTGGGAACGACATGGTCGGCGCATGGAAGCCGAAGTCGATCAGGCGCTTGGCCACGTCGTCCACGCTGATGCCGCTGCTGTCTTTCAACGGGCGCAGGTCGAGGATGCACTCGTGCGCCACCAGGCCGTTGCTGCCGGTGTACAGCACGGGGTAGTGCTCTTCCAGGCGACGGGAAATGTAGTTGGCATTCAGGATGGCCAGCTGCGAGGCGCGCTTGAGGCCGGCGCCGCCCATCATGCTGATGTACATCCAGGTGATCGGCAGGATGCTTGCGCTGCCGAACGGCGCGGCGCACACCGCGCCTTCCTTGCGTTCCATGGCCGCATGGCCCGGCAGGAATGGGGTGAGGTGGGACTTGACGCCAATCGGGCCAACGCCCGGGCCGCCACCGCCGTGGGGGATGCAGAAGGTCTTGTGCAGGTTCAGGTGGGATACATCGCCGCCGAACTTGCCCGGCGCGCAGAGGCCGACCATTGCGTTCATGTTGGCGCCGTCGATGTACACCTGGCCGCCGTTGTCGTGGATGATCGCGCAGATTTCGCGGATGCCTTCCTCGAACACACCATGGGTGGACGGGTAGGTGATCATCAGCGCGGCCAGGTGCTCGCGGTGCTCGACGGCCTTGGCGCGCAGGTCGTCGATGTCGACGTTGCCCCGTGCGTCGCAGGCGGTGACCACCACGCGCATGCCGGCCATGTTGGCGGTCGCCGGGTTGGTGCCGTGGGCCGACGACGGGATCAGGCAGATGTCGCGACGCGCTTCGCCACGGCTCTGGTGATAGGCGCGGATGGCCAGCAGGCCGGCGTATTCACCCTGGGAACCGGCGTTCGGCTGCAGCGAGATCGCGTCGTAGCCGGTGGCCGCGCAGAGCATGGCTTCCAGGTCCGAAGTCAGTTGCAGGTAGCCGGCGCTCTGTTCGGCCGGGGCGAAGGGGTGCAGGGCACCGAACTCGGCCCAGGTCACCGGGATCATTTCGCTGGCGGCGTTGAGCTTCATGGTGCACGAGCCCAGCGGGATCATGGTGCGGTCCAGCGCCAGGTCCTTGTCGGCCAGCTTGCGCAGGTAGCGCATCAGCTCGGTTTCCGAGTGGTAGCGGTTGAACACCGGGTGACTGAGGATCGGCGACTGGCGCAGCAGGGCGGCCGGCAGGGTGCTGTCGGTCGCGGCGAAGGCTGGCAGCGCCTTGCCGTCGGCGAAGATGGCCCACAAGGCCTGGATATCAGCCTGGGTGGTGGTTTCGTCGACCGACAGGCCGACACGCTCGGCATCCACCACGCGCAGGTTGATGCGCTGGGCACGGGCCTTGTCGTGCAGGGTGGCGGTGTTGGCGCCGGTGTTGAGTGTAAGGGTGTCGAAGAAGTGTGCCTGTTCGACCTTCAAGCCCAGGGCGGTGAGGCCCTTGGCCAGGATCGCCGTCAGCTGGTGAATGCGCTGGGCGATCTGGGTCAGGCCTTTGGGGCCGTGGTACACGGCGTACATGCTGGCGATGTTGGCCAGCAGCACTTGGGCGGTGCAGATGTTGCTGGTGGCCTTCTCGCGACGGATATGTTGCTCGCGGGTCTGCATGGCCAGGCGCAGGGCAGGCTTGCCGAAGCGGTCTACGGAGACACCGACCAGACGGCCTGGCATGTCGCGCTTGAACGCATCCTTGGTGGAGAAGTACGCCGCGTGCGGGCCGCCAAAGCCCAGTGGCACGCCGAAGCGTTGCGCGCTGCCGATGGCCACGTCGGCGCCGAACTCGCCCGGCGGGGTCAGCAGCGTCAGGGCCAGCAGGTCGGCGGCGACGGCGACCAGCGCGTTGGCTGCGTGAAAGCGTTCGGTCAGCTCGCGATAATCGAACACATCGCCGTTGCTGGCCGGGTATTGCAGCAGGGCGCCGAAGAATGCGCTGACGTCGGTCAGTTCGCGCTCATCGCCCACCACCACGTCGATGCCCAGTGGCTCGGCACGGGTGCGCAGTACGTCGAGGGTTTGCGGGTGGCTGTGCACCGAGGCGAAGAATGCATGGCTGCCTTTGTTCTTGCTCAGGCGCTTGCAGAAGGTCATGGCTTCGGCGGCGGCGGTGGCTTCGTCGAGCAGGGAGGCGTTGGCGATCGGCAGGCCGGTGAGGTCGCTGATCAGGGTCTGGAAGTTCAACAGCGCTTCCAGGCGGCCCTGGGAAATCTCCGGCTGGTACGGGGTGTAGGCGGTGTACCAGGCCGGGTTTTCCAAGAGGTTGCGCAAGATTGGCGACGGCGTATGGCAGTTGTAGTAACCCTGGCCGATATAGGTCTTGAACAGTTGGTTCTGGCTGGCGATGGCCTTGATCCTGGCCAGGGCCTCGGCTTCGCTCAGGCCGTCTTCCAGGCCGAGCACGCTGGTGCCCTTGATGCTTTCCGGGATGACGCTGGCGCTCAAGGCTTCGAGGGAATCAAAGCCCAGGCTGGCGAGCATCTGCTGCTCATCTTCCTCACGCGGGCCGATGTGGCGGGCGATGAATTCGTTGGCGGTGGTCAGATTAACGGTCATGACACGCTCCTCAGGCTTCGGCGTTGGCTTTGATCAGGCGGTCGTACGCATCCTGATCCAGCAGTTTAGCGACTGCCCCGGCATCAGCCGGTTTGAAGCGGAAGAACCAGCCTTCGCCCATCGGGTCTTCGTTGACCAGCTCCGGGCTGGCGTCGAGTTTGTCGTTCACTTCGAGGACTTCACCGTCCAGGGGCATGTACACGCCACTGGCGGCTTTTACCGATTCCACGGTGGAGGCTTCAGCGCCTTTGTCGTAGGCCTGCAACTCGGGCAGTTGCACGAAAACCACGTCACCCAGCGCATTCTGCGCGAAAGCGGTGATACCCACGGTGACGCTGCCATCGGCTTCGGCGCGCAGCCATTCGTGATCTTCAGTGAAACGCAACTCGCTCATGGAAACTCCTCAGGGCCAGATTCGCCTGGTGGACGGGATTGGAATGATGGGAGTTGCTTAGCAATATTGCGGCCAATGTCATTAAGTCGTTACAAAACAAGTAGTTAATGAAATGGGTTCTGAGCTTATGCGCTGAAGCTGTAGCGATTTCGCTACAGCGGAGCCTGCGAAAAAAAGCCTATGTGGATCAAAGCCTTGCATGGCGCGCAAAAAACAGGGTTGTAGCGATATCGTTCCACTGTAGCGCTTTCAGTACAGCGGATGTCGTTCTCAGACCAAAACCTGGAATGCATTCCAAATGTGGGAGGGGGCTTGCCCCCGATAGCAGTTTGTCAGTCAGCTCACCTGCTACTGATACACCGCTATCGGGGGCAAGCCCCCTCCCACATTGGTGTGTATTTCAACTGGAATCAGGGTTTGTTGGGTATGCCGTACTTGCGCAGGCGATGGGCAATGGCCGTGTGGGAGGTCTGCAAGCGACTGGCCAGTTGGCGCGTCGAGGGGTAGCGGGTATAGAGCGTTTCCAGCAGGCTGCGCTCGAAGTCTTCCACTGCCTGTTCCAGGCTGTCGACTTCGCCGTCGCTCTGGCGAGCGACGGAAGTGCCGGCGATATCCAGGTCGCCGATGTCCACCAGGCTGCTTTCGCAGATGGCGGCGGCGCGGAAGATCACATTCTGCAGTTGACGCACGTTGCCCGGCCAGCGGTTGCCCAGCAGTGCCGGGTAGGTCCCCGGCGCCAGGCGGCACACCGGGCGCTGGATCTGTGCGCACGCCTGCTGCATGAAGTAGCGGGCCAGCAGCAGGATGTCCTGGCCGCGCTCGCGCAATGGCGGCACTTCGACGTTGAGTACGTTGAGGCGGTAGAACAGGTCTTCGCGGAAAGTGCCTTCGCTGACCATCTTTTCCAGGTCGCGGTGGGTGGCGCTGAGGATGCGCACATTGACCTTCACTTCGCGGTCGCCGCCCACCCGGCGAAAGCTGCCGTCATTCAAAAAACGCAGCAACTTGGCCTGCAGGTAGGGTGACATCTCGCCGATTTCATCGAGAAACACCGTGCCTTGGTTGGCCAGCTCCATCAGCCCTGGCTTGCCGCCGCGCTGGGCGCCGGTAAAGGCACCGGGCGCGTAGCCGAACAACTCGCTTTCGGCGAGATTTTCCGGCAGCGCGGCACAGTTCAAGGCCAGAAACGGCGCACTGTGGCGGGCGCTGATCGCATGACAGGCACGCGCCACCAGCTCTTTGCCGGTGCCCGTCTCGCCCTGGATCAACAGCGGTGCATCCAGCGCGGCCACGCGTTGCGCCCGCGCCTTCAAGGTGCGGATCACCGGGGATTCGCCCAGCAGCGCGTCGAACCCTTCGGCATGGTCATGGTGCAGCGCCGACAATTGTTCGCCGATGCGGTTGGGCTGGTAGAGGGTGAGCAGGGCGCCGGCATCGGTAATCGGCGTGGCGTCCAGCAACAGGGTCTGGCCGTTCACGCTGATTTCGCGCAACGGCAGGCGGAAGCCATGCTCCAGCAAGGTTTCCAGCAACCCCGGGTCGTTGAACAGTTCGGCAATGCTTTCCCCGGCGGGTTCGCGGCCGTACAACGCGATCAGCGCCGGGTTGGCCAGCAGGATCTTGCCCGCGCTGTCCAGGGCCAGCACCGGGTCGGTCATGGCCGCCAGCAGGGCGTCGAGTTGCAGGTGGCGGCGTTGACCGGGAAGGATGTCGACCACGGTCACCGCCTGCACGCCCTGCACGCTGAACAACGCATCGCGCAGCTCTTCGAGCACCTCGGCGCTCAAGGTCGGCGCGTCGATATAGACGTTGGGCGGCACCATCTCCACCGCATCCAGGTTGAGATTGCGCCCACCGAGCAGGGCCAGGACTTCCTGGGTGATGCCGACGCGGTCGATGAAGCTGACGTGGATACGCATGTGTGGCTGAGAATTCTGAGGAGCAGAGGCGGCAAGTATGCCTTGGAGCAGATGCAGATCAAAATGTGGGAGGGGGCTTGCCCCCAATGGCGGTGTGTCAGCTAAAGATTTGTTGGCTGATCTAGCGCTATCGGGGGCAAGCCCCCTCCCACATTTTGAACAGTGTTGTGTCAGTGCAACCTTATCACCCCAGGTGTTCGGGCTTGACCGGGTCTCCGGATTTCATATCCAGCTGATGCCGCACATCTTCGAACATCAGGTCGTAATGCTTGTGCTGCGAGCCGAGGCTGCTGTGGGTCTTGGGAATGCCGTACTTTTCGGCAATCTTGGTCACGTTGCTGGCGAAGTTGTAAGCCTGGTCCTTGGGCAGGAAGAACGTTTCCTTCATGTCCTTGCCCTGGATGCTGCCATGCAGGGTGAACTGCATGCCTTTGCCTTCGCTTTTATCCGTGACGACTTCATAGTCCAGGCACAGGTCGTAGCTGACATCGTCTTTGTTCAGTGCGTGCCGCTCGATATGCAAGTGACCGGGTTCAAAGATGGCCATAGGCGTTTCTCCTCTACTTCACAAATAGGTGATGCCAGGTGTTGCAGTGCTGATGCGCGTGCCGGCGCTGCCCTGGACGATGGCTTCGATGTCTGAGAGTGAACCGATCACCGCGGTTTTGCCAGTCTGGCGGGCGAACTCGCAGGCGGCCTGCACCTTGGGGCCCATGGAGCCGGCGGCGAAGCCGAGTCGTTCCATTTCGTCGGGGTGGGCCTGGCCGATGGCCTTCTGAGTGGGCTTGCCGAAATCGATGAATGCCGCATTGACGTCGGTGGCGATCACCAGCAGGTCGGCGTCCAGTTGGGCGGCCAGCAGCGATGAGCAGAGGTCCTTGTCGATCACCGCTTCAATCCCGCGCAGCTTGCCGTCTTCGCCATACATCGTCGGAATGCCGCCGCCGCCGGCGCAGATCACGATGGCCTTTTTCTCCAGCAGCCATTTGATCGGGCGTATTTCAAAAATGCGTTTGGGCCGTGGGCTGGCGACGACGCGGCGATATTTGTCGCCATCGGGGGCGATGGCCCAGCCTTTTTCCGCAGCGAGTTTTTCTGCTTCGGCCTGGGTGTACACCGGGCCGATAGGTTTGGTGGGGTTCTGGAACGCCGGGTCCTTGGCGTCCACTTCGACCTGGGTGAGCAGGGTGGCGAAGGGCACTTCGAAGTCCAGCAGGTTGCCCAGTTCCTGTTCGATGATGTAGCCGATCATGCCTTCGGTTTCGGCACCGAGTACGTCCAGCGGGTAAGGCGACACGCTGGTGTAGGCGGCGGCCTGCAACGACAGCAGGCCGACCTGCGGGCCGTTACCGTGGGCGATCACCAGCTCGTTGCCGGCATGGACCTTGGCGATCTGTTCGGTGGCGATGCGGATGTTGGCGCGCTGGTTGTCGGCCGTCATGGGTTCACCACGGCGCAGGAGGGCGTTGCCGCCCAGGGCTACGACGATACGCATAGGTGTGTCCTTCTGAAATCCATCGTTGTGAACACGGGCAAATGTGGGAGGGGGCAAGCCCCTCCCACATTTTGACCCTGTAGCCTTTAGATATCCGCCAGCGCCGACACCAGAATCGCCTTGATGGTATGCATGCGGTTTTCCGCCTGCTCAAAGGCGATGTTGGATGGCGATTCGAAGACTTCTTCGGTGACTTCCACGCCATTGGCCAGGTGCGGGTACCGCGCGGCGATGTCTTTGCCGACCTTGGTTTCGCTGTTGTGGAACGCGGGCAGGCAGTGCATGAACTTCACGCGTGGGTTGCCCGAGGCTTTCATCATCTTGGTGTTGACCTGGTAGGGCAGCAGTTGCTCGATGCGCTCATCCCAGGCTTCCACCGGTTCGCCCATGGACACCCAGATATCGGTGTGGATGAAGTCCACACCCTTGACCGCCTCGGCAGGGTCTTCGGTGATGGTGATGCGCGCGCCGCTTTCTTGCGCGAATGCCTGGCACTGCTTGATGAAATCCTCGTGGGGCCACAGGGCTTTCGGTGCGCCGATACGCACGTCCATGCCGAGCTTGGCGCCGATCATCAGCAGCGAGTTGCCCATGTTGTAGCGTGCGTCGCCCAGGTAGGCGTAGCTGATGTCATGCAGCGGCTTGTCGCTGTGCTCGCGCATGGTCAGGGTGTCGGCGATCATTTGCGTCGGGTGGAATTCGGCGGTGAGGCCGTTGAACACCGGCACGCCGGCGAACTTGGCCAGCTCTTCGACGATCTCCTGCTCAAAGCCACGGTACTCGATGGCGTCGAACATGCGGCCAAGCACGCGGGCGGTGTCTTTCATGCTTTCCTTGTGGCCGATCTGCGACGACACCGGGTCGATGTAGGTGACGTGCGCGCCCTGGTCGTGGGCTGCCACTTCGAACGCGCAGCGGGTGCGGGTCGAGGTCTTTTCGAAGATCAGCGCGATGTTCTTGCCTTTGAGGTGCGCACGCTCGGTGCCGGTGTATTTGGCGCGCTTGAGGTCGCGGGACAGGTCCAGCAGGTAGTGCAGCTCGCGGGTGGTGTGGTGCATCAGCGACAGCAGGCTGCGGTTGTGCATATTGAAAGCCATGGGAATTCTCCTTAATAGTCGATTGGGTCGCGGATGATCGGGCAGGTCATGCAGTGGCCGCCGCCACGGCCTCGGCCGAGTTCACCGGCGCTGATGGTGATGACTTCCACGCCAGCCTTGCGCAGCAGGGTGTTGGTGTAGGTGTTGCGGTCGTAGCCGATCACCACGCCTGGCTCCACGGCCACCACGTTGTTGCCGTCGTCCCATTGCTCGCGTTCGGCGGCGAAGCTGTTGCCGCCGGTCTCGACCACGCGCAGGGCCTTGAGGTTGAGCGCCGCGGCGACGGTTTCGAGGAAGTTGGTTTTCTCCCGCTGGATGTCGATGCCGTGGGGCTTGCTTTCATCAGGACGCAGGGTGAAAGGCACGATCTGGTTGACCACTTCGGGGAAGACGGTGACCAGGTCGCGGTCGCAGAAGCTGAACACCGTGTCCAGGTGCATTGCCGCGCGGGATTTGGGCAGGCCGGCAACGATCACGCGTTCCACGGCTTTGTTCTTGAACAGGTTGCGCGCCAGTTGGCCGATGGCCTGGTGCGACGAACGCTCGCCCATGCCGATCAACACCACGCCGTTGCCAATCGGCATTACATCGCCGCCTTCCAGCGTGGCGGCGCCATGGTCCTGGTCGGGGTCGCCGTACCAGATCTGGAAATCCGCGTTGGTGAACTCGGGGTGGAATTTATAGATGGCGCTGGTCAGCAGGGTTTCCTGGCGGCGCGCCGGCCAGTACATCGGGTTGAGCGTCACGCCGCCGTAGATCCAGCAGGTGGTGTCGCGGGTGAACTGGGTGTTGGGCAGCGGCGGCAGAATGAAACTGGCATGGCCGAGAAAGTCGCGGAACATTTCGATGGTCTTGCCGCCGAAGCTGCTCGGCAAGTCTTCGGCCGATACGCCACCGATCAGGAATTCGGTGATCTTGCGCGGCTCCAGGCTGCGCAGCCACGAACCGACTTCATCGACCAGGCCCAGACCGACGGTGTTGGCAGTGATCTTGCGTTGCAGAATCCAGTCCAGCGCTTCGGGGATGGCGACGATGTCGGTCAGCAGGTTGTGCATTTCCAGCACATCAATGTCCCGCTCGCGCATTTTGGTGACGAAGTCGAAATGGTCGCGCTTGGCCTGCGCGACCCAGAGCACGTCATCGAACAGTAGCTCGTCGCAGTTGTTGGGAGTCAGCCGCTGGTGGGCCAGGCCTGGGGAGCACACCATGACTTTGCGCAGTTTGCCGGCTTCGGAATGAACGCCGTACTTCACTTTTTCCGTGGTCATTTCAGATCCTCCAGTGAACATAGAGTTACAGAGTCAGGAAGCCGTCATACAGGCCATAGGCAGCCACCAGGGCGCCAATGATCACTGCGGCGAAAATCAGCTTCTCGACGTTGGTGAATATCGGTTTGCCCAGTTCACGCTTGGCCTTGGCGAACAGGATCGCGCCGGGGGCGTAGAGCAGGGCGGAGAGCAGCAGGTATTTGGTGCCCCCGGCGTAGAGCAGCCAGATCGCGTAGATCAGCGCAATGGCGCCGATGAACAGGTCTTTGCGGCGCTCCTTGAGGGCGTTTTCGTACGTCTCGCCGCGCACCGCCAGCAGCAGCGCATAAGCCGCCGACCACAGGTAAGGCACCAGGATCATCGAGGTGGCGAGGTAGATGAGCGACAGGTAGGTGCTGGCGGAAAACAGCGTGATCACCAGGAACAGTTGCACCATCGCGTTGGTCAGCCAGAGGGCGTTGACCGGTACGTGGTTGGCGTTCTCCTTGCGCAGGAACTCGGGCATGGTGTGGTCCTTGGCGG
Source organism: Pseudomonas sp. R5-89-07 (assembly GCF_003851685.1). Taxonomy (NCBI): domain Bacteria; kingdom Pseudomonadati; phylum Pseudomonadota; class Gammaproteobacteria; order Pseudomonadales; family Pseudomonadaceae; genus Pseudomonas; species Pseudomonas sp. R5-89-07. The sequence goes on along the minus strand of NZ_CP027727.1, from coordinate 4,681,198 downwards.
CGGCGAACATGATCTCCGCACACAGCAGCACCCACGACAGCAACGCACCCAGCAGCGAGATGATCAAGCCGACGCTGATCAGCACCGCGCCCCAGTGGCCCACCACATGCTCCAGCACGGCGGCCATCGACGGGTTCTGCAGCTTGGCCAGTTCCGGCTGGGTCATGATCCCCAGGGACAGCACGTTCACCAGCATCAGGAACAGCAGCACGGTGATAAAGCCGATCACCGTGGCCTTGCCCACGTCGGAGCGTTTTTCGGCACGGGACGAGAAGATGCTCGCGCCTTCGATGCCGATGAACACCCACACGGTGACCAGCATCATGTTGCGCACCTGGTTCATCACGCTGCCCAGTTCGGGGTTTTTCACGCCCCAGATGTCAGCGGTGAAGATGTCCAGCTTGAACGCGAACAGCGCAATCAACACGAACAGCACCAGCGGCACCACCTTGGCGACGGTGGTCACCAGGTTGATGAACGCGGCTTCCTTGATCCCGCGCAGTACCAGAAAGTGCACCGCCCACAGCAACACCGAGGCGCCAATCACCGCCGCGGGGGTATTGCCTTCGCCAAAGATCGGGAAAAAGTAACCGAGGGTGCTGAACAGCAGCACGAAGTAACCGACGTTGCCCAGCCAGGCGCTGATCCAGTAACCCCAGGCGGAGGAGAAACCCATGTAGTCGCCGAAACCGGCCTTGGCGTAGGCGTAGACACCGCCGTCCAGGTCCGGCTTGCGGTTGGCCAGGGTCTGGAACACGAAGGCCAGGGTCAACATGCCGATGGCGGTAATCAGCCAGCCAATCAACACCGCGCCCACGTCGGCACTGGCGGCCATGTTTTGCGGCAGTGAGAAGATCCCGCCGCCAATCATCGAACCCACGACCAGCGCAACCAGCGCGCCAAGCCTAAGTTTTCCGGGAGAATCAGACATCGCATGACTCCAATGCAGGAGAGAGAGACCACAGAATAATTCTGTGCGCTAATCAAACAGCTGACTCAGATCACTTCATTGGCACATTCCATTGTGAATTAACGACTTAGGGTGGATATTTCGCAGGCGATGAAAATCTCGAGGAGGCGCTTTGCAGAGCGCCTGCGCCTTTCTGATTAATGATTTGGTTGGGCATGGATGTATGAAGCTAGTTCGTATTCGCAAATGTGCAAACTTTTAAATAGAGATTTGACGATGGCTCCATGTGGCACTTATTTAAATTCTAAATAAGCCTAAACTTCCTGTGTTTACATGCCCTTATGTTATGAAGCACTACATTGATTAAAATGAATTAGTTGAGTGCACAGGTGTCAGCTAAAAAATTTACTCTGAGGAATTTTGATGTCCCACCCAGCACAGAAACTTCGGCTTAGTGCCCTGATCGCCTTGGTGGTGGGTTCGATGATCGGCGGCGGAATCTTTTCTTTGCCACAGAACATGGCGGCACGCGCGGGAGCCGGCGCTGTGCTGATCGGCTGGGGTATCACGGCGGTGGGGATGCTGACCCTGGCCTTTGTGTTCCAGACCCTGGCCAACCGTAAGCCTGAATTGGATTCCGGTGTGTATGCCTACGCGAAGGCCGGGTTCGGCGACTACATGGGTTTTTCGTCCGCCTGGGGTTACTGGATCAGTGCGTGGATGGGCAACGTCGGTTACTTTGTGCTGCTGTTCAGCACCCTCGGCTACTTTTTCCCAGTGTTCGGCCAGGGCAATACGCCGCTGGCCATCGGCTGTGCGTCGCTGTTGCTGTGGGCTGTGCATTTTCTGGTGATGCGTGGGATCAAGGAGGCGGCCTTCATCAACCAGGTCACCACCGTGGCGAAGATCGTACCGCTGCTGATGTTTATCGTGATTGCCGCCGTGGCGTTCAAGGCGGACATCTTCAGCCGTGATATCTGGGGCCTGGGCAACCCGCAAATGGGCAGTGTGACGGAGCAGGTGCGCCACATGATGCTGGTCACTGTGTTTGTATTTATCGGTATCGAAGGCGCCAGCGTTTACTCGGCGCGGGCCGAGAAGCGCGCGGATGTGGGCCGGGCTACCGTGATCGGTTTTCTCGGCGTGCTGGCGCTGCTGGTGCTGGTGAACGTGCTGTCCCTGGGGATCATGAGCCAGCCGGAACTGGCGCAGTTGCAAAACCCATCGTTGGCGGGCGTGCTGGAGCATATCGTCGGGCCGTGGGGGGCGATATTGATCAGCATCGGCCTGGCGGTTTCGCTGCTGGGGGCGCTGTTGTCGTGGGCATTGCTGTGCGCGGAAATCCTGTACGCGACCGCCCAGGACAAGACCATGCCGGCGTTCCTGAAAAAGGAAAACGCCAACCAGGTGCCGGTTAATGCCCTGTGGCTGACCAACCTGATGATCCAGGCCTTCCTGGTGATCACGCTGTTTTCCGCCAGCACCTACACCACCCTGATCTACCTGGCGTCCTCGATGATTCTGGTGCCCTACCTGTGGTCGGCAGCCTATGCGGTGCTGTTGAGCGGGCGCGGGGAAACCTATGAAGGCGCCGGGCGCCGGCGCATGAAGGACTTGTTCATAGGCCTGATCGCATTGGCTTACGCCGTGTGGCTGCTGTACGCGGGCGGCCTGAAATACCTGCTGCTGTCGGCGCTGTTGTATGCGCCCGGTGTGATCCTGTTTGCCCAGGCCAAGCGCGAGCAGGGCCAGCCCTTGTTCACTGCTGTGGAAAAAGGCATTTTCGGGTGCGTGGTGGCAGGGGCTGGGCTGGCGGCATACGGGCTGTATAGCGGGATGTTGTCGTTGTGAGGCTGGCCTATCAGCCGCCCTACGATTGGGCGGCCATGTTGGAGTTTCTGTCGGCGCGGGCGATCAGCGGGCTGGAGAGCGTCGAGGCCGGGGTATACCGGCGCAGCATCCGTCTGGCTGGGCAGCAGGGTTGGATCAGCGTTGCGCCGGGGGCGGGTGATTGGTTGGACGTGGAGGTCGACTTTCCCGACCCTGCAGTCCTGCCGGAAATCGAGTGGCGGCTGCGCAGAATGTTTGACCTGGATGCCCAACCTGAACGGATCAACGCAACGTTGGCCCGTGACCCGCTGATGGCGCAACTGGTGGCTGCTCGCCCTGGGCTGCGCCTGCCGGGAACGTGGGACGGTCTGGAGCTGGCGATGCGCGCCGTGCTGGGCCAGCAGATCACGGTGGTGGCGGCGATTCGCCTGGCAGGCAAATTGGTGGCGCAATACGGCCAGCCGCTGCAAACACCCCATGCCGCTATTACCCACGTGTTCCCGACGGCTGAAGTACTGGCGGCGGCGGACCTTGCCACCCTAGGCATGCCGAGGGCACGAGGGCGCACGTTGTCGGGAGTGGCCCAGGCCCTGCTGGATGATCCGCAGCTGTTTGCGCCCAAGGCCGGCTTGAAGGAGAGCGTTGCGCGGTTGGTCGCGCTGCCGGGGATTGGCGACTGGACCGCGCACTACATCGCCATGCGTCAATTGCGCGAGGCGGATGCGTTTGCGTCCGGGGACATCGGGTTGATCAATGCGCTGGCGGCGCTGGAAGGCGGGCCGGTGTCGGCGCGGCAATTGTTGGCGCGAGCCGAGGCGTGGCGGCCGCTCAGGGCGTATGCGGCGCAGCATTTGTGGGCGTCGCTGGGGCGTCGGGATTGAGGGTGGCTGTACGGGCCTCATCGGGGGCAAGCCCCCTCCCACACTTTTAAAGCGTTCACCGTTCAAATGTGGGAGGGGGCTTGCCCCCGATGGCATTCTTCAAGTCACCACTGTGGCCGGTGCGACCCCAGCTCTCCGGCCGGCAAGTCCCACTGCAGAGGCGTGCCATTGATGCTCACCGGCGCCAACAAGCGATGCGCCTGGCCCCAGGCCGTCTGCTCCACCACCAGGCCTTGATCACGGGTATCTTCGGCCCGCAGCAGCGGTTGCTGCGGCACGTGGCCTGCGTCCACCAACAATTTCGCCGTGCGCGCCAATGACAAGCGCGCCGACCCACCCCGGCCGGATGCCAGGCGCTCGGCCAAGGCGCGGATCGCACTGGCCGCCATCAGATAACCGGTGGCGTGATCCAACGCCTGCACCGGCAGCGGCACCGGTTTGTCCGCTTGCTGGCAGGCCATGCCGGCGTCGGCAATCCCGCTGCTCATCTGCACCAGGCTGTCAAAGCCGCGCCGATTGCGCCACGGGCCGCTCCAGCCATAGGCATTGAGGCTGACATCGATAAGCCCCGGGGCGATGCGTTGCAGTTTTTCGGCCGGGTAGCCCAATTGCTCTAACGCATCGGCACGGTAACCGTGCACAAGCATATCGGCGTCCATGAGCAAGGTTTCGAATACCTGCCGACCTTCGCGGCTTTTCAAATCGAGGCGCGCGCAGCGCTTGCCCAGGGTCATTTCCGGCACGACGCCGGGTTCGTTCCAGGTAGGCGAGTCGATGCGCACTACATCCGCGCCCAAGCCCGCGAGGAAACGACTGGCGACGGGGCCGGCCAAGACGCGGGTCAGGTCCAGCACCTTTATACCGGCCAGCGGGCGGGCGGCGCTGCCGAGCCAGGGTTTGTCGCCGAAGGTTTCGAAGGTGTGACGCTGCACCAGTGGTTCAGCATTTACCGCCAAGCCTTGGGGGTGGTTCTGCCAGGCCTGCAAGGTGCGCATTTGTGCCGCACAACCGCCCGCATCGACCACCGCCTGTTCCAGTTCGGCGGCGGTCCACTGGCCGACGTAACGCGCCATTTGTGCGCGGTCAGTGGCCCTGCCCAGCACCCGTTCGGCCGCCGCACGGTGATGGGGGGCGTTGGTGTGCAAGCGGACCCAGCCGTCGGCGCTGGCGTAGTCGCCGGCGATCGGGTCCCACAGCGCGGGTACCTGCCAGCCCAGTGGGCGAATCGTGGAGGAAAACCAGAACGAGGCGAGGCGGCGGTCCACACTGGGGCTGGGCAAGCGTGCAGTTTGCTGCCGGATAAGCACGGCGATGGCCTGGCCGGCTGCGCCGATGCTGGCGGCGGCCAGGTCAGTCACGGCGAATACCGAGGGCAGGGCGCCGGACTCGCTCAAGGTCAGGGGTGTTTGCGCAAGATCGAGTGCGGCTTGGATGGGGGTCAGCAGGTCAGTCATCTAAGGCCCTCCGTAAGAGAAGGGCCACTATAGAAGATCATCAGGCCGGTGTGGCAACCCCTGGCACCAGAGGCAGTTCGATACTGGCGATAAAACCGCCATCGGCATGATTGGCCAGGATCAGCTGACCGCCATGGCGTTCGGCGGCGCGACGTGCAATCGCCAGGCCCAGGCCGTGGCCTTGCGCGGTCTGGCCGGGTGCGCGGTAGAACGGTTCGCCCAGTTGGCTCAGGTGCTCGGCTTCAACGCCGGGGCCGTGATCGCGCACGCTGATCAGGATGCGCTCGCCGCGCCGCTGCGCGTTCAGCTCGATGGCTTGGCCGGCTGGGTTGAAGCGCTGGGCATTGCGCAGCAGGTTATCCACCGCGCGCTCGATCATGGTCGGCCAGCCCTTGAGGCGCAGGTCGGGTTCAGTCGTCAGTTGCACCTCTTGCTCCGGGGCGCTGAGTTGGGCGTCCTTTTGCAGTGTCTTGAGCAGCGGGTTGAGGTCCACCTCTTCGGCGCTGGCGTTGTCGGCGTCCACCCGGGCCAGTACCAGAATCTCACTGATCAGGGCTTCCAGGCGGTCGCATTCGCGAGTCAGGCGCGGCCACAGTTTTTCCCGTTCTTCGGGGCTGGCGCGCTCGGCCAGGGCCAGGGCGATACGCAGGCGGGCCAGGGGCGAGCGCAGTTCGTGGGAAACGTCGCGCAACAGTTGGCGCTGGCTGGCGATCAGGCTTTGCAAGCGCGCGCCCATGCGATTGAAGTCGGTGGCCAACACGCCGAATTCATCGCGGCGGTTGGCCAATTGCGCCAGGCTGTTCTGCTGGTAGGTGGCTTGGCCCAGATCATGCACCGCGCCTCGCAGTCGGCTAAGCGGACGGGTGATGGACAATGTCACCAGCAGGCTGAACAGCGTCAGCACCACCAAGGCAATGGCCAGGGCGCTGAACGGCCACAACAGGCTGCTGCGGTGCCAGGCGTCGAGTTCCGGATGGGGAATGCGGTAGATCAGCAGGTAGGTATCGCCGGTTTTTTCACTGGTGTATTCGGCGGTCAGGCGCCGCCAGGGCAGGTGGCCGTCCTGGCTGTCGTTCTGCCTGGCTTCGAAGGCCGCAGCGCGGCGCGGGAAGGTGCCGCGCACCACCGGTTCGCCGCTTTCATTCAACACCTGCACGTCAATGTGATACTGGCGCTTACGCTGCTGCAGCAAATCCTGGGCAGCCTCTTCGCCCTGGGCTTCGTAGAGCTGCGTCCACTCTTGCGCCAGGTTATTGAGGCCGGGGTGTCGGCTGAGGATCCAGGCGTCCTGGTTCAGCATATGCCCAAGCAGGATCGACAACCCGGCAACCAGGGCGATGGCCAACCAGAAACTCGCCAGGATGCGCCAGAATAATGACCGCACAGGAAACCCTCAAACAGGAAAAGCCCAGCGGCGGGGGGCCACTGGGCTGGGAGCATTAACGCTGGGGTATTATTGCGCTTTTTGCGGCTGTTGCGCTTTCCAGGCCTGGAATTCCTTCCATTCGGCGCGACGCTGCTCTTGCTGCTTGACGATATCGTCGAACTTCTTCTGCTGGTCGGGTTTGAGCACCGCGCGAATATCGGCCTGGGTTTTCTGCTTGCCGGCGGTGATCTCGTCCTGCATGGCTTTCTGGTCAGCGGCGGGCAGCTTGGCCAGGTACTTCTGGGTGAGGTCTTTGCGAGCGTGCCATTGGTCACCCATCAGCTTGCGGATCTGCTCGCGTTGTTCCTTGCTCAAGTCCAGTTGGCTGAATGGGCCACCTTTACCACGCGGACCGTGTTCACCGTGGCCTGGGCCACCCATCATGTGGCCTTCAGGGCCGCCCATCGGGCCTGGACCTTCGGGCATGGCGGCCATGGCGACGGTAGGCAGTGCAGCGGCGAACATCAAAGCGATAAGGGTCTTGCGCATGGTGATTCTCCTGTCTCTATTCCGGTGAGTCCGGATGTGAGTAGGTTACCCAGAGCAAGGTCAGCGGCGGTCAGGGGAGCGTAAAGCTTGGGTAAAGAGGTTTTTGCCTGGAACTGACAAAACCCTGTAGGAGCTAGCTTGCTCGCGAAAGACGTCAACGATAAAGCGGGTTGCCTGGATGAACGTGGTGTTCTCAGGTTCTCCGCGAGCAAGCTCGCTCCTACAGGTTAGAGGCTGTAATAGTACCCGCGGCTGCGCAGCGCCACGATCCGCGGGCGGCCGTCCGGGTGTGGGCCGATCTTCTTGCGCAGGTTGCTCACGTGCATATCCAGGCTGCGATCGTACAAGGTCAACTTGCGGCCCAGGGCGATTTGCGCCAGTTCCTGTTTATCCAGCGGTTCGCCGGGCTGGCCCAGCAAGGCTTCGAGCAGGCGGCTTTCGGAAACAGTGAGGGTGAATTCCTTTTCGTCGATGCTGACCACGCCGCGCACCGGGCTGAAGCACAGGTCGCCCAGCTCGAGCTGGCTCGACACCGCGGCCGGATGGCTGCGGCGCAGTACGGCACGCAAGCGCGCGGTGAGTTCGCGCGGGTCGCAGGGCTTGGCCAGGTAATCGTCGGCGCCCAGCTCCAGGCCGAGGATACGGTCCAGTGGTTCACCGCGGGCCGAGAGCATCAACACCGGCAACTCCGGGTGGTCGTTGCGCAACTGCTTGAGCAACTCCAGGCCGCTGCCGTCGGGCAGCATCACGTCGAGCACCACCGCCGCCGGAGCGGCGTCGGCCAAGGCCTTGCGGGCGCTGGCGCCGTCATGGCAGGCGCGCACCTGGAAACCTTCCTGGCTCAGCCAACTGGTCAGCAGCTCACAGAGCTCCTGGTCATCATCTATCAGTAACAGCTCGCTCATGACTCACTCAATTTAGCCATTGTCGACGACGACGGTGCCCACCGCTGGCGAAGATGCCGCACAGCAAGGCGATCAGTGCGACGGCCGCGCCGGTGACAAACCATTGCTGCTGCTCGGTCAGCCATCGGGTCAAGGCGCCGCCCTGTGTCTCTTTGAGCTGCTGGACCAGGCGTTGGTTCTCCTGGCGCAAACGACTCAGTTGCGTGTTCAGTTCTTCGCGTAGCCGTTCGCTTTCTTTCAAGCGTTGCTGCAATTCGGTGACCTGGCTGCCGGCACTCAAGGACAGCGGCGTGGAGTTGCCACTACTTGAGGTCTCTTCAGCGTGGGCCGTCGCCCCGATCGTTAACACTGCCAACAGACACAACTGACGTAAGCGCATCGGAACTCCTGATTCCACACGAATATTCAGAACGTTGTCGGCAGGTTACCGGGAATAATGAGCCATTGGGATCACGCCGAACCGTTTTGGTTCGGCGCCACCGGGCTCAAGGCAGGACTTGCTTGAACGGCTTGATCACGACATCAGCGTAGACGCCCGCCGCCACATACGGATCAGCCTTGGCCCAGGCCTGGGCATCGGCCAGGGAGGCAAACTCGGCAACGATCAAGCTGCCGGTGAAACCCGCTTCGCCCGGCTCGTTGCTGTCGACGGCCGGGTGCGGGCCGGCCAGTACGATGCGGCCTTCGGCTTGCAGCTGCTTGAGGCGCTCGACGTGGGCCGGGCGCACGCTCAGGCGTTTTTCCAAAGAGTTGGCAACATCGGTGGCAATGATGGCGTAGAGCATGTCAGTCCTCGGTTTTCGGCGTGGTAGCGGCAGTGTCATGCAGGTGACGCGACAGGTAGATACCTTGGCCAACCAGGAACAGCAGGGTCATGGCCAGGCTGCCGAACACCTTGAAGTCGACCCAGTATTCCTGAAAGGTAAAGGCCACGAACAGATTGGCCGCACCGCAGAAGATGAAAAACACGATCCAGGCCACGTTCAAGCGCAGCCAGATGGGTTCCGGCAAGGTCAGCGCATGGCCCATGATCCGCTTGATCAGCAGGCGATCACCAATGAAGTGACTGCCGATGAAGACCAGGGCGAACAGCCAGTTGACCACCGGAGCTTTCCACTTGAGGAAGGTTTCGCTGTGGAAGGCCAGGGTCAGGCCGCCAAACACCAGGCAGGCGACGAGGGTGAGCCATTGGCTTTTTTCCAGTTTGCGCTGGGAGATGAAGATGGCGCCGTAGACCACGATCGAGCTGACGATCAGTACGGCGGTGGCGCTGTAGATGCCTCCGAACGACAGTTCGTGACCGGCGATATCGATGACCCTGGGGTCGAGTTTGGTAACGATGAAAAACAGCAACAGCGGGATGAAGTCGATGAATTGTTTCACAGTAAGAGCCAGAAGCTGGATGTGGCGGCATAATAACAAACATCCTTGGTTGCGATAGCGCCAGCTGACTTGAGGTTACACACTCCCGTGAATGTTGATTTGCACTGCCACAGCACGGCCTCCGACGGCGCCCTGGCGCCTGCGGTACTGGTTGCGCGTGCGTTTGAAAAAGGCGTGCGAGTCCTGTCCCTGACCGACCACGACACCCTCGAAGGCCTCGATGAGGCACGTACGGCGGCCCATGCATTGGGTATGCAACTGGTCAACGGCGTGGAATTGTCCTGCACCTGGGGCGGCGCCACCATTCATGTGCTCGGCTACGGTTTCGAGCAGAACGCCCCGGCATTAGTGGCCGCCATCGCCCAATTGCACGATGGCCGCTGGCTGCGGTCCGAAGAAATAAGTCGCAAACTCGGCCTCAAAGGCATGCCCGGCGCCCTCGACGGCGCGCGGGCCATCCAGCAGGCATTGGGCGACAGCGGCAATGCACCGGCCCGTCCGCACTTCGCCGACTGGATGGTGCAAGAGGGTTTCGTCAAGGACCGCGCCGAAGCCTTCCGCAAATGGTTGGGCGCGGGCAAGTTGGGCGATGTGAAGCAGCACTGGCCGACCCTGGAGGATACCGTCGAGACTTTGCGGGCCTCCGGGGCCTGGGTCAGCCTGGCGCATCCCTGGCACTACGATTTCACCCGCAGCAAGCGCCGCAAGCTGATCAGCGACTATATTGGAGCGGGCGGCCACGCGATCGAAGTGGTCAACGGGCATCAGCCCGCCGAGCAGGTCGGCAGCCTGGCGATCCTTGCCCGCGAATTTGGTCTGCTGGTCAGTGCCGGCAGTGATTTTCATGGCCCAGGCGGCTGGTCCGAGATCGGCGAGTATCGCCAGGTCCCGGAAGACCTGCCGCTGTTGTGGGGGCGATTCAAGCATGACCCCATTATTGCCACCGTCTGAGCAGGTAGAACACGTGAGTCAATTCTTCCAGATTCATCCGGAAAACCCCCAGGCGCGCCTGATCAAACAGGCCGTGGAGATCATTCGCGCCGGCGGCGTGGTGATCTATCCAACTGATTCGTCCTACGCCATCGGTTGCCAGATCGGCGACAAGGGCCCGGTCGAGCGGGTAAGACGCCTGCGCCAGCTGGATGACAAGCACAACTTCGCGCTGATCTGCAGCGACTTGTCCCAGCTCGGGCTGTTCGCCAAGGTCGACACGGGCACCTTCCGCTTGCTCAAGGCGCACACGCCAGGGCCGTACACCTTCATTCTCAACGCCACCCGCGAAGTGCCGCGCCTGTTGTTGCACCCGAAGAAGCGCACCATCGGCCTGCGGGTACCGGAACACCCGATTGCCCTGGCGCTGCTGGCTGAACTGGGCGAGCCGTTGATGAGCGTGTCGTTGATCCTGCCCGGCGAGACCGAGCCGCTGTACGACCCTTACGAAATGCGCCGCCTGCTGGAAAAGCACGTCGATCTGATCATCGACGGCGGCTACGGCGGCAACAAAGCCTCCACCGTGATCAACCTGGCCGATGGCGAGCCGGAAGTGGTGCGCGTGGGCTGCGGCGACCCGACCCCGTTCATGGTCGAGGCCTGAATGTCGGTCGTGGAAACCGTCGACCCCCAGGCGGGTGCCCAGCAGGAACTGCCATTTGCCATGGTCTACGGCCAGGCCGTCATGGAAATGCCCCTGGACCTGTACATCCCGCCGGACGCTTTGGAGGTGTTCCTTGAAGCCTTCGAAGGCCCGCTGGACTTGCTGCTGTACCTGATCCGCAAACAGAACATCAACATCCTCGATATTCCCGTGGCGGAAATCACCCGGCAATACATGGGCTATGTCGAGTTGATGCAGTCGGTGCGTCTGGAACTGGCCGCCGAATACCTGGTGATGGCCGCCATGCTCGCCGAGATCAAGTCGCGCATGCTGCTGCCGCGCTCGGAGGCGGTTGAGGCTGAGGAAGATGACCCGCGCGCAGAATTGATCCGCCGCCTGCAGGAATACGAGCGCTTCAAGGCGGCCGCCGAAGGTATCGACGGTTTGAGCCGCGTCGGCCGCGATGTGGTGGTGCCCAAGCTGGATGCCCCGGAGGCCCGTGCGCGCAAGCTGCTGCCCGACGTGAGCCTGGAAGAATTGCTGATGTCCATGGCCGAGGTACTGCGCCGTGGCGACATGTTCGAAAGCCACCAGGTCAGCCGCGAAGCACTGTCCACCCGCGAGCGCATGAGCGATGTGCTGGAGCGCCTCAAGGGCGGTGGCTTTGTGCCGTTTGTCGAGCTGTTCACCGCAGAAGAAGGGCGCCTGGGCGTGGTGGTGACCTTCATGGCGATCCTGGAGCTGGTCAAGGAGTCGTTGGTCGAGCTGGTCCAGAATGAGCCGTTTGCGGCTATCCACGTGCGGGCGCGAGCCGAATAACGAGCTGAATCGATGAATCTGACTGAACCCCGCGAACTGGCGCCCTTGCTGGAAGCCTTTCTCCTGGCCTCGGGCAAGCCGCAATCCCTGGAGCGCCTGTTCGAACTCTTCGAAGAGGCCGAACGCCCCGAACCGCCAGTGTTCAAGAAGGCGCTTGAGATCCTGCGCAAGTCCTGCGAGGGGCGTGCCTTTGAATTGCGTGAAGTGGCGTCCGGTTATCGCCTGCAGATCCGCGAGAAATTTTCCCCGTGGGTGGGGCGCTTGTGGGAAGAACGCCCCCAGCGTTATTCACGGGCGATGCTGGAGACCATGGCGTTGATCGCCTATCGCCAGCCGATCACCCGGGGCGAGATCGAAGACGTGCGTGGCGTGGCGGTCAACAGCCATATCGTCAAAACGTTGCTGGAACGCGAGTGGATCCGCATCGTCGGCTACCGTGATGTGCCCGGCAAACCGGCAATGTTCGCCACCACCAAGGTGTTCCTCGACCATTTCAATCTGAAGAACCTCGACGACCTGCCACCACTGGCCGAACTGCGGGAGATGGAAGCCGAGCCTGTATTGGATTTCGACGACGCCCCAGTCCCGGCCAGCTTGCAGGAACTGGCCGACGCCAGCGCCGAACCGGAGGAGCCCAAAGACGAAACCAGTTTCCACACCTTGCTGCTGGAACTGGACGATATGGAGCAGGGCATCAAGACCGACTTTGACGACTTGCTGCGTGACGGCGCGGCTGAGCCTGAAACCCAGGTGAACGTTGAGGTTGAGCCGCCAGTCGAGGAAGACATCCTCGGCGTTGCCGATGCGCGGGAAAAACTCCTGGCCGCCGTCGCCGCCCTCGAACAGCCGCCCTTGAGCGATGAAGAAGACGAAGCCAGGGCGCTGGCCGAAGCCATCGAAAACGAACGCCGCCAGCTCGAAGACTGACGTATATCAAAATGTGGGAGGGGGCTTGCCCCCGATAGCGGTGTGTCAGCCAACCTATGCATCAACTGACCCACTGCCATCGGGGGCAAGCTCCCTCCCACATTCGATCTCTATTGCCTGGGAGAAAGCATGAGCTCAACCAAAGATCCCTGCATCAGCATCTGTAAGTTCAGCGACGATATCTGCGTCGGCTGTGGCCGCAGCAAGCGCGAAATCCGCGCCTGGAAGAAACTCGACAAGGTCGACAAGCGCACGGTGCTGGCCGAAGCCGAGCTGCGCCTGCTGGCCCTGGGTGCCACCGGTCGGCGGAAAAGCAAATGATTGTGCCTGGATCGACTAGTCTCTGATGCGCAACGCGCGGCATGCGCGTATGATTCGCGACCCTTTGCCGACCTATTCGGCTAAAGCCCCGCTTTCAACATTCTTCAGGCCACGCCTGAATTGACCCACCGGGAGGTGCTTAAGATGAACGACAAAGACCAGAACGACAGCCAGGAAATCGGCCCAGCAGGCGAAAAACTGCAAAAGGTGCTGGCGCGTATCGGCGTGGGCTCGCGCCGTGACGTCGAAGCCTGGATCACCCAGAAGCGCATCAAGGTCAACGGCGTCGAGGCCACCCTTGGCCAGCGCGTCGACCTGCATGACGCAATCACCATCGATGGCAAGGTCATCAAGCGTGAAGAGGCGGCCGAGTCGGTACGCCGCGTGATCATGTACAACAAGCCCGATGGCGAGATCTGCACCCGTGACGACCCGGAAGGCCGTCCGACCGTGTTCGACAAGATGCCCAAGCCAAAAGAAGGCCGCTGGATCAACATCGGTCGTCTCGACATCAACACCACCGGCTTGCTGATGTTCACCACCGACGGTGAATTGGCCAACCGCCTGATGCACCCGTCCTACGAGATGGACCGTGAGTACGCCGTGCGTGTACGCGGTGAAGTCGATGACGAGATGATCGAACGCCTCAAGGCTGGCGTGGTGCTGGAAGACGGCCCGGCCAAGTTCACCGACATCAAGCAGGCGCCGGGTGGCGAAGGGTTCAACCACTGGTACCACTGCGTGGTGATGGAAGGCCGTAACCGTGAAGTGCGTCGCCTGTGGGAATCCCAGGGCCTGGTGGTCAGCCGCCTCAAGCGCGTGCGTTTCGGCCCGGTGTTCCTCAACTCCGACCTGCCCATGGGCCGCTGGCGCGAAATGAGCCAGTACGAAGTCGACATCCTCAGTGCCGAAGTCGGCCTGACGCCGGTGGCGATGCCGCAGATGAACGCCAAGAGCAAGGACAAGCTCGAGCGTATGCAGCGCAAGTCGTCGCGTCCTGTGGCGCGTACCGAACGTGTTGCCCGCACCCTGCGCCCAGCGTTGAATGCGCCGGCCACTGGCGGTCGCATTTCGCGTGAGCCGCAGATCGAAGGTGAGCGTCGCCCCACCGCGCCATCGCGTCAGGAAGGTGACCGCGCGCCCCGCACGCCGCGTCCAGCCCCGACGGGTGGTCGCAGCAACCGTGGTGAAGCGGATCGCCCCGCCGACAACGCCAGCACCAAGCGTCCAGCCAAGCCGGCGGCCAACAAGCGCCCTGGCCCGAAACTGGTAGCCGACGAGCCGTCGGGCAAGCGCCGTGGTGCGCCGGCCGGTTCTGGTCAGCGTCCTGGTTTTGGTCGCAAGAAGCCGCAGTGATGTTTTAGGCGCTGCACAAGAAACGCCAACCTTCGGGTTGGCGTTTTTTTTGCGATCTCAAATTGGAATGCAGTTACCTGTGGGAGGGGCTTGCCCCCGATGGCGGTCTGTCAGTTACGGATTTATTGGCTGAACCACCGCAATCGGGGGCAAGCCCCCTCCCACATTTTGAACCTCATTTGATTCGAAATAGGGGCTCAGAAAGCAAACGTGCCATCGAACACCGGCTTGTCATCCAGCGCCAACACCCCGCTGGCAAAAATCAGATCCAGGTGATGACTGCCTTTCTGCCCGCCACCCAAACCCAGATGCAACCCGCAATGGCGCTCTTCAAAGCCGGCATTGCGCGCGTACAGTTCCTTCACGCCTTCATTGGTGCCGATGCCCAGTTCCTCCACACGGCGGTTGGACGGGTTGGCATTGAGGTACTTGTTGAAGTCATCCGCCAGCCCCGGCACGTCGCTGGCTACGCTGCAGATGGTGGAATTCTCGATCCACAGTTCCAGGGGCGACTCGAGCACGCCATATTTGCGTGCAAAAGGAATGGTGCTGAGAAAAGTGCCGACAAACCGCACTTGCCCGTTGATGGCTTCGCTGTGGGTGGCGATTTCGCCGGGGGCCAGGTCGTGGTTGCCGACGCCGTTGATATTGGTCCACTTCTTGATGCTGCTCATCGGTGCTTCAAGGCGTGAGCCGTGCTTGTCGGTGAAGCTCAGCACATTGGCCTCGGACATGCGCCGGATCAAGGTGGCGTTGAGGTCGGCAATGCGTTGCGGTTCGACGCTGAAGGTGTCGTAGAAATAGTCGCCATAGTCCTTGAACAGTAGGGACTTTTTCCAGTGTTCGGCCATGACGCCGTGCAATGCGCGGATAAAATCCGGGCCTTCGGCACGCGGGTTGGGCAGGGTCGAGGAATCGTAGAGAAACAGGTACAGGTCGCAGGCTTCGATGGCCTGGGCCAGGGATTCGCTGGCGCTCAGGTCCAGGCGCTGCACCTGGAAATTGAAACGGGCGGCACTGCCCTGGGTGATCGCCTGGGCAATGGCGTCGTAGCGTTCGGTATGGCCTAGCAGCACGGTAGGGCGGTTCAGGCCCATCAGTGCCGGGTGGTGGGCGAGGTAGTAAAGAAAATGTTCGACGGCGCGGGCCTTGTCCATGACGGGTGTCCTTCGGTGCCTTGGGTAAGGGGGCAGGTGCCGTGCACAGCACCTGCCGGATGCCTGCCGGGTATTAGAACGGCCACATCGCGGTGCCAAATGGCACTACGGCATCGGCTTGCATCATTTCAACGGCGGCCTCGTGGGTCGGCGCTTCAAACCAGTCGTCGAGTTGCAGTTCGGTTTCCAGGTCTTTTTCCAGTGCTTGCATGGTGTATCTCCTAGAGGACGGTGTTTGAGAACGGCTTGCCTGCGGGCTTCGCGGGCAAGTGCAGAGAACCTAGGAGAGAGTGTTTCGAAATGCAAAATATTTATTGACACGGTTTCATTTGGATTTTTTCTTCTGTTTTTTTGGGTTTATTTTTTATCGTGAAAAAACAGTCGATTGGCTGAACCGATTCTTCAGAAAAGTCTGACTGACAATTTTCCATAAATCGTCATCTGAGACCGGCCGTAAAGCTAATTTTCCGGCTTGTAACGTTAGCTTTACGCTCTTTACCTGCCCGCTTTAGGTGGAAAATCCCTGTAAGGAATACCTGACAGTTTGTCGGGTGCACGTTCCTGGTGCGTGCCGAAGCTGTCGAGCGGTGTACAATGCGCCGCGTTTTACTGTGACCCCCTCTTGCGTATCCACGCAAAGGCCAAGACCTCGGGGTTTATCCGCCCTGATCACTCCGCCCGGCCACGAGCCAGACGGGTTCGATTTCGTCACAGATAAAAACAACAGGTGACGCATGACCGCTATAAAGACGCTGTACTCCTGGTGCCTGCGCTGGGGTTTGAGCGGCGCTGCTTGAGTCGGTAATTCAAGGCAGCAACCTGCATTCAACCTCTTCAAACCTTGCGTGAGACCCTTTTCATGAGTGGACCCCATTCCTCTTCAGGCGAGCTGAAACGCGGCCTGAAAAATCGGCATATCCAGTTGATCGCCCTGGGTGGCGCTATCGGCACCGGCCTGTTCCTTGGCTCGGCCGGGGTACTTAAATCCGCTGGCCCGTCGATGATCCTGGGCTATGCCATCTGCGGCTTTATCGCCTTCATGATCATGCGCCAGCTCGGCGAAATGATCGTCGAAGAGCCGGTCGCCGGCTCCTTCAGCCATTTTGCCCACAAGTACTGGGGCGGTTTCGCCGGTTTCCTGTCGGGCTGGAATTGTTGGATTCTGTACATCCTGGTGGGTATGTCAGAGCTGACCGCGGTCGGCAAATACGTGCATTACTGGTGGCCGGAAATCCCGACCTGGGTCTCGGCGGCTGCGTTCTTCGTGCTGATCAACGTGATCAACCTGGCCAACGTCAAAGTCTTCGGTGAAGCCGAGTTCTGGTTCGCGATCATCAAGGTCGTGGCCATCGTCGGCATGATTGCCTTGGGCAGCTACCTGCTGGTCAGTGGCAGCGGTGGCCCGCAAGCCTCGGTCAGCAACCTGTGGGACCACGGCGGCTTCTTCCCCCATGGCGTGGGCGGGTTGGTGATGGCCATGGCGATCATCATGTTCTCCTTCGGTGGCCTGGAAATGCTCGGCTTTACCGCGGCCGAAGCGGACCAGCCGCGCACCGTGATCCCCAAGGCGATCAATCAGGTGATCTATCGCATCCTGATTTTCTACATCGGCGCCCTGGTGGTGCTGTTGTCGTTGACGCCGTGGGACAGCTTGCTGGCCACCCTCAATGCGTCGGGCGACGCCTACAGCGGCAGCCCGTTCGTGCAGGTGTTCTCGATGCTGGGCAGTAACACCGCCGCGCATATCCTCAACTTCGTGGTACTGACCGCGGCGTTGTCGGTGTACAACAGCGGCACCTACTGCAACAGCCGCATGCTGTTGGGCATGGCTGAACAGGGCGATGCGCCTAAGGCGCTGGCGAAGATCGACAAGCGCGGCGTACCGGTGCGTTCGATCCTGGCATCCGCGGCGGTCACGCTGGTGGCGGTGTTGATGAACTACTTCATCCCGCAGCATGCGCTGGAGTTACTGATGTCGCTGGTAGTCGCCACGCTGGTGATCAACTGGGCGATGATCAGCTTCTCCCATTTCAAGTTCCGCCAGCACATGAACCGTACTGGCCAGGTGCCGTTGTTCAAGGCGCTGTGGTATCCCTATGGAAACTACATCTGCCTGGCGTTCGTGGTGTTTATCCTGGTGATCATGCTGATGATTCCGGGGATCCAGGTGTCGGTGTATGCGATCCCGGTGTGGGTGGCGTTCATGGCGCTGTGTTATTGGATGAAAAACAAGCGTAAGGCACAAGCTGCCCTGGTCAGGCCACAGACGGTACTTGAGTAACCTCGCTAACCCTGAATAAAGAACCCGGCGTATCGCCGGGTTTTTTTGGACTGGCCGGACGTGTCGCGTATGCTGGACGGCCTGAATCACGGACCTGTTCCAATGCTGGTAATTTCCAATACGGTGCATTTGCCCGATGCCGAAATCGAGCTGACCGCCATTCGTGCCCAGGGCGCTGGTGGGCAGAACGTCAACAAGGTGTCCAGCGCAGTGCACCTGCGTTTTGATATTCCGGCATCGTCGCTGCCAGAATTTTACAAGGAAAGGTTGCTGGCGTTACGCGACAGCCGTATCACCAGTGATGGCGTGCTGGTGCTCAAGGCCCAGCAATATCGCACCCAGGAACAGAATCGCGCCGATGCCCTCGAGCGCCTGGTGGAGTTGATCCTCAGCGCCACCAAGGTCGAGAAAAAGCGCCGTCCGACCAAGCCTACCCTGGGCTCGAAGAAGCGCCGCCTGGAATCCAAGACCAAGCGCGGCAGCATCAAGGCCGGGCGCGGTAAAGTCGACTTCTAGGTGTCGCGTGCCTCGCGCGCTTTGGGCGCCTGGCGGTAGAGGTACAGGCTCAGCAGCAAGCCACCGCAGGCGGCGAGGGCGGCGAACAGGAAGATCGACGCAAAGCCGAAGCCTGCCGCCACGGCCCCGGCCAATGGCCCGGTGATGCCCAGCGATAAGTCGATGAACAACGAATAAGCCCCCACTGCCGCGCCGCGACTTGAGGCAGGCACCAGGTTGACCGCCTCCACGCCTAATGCAGGAAAGACCAGGGAAAACCCGAACCCGCTCAATGCCGCTCCAGCCAGTGCCAGGTGCGCATCCGGCGCGAGCCACAGCAACAGCAGGCCGAGCACCTCCACCGACAGGCAAGCGATTGCCACGCGAAAGCCGCCGATCCGGTTGATCAGATTACCGAACAGCAGGCGTGCACCGATAAAGCTGGCGCCGAACAGGCTCAAGGCCCACACCGCGTTTTCCCAATGCTGAGTGGTGTAATACAAAGTAATAAAGGTCGCGATGGTGCCAAAGCCGATAGAGCCCAGCGCCAGCGCGCAACCGTGCGGTAACACGCGGCCCAGTACATTCATGAACGGCAGGCGTACGCCGGTTACGATAGGCGCGGCGACCTTGTTCCAGGCCAGCAACAGGCCGATTGCCGCCAGCAGGAGGATGCTGGCGCCCATGCTCCAGAGTCCGAAATGTCTTACCAGTAATACGCCCAGCGGTGCACCGACCGCCAAGGCGCCATAGCTGGCGATGCCGTTCCAGGAGATGACCTTGGCGGTGTTCGCCGCACCGACCCGCCCGATGCCCCAACCAATGGCGCCCGAGCCCACCAGGCTTTCAGCACTGCCCAATACCAGACGACCGATCAGCAGGCTGGCAAGGCTCAAGGCCGGCAGGCTTGAAAACCACGCCGCGAGCAGCATGAACACGCCGCTCAAGCCGCACCCCGCCAAGCCGATCAGCACCGCACGCTTGCTGCCCAGGTTATCGATGATCTTGCCCGCATAGGGGCGACTCAGCAGGGTGGCCAGATACTGCACGCTGATCACTAGCCCTGCGATGACCGCGCCATAACCCAACTGGCTATGCACATAGCCCGGCAGCACAGCCAGCGGGATGCCGATATTCAAGTAACCGATAAAGGTGAACAGCACGATGGAAACGACTTGCAGCGTGACCGCCATGGGGCGCTGGGTATCTGGCATAGGAGAGGTCCACTGTCGCAGCAGGTAAAGATAGGCTGCTAATGATACCGATGCTTTGCTTGGTGCAGGGGCGCGAAACGCAAAAACCTCGGATCAAGCAGGTTCAGGTTTGGGCTGGGGTCAGCAACTGGGTGGTCACCAAGGCGGCCAGGGCGTTTTCCTGGGTGCCGAAACGCTGGAGCAGCGTGGCTTGTTTGTCTGCGCTGAGGCGGTTCCACACCTCGATCATGTGCAAGGCGGCATCGAGGACGGCGGTGTCCGGGGCATCGGGGAGGGTGTCGGTCATGGTGGGTATCTCATGGTTCAGGCAGTGTGGAAAGCGCTTGGAATTGCGCTTTCCACACGGTCTGGTACGGCGTCAGTCCTGGCGTTTGCTGTCGACTGGTTTGGCTTGTTTGGCCTCAGGCTGCTTTGGGCTGGCCTGTTGCGGGGTTGGCTGCTCTGTAGGGTGCAGGCTTGGGAAGGGGAGATTAGGTATCTCGTGCATCGTCGTCGCTCCTCGCAAGGTCTGTTTGTTAATCGCAGGTGATTCCGCGCTTTCAAAAAGCCTTGGCAGGATACAGCACCCTAAATGACAAATAGACTTTTATCGCCGTGGATGTACGGATTTTCATCCTGCACGCGTTAGAAAGGTACCTTGCCCAGAATCATGTCGCGGTACATCACGAAGTCACCGAGCAGGCTATAGAACGGGTGCTGGAAGGTAGCCGGGCGGTTCTTTTCATAGAAGAAATGACCGATCCAGGCAAAGCTGTAGCCAGCAATCGGCACGGCCAGCAACAGGCCCAGCGAGCCTCGGCCAATGGCATACGCCAGAATGCCGATCACCAGCGTGGTGCCGATAAAATGCAGGCGTCGGCAGGTGCTGTTGCCGTGCTCCGTCAAGTAGTACGGGTAAAACTCGGCAAAGCTGTTGAACCGCTTGAGATTTTCCACTGTAGCCGGCCCTCTGATTGTTGTGCCGCCCAACAGAGGTTGGGCGGGGAGCTTATTTGAGTCTAGAGTGATCGTTGCTTACAGCCAGTGACAATAGATGCCACTTTAGTATCCTTGCCTTCCTGGCTGCCATTTCGGCCCGCTTTATTCAAGAAGACGCCATGAGCGAACGAACAACTTCTGCAAGCTGGGCGATGGGGATAGTCAAGGCCCTGGAAATGGACGGCCTGGATTGCCGGGCCCTGTTCAAGCAACTGGGACTGGACTACGCCGCCCTCAGTGACCCCGACGCACGTTTTGCACAAGACGCCATGACCCGTTTGTGGCAGCGCGCGGTAGAACTGTCGGGCAACCCGGCCATCGGCCTGAACATGGGGAAGGTGGTGCGACCTGCATCGTTTCATGTGGCCGGTTATGCCTTGATGTCCAGCAACACTCTGGCCGAAGGGTTCCGGCGCCTGGTGCGTTACCAGCGCATCATTGCCGAAAGTGCCGACTTGAGCTTTCGCTTGTTACCCGAAGGCTATGCGCTGATTCTGACCGTGCACGGCGACCACCTGCCGCCCACCCGGCAAAGCGCCGAAGCGTCCTTGGCCAGCGCATTGGCACTGTGCGGCTGGCTCACCGGGCGAACGCTGCAACCGCTTAAAGTGCTGCTGCAGGGCGAACAGCCGGTGGACCTTGCGCCCTACAAACAGGTGTTCCATGCGCCGCTGGAATTCAACGCGCCGTATGACGCGCTGATTTTCGAGCAGGCTGACATGGATGCACCGTTGCCCACGGCCAATGAAGCCATGGCGCTGTTGCATGATCGTTTTGCCGGTGAATACCTGGCGCGCTTTTCCGAAAGCCGCGTGACCCACAACGCACGGCAAGTGTTATGCCGCCTGCTGCCCCAGGGCGAACCCAAGCGCGAAGTCGTGGCGCAGACGTTGCATCTGTCCCAGCGCACCTTGCAGCGGCGTTTGCAGGAGGAGGGCACCAGCTTCCAGGCGCTGCTCGATGACACTCGCCGTGAGTTGGCCGAGCAGTACCTGGCACAGCCGAGCATGACCTTGCTGGAAATTGCCTACCTGTTGGGGTTTGCCGACCCCAGCAACTTCTTTCGTGCGTTTCGCCGCTGGTTCGACGCCACGCCCGGCGAATACCGGGCGCGGTTGCTGCAAGCGTCGAGCGTCAGTGACGCCAGAACGCCGGAATACAGAGCACAAACACCGTAATGATTTCCAGCCGCCCCAACAGCATGCCCAGCGACAGAATCCACTTGGCCGCATCCGGCAGGCTGGCGAAGTTACCGGCCGGGCCGATGGTTTCACCCAGGCCCGGGCCGACCCCGGATACGGTACTCGCCGCGCCGGTCAACGCGGTCATCCAGTCAAGGCCCAGCAGCGACAGGGCCAGCGCGATGGCGCAGATGGTAATGGCGAAGAAAAACGAGAAGGTCAGGATCGACCGCACGATCTCTTCGTCGAGACGATGGCCGTTGTACTTCTGTTTGATCACCGCGCGTGGGTGAATCAGCTGGTTAAGGTTGGCCTTGAGCAGGATATAGGCGACCTGGAAGCGGAAAATCTTGATCCCGCCGGCGGTGGAGCCCGAACAGCCCCCAATAAAGCCCAGGTAGAAAAACAGCATCAGTGAGAAGTTGCCCCACAGGCTGTAGTCCCCCAGCGCGAAACCGGTTGTAGTCACCACCGAGGTGACGTTCAGCGCCACATGGCGCAGGGCGTCCAACCAGTGCAAGTTGGTGGTCCACCAATACCAGGTGCCGAGCACCAGCCAGGTCACCAGCAGCAAGCCGAGCAAACCCTGCACTTGCTGGTCCTTGATCAGCGCCCGACGGTTGCCGCGCAAGGTCGCCACATACAGGGTGAACGGCAAGCTTCCGAGGATCATCACCACCACCGCCACCCAGTGCACCGCCGGTTGCTTCCAGTGCGCCAGGGATTCATCGGAGGTGGAAAACCCGCCGGTGGAAATCGCCGACATGGCGTGGTTGATCGCATCGAACAGCCCCATCCCGGCCCACCAGAACGCCAGGCTGCCGAGGATGGTGATGCCCACATACGCCGCAACGATCAGCCGCGCGACCATATGCGAGCGCGGCATGACCTTTTCCGAACGGTCCGAGGATTCGGTCTGGAACAGGCGCATGCCGCCGATACGCAGCAGGGGCAGGATCGCCACCGCCATGCCGATAAAGCCGATGCCACCGAGCCAGTGCAGCAGCGAGCGCCACATCAGGATGCCCGGCGACATGCTGTCCAGCCCGCTCAACACCGTGGACCCGGTGGCCGTGATGCCGGACATGCTTTCAAAAAAAGAGTCGGTGTAACTGATGTGCTGTGTCAGCAAGAACGGCAGCGCCGCGAAGACGCACACCACCACCCAGCTGGTCACGGTAAGCAGGTACATGTCCCGCGGGCGCAGGTGCACATGTTCGGGGCGACCGGGGATCACCAGGGCCAGGCCGGCGAGAAAGGTGATCATGCTGGCCCACAGAAACGAGGGCAGGTCGCTGGTGCGTTCGAAGATCACCAGTGTGGCCATGGGCACGACCATGGCGATCGCAAGCGTGATCAGGAAGATGCCGATGATGAAACCGATGATGCGCAGGGTCGGCAACGCCATGAAGTTCGCTCTGGAGATTGGGCAGAGGCGCCATTCTACCTGCGGTGCAGGGCATGTAAACCGGTGGGCTCGGGAAACAACCTGGAGCAAATGTGGGAGGGGGCTTGCCCCCGATGGCGCCGGGTCAGCAAATAAATCTTTGCTGACACACCGCTATCGGGGGCAAGCCCCCTCCCACATAGGTTTTGTGGTGGTGGGGATGGCGCATGAAAAAGGCGACCCAAAGGTCGCCTCGTTCAACTGCGCCTGGATCAGAACTCGTGATCAGCGCTGTCCGGGTTCAGGTCGCTGATGCCCAGCTTGCCCGCGGCGGCTTCGATCGAGCCGGTCTGCTTGACCAGCGCAGCGATGGCGTCACGCACGATCTGGTTGCCCGCATCGTTACCGGCTGCGATCAACTGGTCGTAGTGCTCACCTTTGTCAGCGTGGTCAACCATCACCTGGATCTTCGCTTCGGTCGCCGCCAGGTCAGCCTTGAGGGCTGCATCGGCAGCCGGGTCGGCTTTCGCGACCAGGGACGACAGGCTCGGGCCGCTCAGCTTATTGCCGTCGACGCGGGTGTACTCGCCCAGGTAGACGTTGCGGATGCCCTTGGCGTCGTAGAAGTGCGAGTTATGCGTGTTGTCGCTGAAGCAGTCCTGCTCGTCTTCCGGCGAGTTGGCTTCCAGGGATACCTTCATGCGTTCGCCGGCCAGCTCGCCGAGGGACAGGCTACCCATGCCGAACAACATTTTGCGCAGGCCGTCGGTAGCCGGTTCCGATTCGAGGGTGGCGCGGTAGTTGTCTTCGACGTTGGGCTTCCAGTTGCCGACCATTTCCTGCAGGTCGCTGACCAGCAGTTGGGTCACGGCGCGCAGGTAGGTACGACGACGCTCGTTGTGGCCACCGGTTGCACCGTCACCGGTCAGGTAGTCCGAGGCCGGACGGTTGCCCGCGCCTGGACCAGTACCGTTGAGGTCCTGGCCCCAGAGCAGGAATTCGATGGCGTGATAGCCGGTGGCGACGTTCGCTTCGGAACCGCCCAGCTCATTGAGGCTGGCGAGTTTTTCCGGGGTGATTTCCTTGACGTCGACCTTGTCTTCGCCGACCTGGATTTCGGTGTTGGCGATGATATTGGCGTTGGCGCCCGGGTTACCCAGGGCGTGTTCGTAGGATTTGTCGACATAGTCGATCAGCCCTTCGTCCAGGGGCCAGGCGTTCACCTGGCCTTCCCAGTCGTCGATGATGGTGTTGCCGAAACGGAACACTTCACTCTGCAGGTAAGGGACGCGCGCGGCGATCCAGGCGGTACGGGCCGCTTTGAGCGTGTCGGCGTTCGGGTTGGCAAGGAAGGTGTCGATGGCGCTCTGCAGGGTTTTCGCGGTGGATTCGGCGTCGCTGTACACGGCAAACACCATGTCTGCGTAATGCGCGACCACAGCCTTGGCGGCAGCCTCGTCGACCTGGCCCGCAGGCGTGGCCGCCGCTGGAGCGGTGGTGCTGGCAGCGGCGGGCGCCTGAGGCGCGGTGGCCTTGTCTTTACCTTCGCCGCAACCGGCGAGAGAAATAGCAATGGCCAGCAGACTGGCGGTGGCCAGGGGCATACGAATCATGGCGAACATCCTGCTTCGGTTGTTGATAGGGCGCACGAGCGGGCGCAAAACTGCGACATAATGCGAAAGATTTGCATTTTCTGTAAAGGCCTATACGCGGGAAATATTCGGTATTGTTCGGCTTGCTCAAAGAATCGCCGCGTTATTGCGTTCCGATTGCTTCAAAAAAGCCGCCAACTCCCGGGCCTGCAGCGGTTTGCTGTAGTGGTAACCCTGGCCTTCATGACAGCCCTCGGAAATGATGTAGGCCTCTTGCTCGGCGGTCTCCACGCCTTCGGCGATCACCTGCATGCCCAAGCTTTTGCCCAATTGGATAATGGCCCGCACGATGGTTGCATCATCGTCGTCGTCCAGCAGGTCCTGGACGAAGCTCTTGTCGATCTTGATCTTGTCCAGCGGCAGGCTTTTCAAGTAACTGAGGGATGAATACCCGGTGCCGAAGTCATCGATGGCGATCAACGCGCCCGAACGGCGCAGGCTCAGCAGGTGTTGGGCGGCGGTGCTGATGTCTTCCATCAGGCCCGTTTCGGTGACTTCCAGCTCCAGGCTACGGGGCGGCAGGCGGTAAATCTGCATCAGGTTGTTGACCACTCGCGGCAACTCGGTGTGGTGCAGCTGCACGGTGGACAGGTTGACCGCCATGCGCAGCTCGATGAAGCCCAGGTCATGCCATTCGCGCAGTTGGCGGCACGCCTGGTCCAGTACCCATTCGCCGATGGGAATGATGGTGCCATTCTGTTCCGCCAGCGGGATGAACAGGTCCGGCGGAACCAAGCCGTGTTCCGGGTGCTGCCAGCGAATCAACGCCTCGACACCGACTACGCGGTGGTCGCGATAACTGATTTGTGGTTGATACACCAGGTGAAATTGGTCACGGCCCAAGGCCTCGCGCAGGTCCTTTTCCAGCTCACGGCGCCGGCGCATTTCGCTGTCGACGCTGGCGATATAGAACTGATAACGGTTGCGCGAGCGGCTTTTGGCCAGGGTCATGGTCTGTTCGGCTTTTTGCAGCAATTTTTCTGTGCTGTCGCCGTCTTCCGGGAACAAGGTGATGCCGATGGTGGCGCGCAGGCGTATCTGGTCCTGGTCGAGGGCAAATTCCGCTTCCAGATCGTCCAGGATACTTTGCGCCAGCTCGGCGGCTTCGTAGGGCTGGTCGATATCGGCTTGTACCAGGGCGAACTGATCGCCACCCAGACGGGCGAGTGCACCCAGGCGGCCGCTGTGGGCGCGCAAACGATCGGCCAGGGCCAGCAGCAGTTTATCGCCGTTCTGGTAGGTGAACTGTTCGTTGACGCTCTTGAAATCATCCAGCCCCACGCACAACACCGCCACACGGCGCTGGCGACGGCCGGCATCGGTCAGGATCCGGTCGAGTTGCTCCTGCAGCTTCTGGCGGTTCGGCAGGCCGGTGAGAAAGTCATACTGGGCCATGCGCAACAGGCTCGACTCGGCCTCGTGGCGCAGGTGGGTGTTGCGTTCGATGGACTCGAGCAACTGGTTGGCGGTGTTTATCCACAGGCCCAGCTCGTTACGCTCATGCCCCTTGAGTTGCGGGATCTTATGCTCGCTGGGCCGGTCCGGGTTGATCGAGGTCAGGTGCTCGATGATCCGCGACAGCGGTTTGGTCAGCAGCCAGTGATACACCAGGTACAGCACCAGGCCCATGGCCAGGGCGCGCAGCACGCCGGCAATAAAGATGATCACCGAACTGACCAGGAAGCCTTCGCCATAGGTGGCGGTGTCGAGGGTTATGCTCAGGTCGCCGTAATACTCGCTGTAGGGGCCCTTGCCGACCAGTGGAGTGGTGAAGGTGCGTTCCTTTCCAAGAATCAGGTCGGTCAGCCAGCGGCTGGAGGATGGCTGCAACGGGCGGCTTTTTTCCGCGAGCATGGTTTCGTTGGGATGGCCGATGGACGCCACGCGCACGGCGTCATCCTGGAACAGCCCTTCGATCACCTGCATGCCCATTTCCCGATCCAGGCTATAGACAGCCTGGGTAGAGGGGTCGCGAAACATGTCGAGGATACGTTGGGCATCGCCGGCCACGGCCTGGCGCGTCTTGTAGGCATCGAAGACGATCTGCGCCACGCTCAATGCCACGCCCACGATCAATGCCGAGAGCAAGACAACCCGGAGCAACTTCACCGACAAGCTGTTTTTGAGTTCCAGCTTCAAAGGGGCATTCCTTGTCTCAATGCGGGGGTGGCCTTCAATATGCCATGAGTATTGGCAATCTGGTGATGGCAGTCAAAGGAACATTGGAGCGGCAGGCGACTTGATGCGGGATACACAGAAAAAACCAAAAAAAACGGCGGATTCGCTCCGCCGTCTGACTGTCGACTCACGCACTGCGTGCCAATGGTTTTTGGCATCGCAAGTGCCTTTGTCAACTGACTGAAAAATCAATCTTTGGTGGCGGCGGCGGCATGTTGTCCTCACCTGGCCGGCCAGGTGCGCTCGCGCCACCGCCTTCATCACCACCGCCAGCACCAGCACCACCGGCGAGACCTTTCATGAGGCCGCTGATGAGTTGCATCGCCATCTGCCCGCCTGCTTTTCCGATTTCTTCCATCATTCTTTCTCCAGAAGAGCTCGAGAGGGTTATTCCTCTCACTCAGTGCGTGGCAAATTCCCTTCGGCGAGTTCCACGAATCCAGACCGCTTGCCTGCTGTTGAGCGCACACAAAAAAGCCCGGCAATCGCCGGGCTCCTTGTACTGCAAGCGTCGCTTATGCGGTGAAGGTCTTGCCTTCAAACTGCTCAGCCACGAACTTCCAGTTGACCAGGTTCCAGAACGCTTCCACGTACTTAGGGCGCACGTTGCGGTAGTCGATGTAGTAGGCGTGTTCCCAGACGTCGCAGGTCAGCAGCGGGGTGTCGCCGTTGGTCAGCGGGTTGCCTGCGCCGATGGTGCTGGCCAGGGCCAGGGAGCCGTCAGCTTTTTTCACCAGCCAGCCCCAACCGGAACCGAAGGTACCGATGGACGTCTTGCTGAACTCTTCCTTGAACTTGTCGAACGAACCGAACGCAGCGTTGATGGCTTCAGCCAATGCGCCGGTTGGTTGACCGCCAGCGTTTGGCGCCAGGCAGTTCCAGTAGAACGTGTGGTTCCAGACCTGAGCGGCGTTGTTGAAGATACCGCCCGAAGAAGACTTGACGATTTCTTCCAGGGTCTTGCCTTCGAACTCGGTGCCAGGCACCAGGTTGTTCAGGTTCACGACATAGGTGTTGTGGTGCTTGTCGTGGTGATACTCCAGGGTTTCCTTGGAGATGTGCGGCTGCAGGGCATCGTGTGCGTAGGGCAGCGGCGGCAATTCGAAAGCCATGATGATTCTCCTAATCAGGTCAGTTGCGGTGAGCGCAAGGCCGATCACGGGCGGCCAGACAAGCGCCGGCGAGTCTGTACTCTTTGCGGCGCAAGTTCGGGATCATAGCACCGGGGGTGCGGCAAAACCACGCAACAACTGTGTGGAATAGAGGTTCCAGAGCCTTTTGGAATAAGTTCATGGCGCACTGATTAATTGGTAGGCCACGCTGAACATCATCACCGCCACCAACAGGTCCAGCAGGCGCCAGGTCGCCGGCCGTGCCAGCCACGGCGCCAACCAGGCCGCGCCGAGTGCCAGCGTTGCGAACCACAGCAACGAAGCGCTGGCGGCGCCGGCTACATACGCGCCCGGTTCGGCCTGCTGCGCGCCGAGTGAGCCGATCAACAACACGGTGTCCAGATAGACATGGGGGTTGAGCAGCGTCACCGCCAGGGCGCTGAGTAACACCGCGCGCAATGAGCGCACCTTGAGGTTGGCGCCTTGCTCCAGGCTCTGCTTCGAAAACGCCCGGCGCAATGCCAGCGTGCCGTACCACAATAGAAACGCCGCCCCACCCCAACGCGCGACGCCCAGCAGCAGCGGGCTTTGCGCCAATACTGTCGCCAGGCCGAATACGCCAGCCGCCACCAGCAACGCATCACACACCACGCACAACGCGGCCACCGGCAGGTGATGTTCACGGCGCAGGCTTTGCGCCAGGACAAAAGCATTTTGGCTGCCGATCGCCATGATCAGGCCGAGGGACACCAGCAGGCCATTCAGATAGCTTTGCCACATAGGGTTTACTCCGCGTCTGTCGCCAGCTGGCGCAACACATCCATGGCGCGCTCGGCATCCGCGCGGCCGACAAACAGGTGGTCGTGGTAATAACCGGCGATCACGTTGCAACTGATACCGGCCTTGCCCAGCGCACTGGCGAATGCAGCGGTCAGGCCTACCGCTTCGAGGGCCGAATGCACATTCAAGGTGATCCATGCCGCCACATAGTCGAAGGCCAGGCCGGCCTGCTCGGCGTGTCGGCGCTCCAGGATCAGCGTCAGGCCCTCCTGCTCGCGAAAGCTGCCGATCACCTCGCAACCCGCCGGAATGCGCTGATCGGGCAGGGTGCAGAACACGTAGTCACCGTCATTCAGATGAGGGCTCATGCTGCGCAACAGAGTTGCCAGGGCGGTTTCGCCAGCCATGGAGTGTTCCTTTTAAAGAGAGAAGCGATGCTGGCTATTCTCTGGGGTTGCGCGGTATAAGAAAAATCAATCTTGCTGATCGCTCATTAGAGAAACTGATGTTCGACTATAAATTGCTTTCTGCCCTGGCGGCGGTGGTGGAACAGGCCGGCTTCGAGCGCGGTGCTCAGGTGCTGGGGCTTTCGCAGTCGGCGGTGTCCCAGCGGATCAAGCTGCTGGAGGTGCGTGTCGGCCAACCGGTGCTGGTACGGGCGACGCCGCCGACCCCCACCGATATCGGTCGGCGCTTGCTCAACCATGTGCAGCAGGTACGTCTGCTGGAGCGCGACCTGCAAAGCCAAGTGCCCGCGTTGGACGAGGAAGGCATGCCCGAGCGTTTGCGTATCGCGCTGAACGCCGACAGTCTCGCCACCTGGTGGGCGTTGGCGGTCAGTGATTTCTGTGGCGAGCAGCACTTGCTGCTGGATTTGGTGGTGGAGGACCAGACCGTGGGCCTCAAACGCATGCGCGCCGGTGAAGTGGCGGCCTGTATCTGCGCCAGCGAGCGCCCGGTTGCCGGCGCCCGCAGCCTGGCGCTGGGTGCCATGCGTTACCGTGCATTGGCCAGCCCTGCATTTATAGCGCGGCACTTTCCAGGCGGCGTGCAGGCTAATCAATTGGCCAGTACGCCGGCGCTGGTGTTCGGGCCGGATGATTTCCTGCAACACCGGTACCTGGCTTCGCTCGGGGTGAGCGGTGGTTTCGAGCACCATTTATGCCCGTCGTCCGAAGGCTTTATTCGCCTGGCGGAAGCCGGCCTGGGCTGGGGCCTGGTGCCCGAATTGCAGGTGCGCGAGCAGCTGCAAACCGGCTTGTTAGTCGAATTGCTGCCAGATAAGCCCATCGACGTGCCGTTGTACTGGCATCATTGGCGCAGTGGCGGGCAACTGTTGGGCCTGTTGACCGAGCATCTGGCGCACGTCTGTGGGCAATGGTTGGTGCCGTTGGAGTGATGGCGGGCGTCAAGGCAACAGCGATGAAAAACGAAAGAACATGGGGTAATGCATGAAAATTCTGGTCACCGGCGCAAGCGGCTTCATCGGCGGGCGCTTTGCGCGTTTCGCCCTGGAGCAGGGCCTGGACGTGCGGGTCAACGGGCGACGTGCCGAAGGTGTGGAACACCTGGTGCGCCGCGGTGCCGAGTTTATCCAGGGTGATCTGAACGATGCCGACCTGGTGCGCGACCTGTGCCGTGACGTCGAAGCCGTGGTGCATTGCGCCGGAGCCGTGGGGCTGTGGGGCAAGTATCAGGATTTTCATCAAGGTAACGTGCTGGTCACCGAGAACGTCGTCGAAGCGTGCCTCAAGCAGCGGGTCGGGCGCTTGGTGCACCTGTCGTCACCCTCCATCTACTTTGATGGGCGCGACCACCTGGGGCTGACCGAAGAGCAAGTGCCCAAACGTTTCAAACACCCTTACGCCGCGACCAAGTACCTGGCCGAGCAGAAGGTGTTCGGTGCTCAGGAGTTCGGCCTGGAAGTGCTGGCCCTGCGCCCGCGTTTCGTCACCGGTGCCGGCGACATGAGCATCTTCCCGCGCCTGTTGAAGATGCAGCGCAAGAACCGCCTGGCCATCGTGGGTGATGGCCTTAACAAGGTCGACTTCACCAGCGTGCACAACCTTAACGAGGCGTTGCTCAGCAGCCTGCTGGCGCCGGGTTCGGCGTTGGGCAAGGCCTACAACATCAGCAATGGCACGCCGGTGCCGGTGTGGGATGTGGTCAACTACGTGATGCGACAAATGGACCTGCCGCAGGTCACTCGCTATCGGTCCTACGGCTTGTCCTACAGCGTGGCGGCGTTGAACGAGGCGTTTTGCGCGATGTGGCCGGGCAGGCCGGAGCCATCGTTGTCGCGCCTGGGCATGCAGGTGATGAACAAAGATTTCACCCTCGACATCAGCCGGGCACGGCATTATCTCGATTACGACCCCAAGGTCAGCCTGTGGAGCGCCCTCGACGAGTTCTGCACATGGTGGAAGGCCCAAGACCTGGGCCAGCAGTAAGCTCATACCTGGCAACACATCGGGAACCGAATGGAGGGTTGCGTGTCGACCCATGCGCCGGGAGCAGGGTTTATACTCCCGCCGCTCGGCTTCTCAACGGGCCATCTCATTGATTCAGGGTAGATTCATGCGTAACGATGCTAAAGACGATTTCGACAACGTTCCCAGCCTGCGGGCCGATCTTGGGGACGATGATGATTTCGTGCCGACAGCCGCCACTTCGGTGCGCTCGCGCGCCACGCCTGTGGTCAAGCTGAAAAAGGCCAACACCGGGCCGTTATGGGCCCTGGTCGGCGCATTGCTGATTGCCTTTGCCGGCCTTGCCTGGTGGAGCTTCCAGCAGATTTCCCTGATGGGCCAGCAACTGGTCGCCACCCAGGAAAGCTTTGCGCGTATCAGCGAAGAAGCGGCGGGGCGCCTGCAGGATATTTCCGGCAAGTTCGTGGCCAGCGAAGCCAACGTGAACAACGGCAGCGAAGCGCTGAAACTGCAGATCGAACAGTTGAAAGCCCAGTTGCTCGAGCAGGGCAAGCAGCAATCGGGCGTGGTCGGGCAAGCCACCGAGCTGGATCAGCGCCTGGCACAGATGAGCGCCAGCACCACCGAGCTGACGAACGCGAATGCCAAATTGCAGGGCCAGGTGCAGGCGTTGACCGATGCGGTCGCCACACTCAAGGCGGCACAAGGCGAGACCAAGGGCCTTGCTGAGGATGTGGCGGCGTTGAAGAAACAGGGAAATCCGACGGCGGCCATCGCTCGAATCGAGCAGGATCTGCTGGTGCTAAAGAGCGCACAGGAAAACCAGCCAGCCAACGCTGATGCGCCAACCAATAAAGAGTTCGACGTGTTCCGCATCCAGACCACGCGCAATATCACCACCCTGCAGAGCCAGGTGCAGAACCTGAATCAACGTCTCAATGCGCCGGGGGCGGCTACGCCGGGTCAATGACATAAATCGCAAAATGTCACCATCTGGTGACATTTATCTTCGCCTTCGTTACTTGCCGCTCCCATGCCCTTGTTTAGACTCCGGTCACCCATAAAAAATAACAAGGGCCACCCATGACCATGCAACCACTGCCCGCCAGCAGTTGGCTGAACGCACCTGCCCATCACGGCTGGCTCGCTGCCGAAGGCCAGCGCCTGCTCTCGTTTGCCAAGGCTTCCCGCCTGCCGCACGGCTTTGGCAACCTCGACGATACAGGTCAGCTCCCGGCGGATGCCCACGCTGAAACCATGAACACTGCCCGCATGACCCACAGCTTTGCCATGGCCCATGCCATGGGCTTGCCCGGTTATGCCGAGCTGGTCGCGCACGGCGTCGCCGCCCTGAGTGGCCCGTTGCACGATAGCGAACACGGTGGCTGGTTCGCCGCGCCCGAGGCCATCGATGGCAACACCGGCAAGGCCGCTTACCTGCATGCGTTCGTCGCCCTGGCCGCCAGCTCGGCGGTGGTGGCCGGCGCACCCGGCGCGCAAACCCTGCTCAACGATGCGATCCATATCATCGACCAGTTCTTCTGGAGTGAGGAGGAAGGCGTGATGCTCGAATCCTTCGCCCAGGATTGGAGCGGCGTCGAAGCCTACCGCGGCGCCAACAGCAACATGCACGCCACCGAAGCGTTCCTCGCCCTGGCCGATGTCACGGGTGACACGCGCTGGCTGGACCGCGCGTTGCGTATCGTCGAACGGGTCATCCATGCCCATGCCGCCGGTAACCGCTTCATGGTGATCGAGCACTTCGACGCCCAGTGGCAGCCGGTGCTCGGTTACAACGAAGACAACCCCGCCGACGGTTTCCGTCCCTATGGCATCACCCCCGGCCATGGCTTCGAATGGGCGCGGCTGGTGCTGCACCTGGAGGCTGCGCGCCTGCAAGCCGGGCTGCCCACGCCAGACTGGTTGGTGACCGACGCCCAAGGGCTGTTTGCCAGTGCCTGTGACTATGCCTGGGCAGTGGATGGTGCGCCGGGCATTGTTTATACCCTGGATTGGAGCCAGCGCCCGGTGGTGCGTGAACGCCTGCACTGGACCCATGCCGAAGCCAGCGCCGCTGCCCAGGCGCTGCTCAAGCGTACCGGCCAGTTGCATTACGAAATCTGGTATCGGCGGTTCTGGGAATTTTGCGAAACCCACTTCATTGACCGACTCCATGGCAGTTGGCATCACGAACTCAGCCCGCACAACCAACCCAGCAGCAAGATCTGGGGCGGCAAGCCGGACCTGTACCATGCCTGGCAAGCGGTAGTGCTGCCTGCGTTACCCTTGGCACCCAGCCTGGCCAGTGCATTGGGCAGCGGACGCTATGTCACCAAGTGGTGACATTTGTGCGTCCCTTTGTTACCTGCGCCCGGAAAATCCCTGTTTAAACTCCGTGCAGCGCAAGCTCTAGACTTGCATGCATAACAACAAGAAAAGGTACTCAGATGAACGCGATTAATCGCCTCGCCGTTGCTATTTCCATTGCCTCGATGTTTCCCCTCAGTGCATTTGCCGCCGACTCCAAAGGTACGGTTGAAGTGGTGCATTGGTGGACCTCCGGCGGTGAAAAGGCAGCAGTGGATGTCCTGAAGGCCCAAGTTGAGAAAGACGGCTTCACCTGGAAAGACGGTGCGGTCGCAGGTGGCGGTGGCGCCACGGCCATGACCGTGCTGAAAAGCCGCGCGGTCGCCGGTAACCCGCCAGGCGTTGCCCAGATCAAAGGCCCCGACATCCAGGAATGGGCGTCCACCGGCCTGCTCGACACCGACGTGCTCAAGGACGTCGCCAAAGAAGAAAAGTGGGATTCGCTGCTCGACAAGAAAGTCTCCGACACCGTGAAGTACGACGGTGACTACGTTGCCGTACCGGTCAACATCCACCGCGTGAACTGGCTCTGGATCAACCCGGAAGTCTTCAAGAAAGCCGGCATCACCAAGAACCCAACTACCCTCGAAGAATTCTACGCCGCCGGCGACAAGCTCAAAGCGGCAGGCTTCATTGCCCTCGCTCACGGCGGCCAGCCTTGGCAGGACAGCACCGTGTTCGAAGCGGTGGTGCTCTCGGTGATGGGGGCCGATGGCTACAAGAAAGCCCTGGTCGACCTGGATAACGCCGCCCTGACCGGCCCGGAAATGGTCAAGGCCCTGACCGAGCTTAAGAAAGTCGCGACCTATATGGACGTTGACGGCAAAGGCCAGGACTGGAACCTGGAAGCCGGTAAAGTCATCAACGGCAAGGCCGGCATGCAGATCATGGGTGACTGGGCCAAGTCCGAATGGACCGCCGCCAAGAAAGTCGCCGGCAAGGACTACGAGTGCGTAGCCTTCCCGGGCACCGACAAAGCCTTTACCTACAACATCGACTCCCTGGCGGTGTTCAAGCAGAAAGACAAAGGCACCGCGGCTGGCCAGCAGGACATCGCCAAAGTCGTGCTGGGTGAAAACTTCCAGAAGGTCTTCAGCATCAACAAGGGTTCGATCCCGGTGCGTAACGACATGCTGAACAAAATGGATTCGTACGGCTTCGACTCGTGCGCCCAGACCGCGGCCAAGGATTTCCTCGCCGACGCCAAGACCGGCGGCCTGCAGCCAAGCATGGCGCACAACATGGCCACCACCCTGGCGGTACAAGGTGCGTTCTTTGACGTGGTTACCAACTACATGAACGATCCGAAAGCCGACCCGGCCGACACTGCCAAGAAACTTGGCGCTGCGATCAAGTCGGCCAAGTAACGCCGAGCACCTGTAGGAGCGAGCTTGCTCGCGAAAATCTCAAAGTGACCGCGTTTATCCTGTATGAGCGCGAAATCGTTGAAGGCCTTCGCAAGCAAGGGCTCGCCGCCCGCCTCGCTCCTACAAGGGTCGGTTCACCTGCTAGTCCTTTTCCTGTACTGGATTTTCCCATGAGTTCTGTTGCTGTGTTCAGCAAGGCCTCGCCGTTCGATGCACTGCAGCGCTGGCTCCCTAAACTGGTGCTGGCGCCGAGCATGTTCATCGTGCTGGTGGGCTTTTATGGCTACATCCTGTGGACGTTCGTGCTGTCGTTCACCACTTCCACGTTCCTGCCCAGCTACAAGTGGGCTGGCCTTGCGCAATACGAGCGGTTGTTCGACAACGATCGCTGGTGGGTCGCGAGCAAGAACCTGGCCGTTTTCGGCGGGATGTTCATCGGGATCACCCTGGTGATCGGCGTGATGCTGGCGATTTTCCTCGACCAGAAAATCCGTCGCGAAGGTTTCATTCGCACCATTTACCTGTACCCGATGGCGCTCTCGATGATCGTCACCGGTACCGCCTGGAAATGGCTGCTCAACCCGGGTATGGGCCTGGACAAATTATTGCGTGATTGGGGCTGGGAAGGCTTCCGTCTCGACTGGCTGATCGACCCCGACCGCGTGGTCTACTGCCTGGTCATCGCCGCCGTATGGCAAGCCTCGGGCTTTATCATGGCGATGTTCCTGGCGGGCCTGCGTGGGGTTGATCAGTCGATCATCCGCGCCGCGCAGATCGACGGCGCGAGCCTGCCGCGCATCTACTGGAGTGTGGTGCTGCCAAGCCTGCGTCCGGTGTTCTTCAGTGCGGTGATGATCCTGGCGCACATTGCGATCAAGAGCTTCGACCTGGTGGCGGCGATGACCGCAGGCGGCCCGGGCTATTCGTCCGACTTGCCGGCCATGTTCATGTACTCGTTCACCTTCAGTCGCGGCCAGATGGGCATGGGCTCGGCCAGTGCAATCCTGATGCTCGGTGCGATCCTTGCGATCATCGTGCCCTACCTGTATTCCGAGCTGAGGACCAAGCGCAATGACTAGTCTCGCCGCCAAACCCGCCATCAGCCTGAGTCGCATCGCGATCTACGCGGTGCTGATCCTCGCGGTGCTGCTGTATCTGGTGCCGCTGGTGGTGATGCTGCTCACCAGCTTCAAGACCCCGGAAGACATCAGCAACGGCAACCTGCTGAGCTGGCCGACCGTGTTCAGCGGCATCGGCTGGGTCAAGGCCTGGGCCACCGTTGACGGTTACTTCTGGAACTCGCTCAAGATCACCGTGCCGGCTGTGCTGATCTCCACGGCCATCGGTGCGTTGAACGGCTACGTGCTGTCGTTCTGGCGCTTTCGCGGTTCGCAGCTGTTCTTCGGCCTGTTGCTGTTCGGCTGCTTCCTGCCGTTCCAGACCGTGTTGCTGCCAGCGTCGTTCACCCTCGGCAAGATGGGCCTGGCCAGCACCACCACCGGCCTGGTCTTCGTGCACGTGGTCTACGGCCTGGCGTTCACCACGCTGTTCTTCCGTAACTACTACGTAAGCATTCCGGATGCGCTGATCAAGGCGGCTCGCCTGGACGGTGCCGGTTTCTTCACCATCTTCCGCCAGATCATTCTGCCGATGTCGACGCCGATCATCATGGTCTGCCTGATCTGGCAGTTCACCCAGATCTGGAACGACTTCCTGTTCGGTGTGGTGTTCTCCAGCGGCGACTCCCAGCCCATCACGGTGGCGCTGAACAACCTGGTCAACACCAGTACCGGGGCCAAGGAATATAACGTGGATATGGCGGCGGCGATGATCGCCGGGCTGCCGACCCTGCTGGTCTATGTGATCGCAGGCAAGTATTTCGTGCGCGGCCTTACGGCCGGCGCGGTCAAGGGGTAATCATGGCTACGCTTGAACTTCGCAATGTAAACAAGACCTATGGCGCCGGCCTGCCCGACACCTTGAAGAACATCGAACTGTCGATCAAGGAAGGTGAATTCCTGATCCTGGTCGGCCCTTCGGGTTGCGGCAAGTCCACGCTGATGAACTGCATCGCCGGCCTTGAGACCATCTCCGGCGGCGCGATCATGATCGGTGATCAGGACGTGAGCGGCATGAGCCCCAAGGACCGTGACATCGCCATGGTGTTCCAGTCCTACGCGCTTTACCCGACCATGAGCGTGCGCGAGAACATCGAGTTCGGCCTGAAGATCCGCAAGATGCCCCAGGCCGACATCGACGCCGAAGTGGCGCGCGTGGCCAAGCTGCTGCAGATCGAGCACCTGCTCAACCGCAAGCCGGGCCAGCTTTCTGGCGGCCAGCAACAGCGCGTGGCCATGGGCCGGGCCTTGGCGCGTCGGCCGAAGATCTACCTGTTCGACGAGCCGTTGTCGAACCTCGACGCCAAGCTGCGCGTCGAGATGCGCACCGAAATGAAGCTGATGCACCAGCGCCTGAAGACCACCACCGTCTACGTGACCCACGACCAGATCGAAGCGATGACCCTGGGTGACAAAGTGGCGGTGATGAAGGACGGCATCATCCAACAATTTGGTACGCCGAAAGAAATTTACAACGACCCGGCCAACTTGTTTGTGGCAAGCTTTATCGGTTCACCTCCCATGAACTTCGTACCTTTGCGCCTGCAACGCAAGGACGGTCGCCTGGTGGCGCTGCTCGACAGCGGCCAGGCCCGTTGCGAGCTGCCGCTGAGCATGAATGACGCTGGGTTGGAAGACCGCGATGTGATCCTGGGCCTGCGCCCGGAGCAGATCGTGCTGGCGGTAGGCGAGGGCAACGGTGCTTCGAGCATTCGCGCCGAAGTCCAGGTGACCGAGCCGACCGGCCCGGACACCCTGGTGTTCGTGCAGCTCAATGACACCAAGGTCTGCTGCCGTTTGGCGCCGGACGTGGCACCGCAGGTTGGCGAGACCCTGACCCTGCAGTTCGACCCGGCCAAGGTATTGCTGTTCGATGCCAAGACCGGTGAGCGATTGGGCAGCGCTGCTTCATTGCCGGCGCAGGGGCATGCCGACAACGTGGCCCAGTTCAAAGGCCGTTGAAGCATCTGTAGGAGCGAGCTTGCTCGCGAAGGTCGTTAACGATGACGCAGCGCTCCTGGTTGAGAGTGGCGCTCTCGGATTTTTCGCGAGCAAGCTCGCTCCTACAGGGATTTGATTAGGATTTAAGTTGTTGTTTTAATTAAAAAATGTAACCCGCGTTAGATAAAAACAGTTTAATAACAATAAAGACGAGGATGTAGGGATGAAAAAGCAACACAACAACACCCGGCTGCTCTGCCAACTGTCAGCGGCAGCAGCCCTTGTATTGTCCGCCAATGCGATGGCGGCCGATGCGTTCAGCGCCGATTCCAAGTGGATGACCGGCGATTGGGGCGGCGAGCGTACCAAGCTGATCGAGCAAGGTATCGACATCAAGGCCGACTACGTTGGGGAAATGGGCTACAACGCCCACGGTGGCTACAACGACGACAAGACTGGTCGTTACTCCGACCAGTTCGGTCTGGGCGTGGCACTGGACCTGCAAAAGCTGTGGGGCTGGGATAACACCCAGGCCAAGATCCAGTTCACCAACCGTAATGGCCAGAACATCTCCAACGACCGTATCGGCGACCCGCGTGCCGGCACCCTGAGCTCGTCCCAGGAAGTGTATGGCCGTGGCCACATGGTGCGCCTGACCCAGTTCTGGGTTCAGCATCAGATGTTCGACAACAAGTTGGACGTCAAACTCGGCTACTTCGGTGAAGGCGAAGACTTCAACACCTTCCCGTGCGACTTCCAGAACCTGTCGTTCTGTGGCTCCCAGGTGGGTAACTACGTAAACACCTGGTACAACTGGCCCGTCAGCCAGGCGGCTATCCGCGTGAAGTACAACATCACGCCTGAGCTGTATGCGCAGATCGGTGCCTACAACCAGAACCCGTCGCAGCTGGAGCACGGCAACGGCTTCAAACTCAGCGGCAGCGGTACCAAAGGCACCGTGATTCCGGTGGAGTTGGTCTGGTCGCCGAAGGTCAACAACCTGCCGGGCGAATACCGTGTGGGTTACTACAAAAGCGCCGCCGATGCCTCTGACGTGCGTGAAGACATCAACGGCAACGACGCCGCTACCACTGGCGCCGCCTACCGTACCCGCAGCAGCAAGAAAGGCTACTGGTTCGTTGCGCAACAGCAACTCACCACGCATAACGGCGACGCTACACGCGGCCTGAACATTGCCGCCAACGCGACCTTCCACGACAAGGAAACCAACCTGGTCGACAACTACCAGTCCTTGATGCTGGTGTACAAGGGCCCATTCGACGCGCGTCCAAAAGACGACGTCGGCATTGGTGTCGCTCGCCTGCACGTCAACGATGACGTGAAAAAGAACTCCGAGCTGCTCAACGCCGCCAATGGTGTCAGCGACTACGACAACCCGCTCTACACGCCGATTCGCGAGACCGAGTACAACGTCGAACTCAACTACGGTTTCCACGTCACCAACTGGCTGACCGTGCGTCCTAACCTGCAATACGTTGTCCAGCCGGGTGGCGTGGACAAAGTCGACAACGCGCTGGTAGCGGGCCTGAAAATTCAGTCTACGTTCTAACGCTGTTGCGATAAGCTCCTTCTCTCTGTGCGCATTTTGCGGGTAGCCATGGCTATCCGCTTTTTTTTGGGTTGCACTGTGATATTCAGGACCGTGGCACATGCATGAGCAACCACTGCAACGCTTTTTCAAGTCCTTGCGCGAGCGTCCGGTGTTCGCCTGGGAGCGCTTTCAGATGCGCGATGTGTTGGTGATCGACCATCCGCTGTGCCAGGCGGTGTTCAGTCGCCAGGGCGCTCAGTTGCTGCATTTTCAGCCCACCGGCCAGAAACCCTGGTTGTGGTGCGCGGCCAAATGGCCGCAAGTCGGTGCCATCCGTGGTGGGGTTCCGGTGTGCTGGCCTTGGTATGGCCGTCACCCCAGCGAAAACGCCTGGCCGTCCCATGGCTGGGCACGCTTGATCGACTGGAAACTGCTCGACAGCAGCACCGATGACGATGGCGTGCGCCTGCACTGGCAGTTGCAGTTGTGCGACTGGCAGGTGGACCTGCATGCGCATCTGGGCGAAACCCTGGAGCTGCGCCTGAGCACCGAGCATCAGGATGAACTGCCGTGCCAGCTGAGCCATGCTTTGCATGCCTACTGGCGTATTGGTCACGTTGATGAGGTAGCGCTGTCTGGGCTCGACGGAGCGCAAGGTTATGACCAGCTCAACCGTCAGGCTTGCCAGCAGGAAGGCGAACTGCGTGTGGATGGCGGCTGCCAGCGGGTGTTCCAGCATGAGGGTGAGTTACACCTCAAGGACCACGCCTGGCAGCGTGAACTGTGCATCGACACCGGCGACAGCGCCGATACCGTGGTGTGGCACCCCGGCAGCCGGCCGTTGCTGGGCGTAAGCTTCAACGAGGCGTCGGGGTTTGTGTGCGTGGAGTCGGCGATGGCCGGCGCGAGCCTGGCGCCGGGGGAGAGGGCGCACTTGAGTCTGCAGGCGAGGGCTGGGGTTTAGCGGTGTGGCTGATGGCCTCATCGGGGGCAAGCCCCCTCCCACATTTGATCTTCAGTGTTAACCGACTGTGAGAATCACAAAGAACCCATGTGGGAGGGGGCTTGCCCCCGATGAGGCCAGTACATCCAGCACACAAGCACGCTGGCTCAGTTGAACTCATCCCCCACCGGATACCGGCTGTCATTCAAGCTCTCTTTGATCTTGCGCAAGTGCGGCTGGAAATCCACCCCGCGGCGCAACGTCATGCCGGTCGCCAGCACATCCAGCACCGTCAGTTGAATGATCCGCGAGGTCATTGGCATGTAGATGTCGGTGTCTTCCGGCAGCGGAATATTCAGGCTCACGGTGCTGGCCTTGGCCAGCGGCGAGTTCTCTGCCGTCACGCCCAGCACCGACGCGCCGTTTTCCCGCGCGATACGCGCCACTTCCACCAACTCACGGGTACGCCCGGTGTAGGAAATGATCACGAACAATTCACCCGTATGCGCCACCGAGGCGATCATGCGTTGCATCAATACGTCGGCGTGGGCGGTGACCGCCAGGTTGAAGCGGAAGAACTTATGCAGCGCATCCATGGCCACCGGTGCCGAGGCGCCCAGGCCGAAGAAGTGGATCTGCCGCGCCTGGATCAGCAAGTCAACGGCCTTGCTGATCAGCGCAGGGTCGAGGGCCTGGCAGGCGCTGTCCAGGGACGCAATGGCACTGCCAAAGATCTTCTGGGTGTAGGCCTCCGGGTTATCATCGGCTTCCACGGCGCGGCTGACATACGCCGCACCACTGGCCAGGCTTTGCGCCAACTGCAATTTAAGTTCAGGGTAACCGCTGACGCCGAACGAACGGCAGAAACGGTTGACCGTCGGTTCACTGACCGAGGCGGCCTGGGCAAGGGCAGCGATCGAGAAGCGCGTGGCCTGCTGCGGGTTGAGCAGGATCACTTCGGCGACCTTGCGTTCGGCCTTGTTCAATTCTTCGAGGCGGTTCCGGA
Source organism: Pseudomonas sp. R5-89-07 (assembly GCF_003851685.1). Classification (NCBI taxonomy): domain Bacteria; kingdom Pseudomonadati; phylum Pseudomonadota; class Gammaproteobacteria; order Pseudomonadales; family Pseudomonadaceae; genus Pseudomonas; species Pseudomonas sp. R5-89-07. Next base: position 4,639,765 of record NZ_CP027727.1, on the reverse strand, counting down.
TCTGTTCCAGAAGATTTCGCACGCGGTCCATTCAGTCTTTCCTTCGGGCGACGATGCAAATAAAAAGGCGGTAACCAATCGATGAGTGGCTTTTCGCGGTGGCCTATCCTACTGAGGGTAGCTGAACACCACCACTCGCAATGCGTATTTGCGGAAAATGTTGTGGTTATTACTACATTTTTCCTTGAGTGATGCCTTGAAAAAAGGTATTTGTAGCTTAACTTGATAAAAGAACAAACATCATGCCTTCGATAACCGTGGAACCCTGCACCTTTGCCCTGTTTGGCGCCTTGGGTGATCTGGCGCTACGCAAGTTATTTCCTGCCCTCTATCAGCTCGATGGCGCAGGCCTCCTGCACGAGGATACGCGCATCCTGGCCCTGGCCCGCGAAGCCGGTTCCGAGCAGCAGCACCTGGCCCATATCGAAAAAGAACTGCGCAAATACGTTGGCAAGGAGCTGGACGAAGCCGTGGCCCAGCGTTTCCTCGCTCGCCTGGCCTATGTGCATGTCGACTTCATGAAGGCCGACGACTACGTCGGCCTTGCCGAAAAGGTCGGTAGCGAGCAGCGCCTCATTGCCTACTTCGCCACTCCGGCCGCCGTGTATGGCGCGATCTGCGAAAACCTGTCGAAGGTCGGCCTGGCGGAAAACACCCGCGTGGTGCTGGAAAAGCCGATTGGTTCTGACCTGGAATCCTCGCGTAAGGTCAATGACGCCGTCGCGCAGTTTTTCCCGGAAAACCGCACCTACCGTATCGACCACTACCTGGGCAAGGAAACCGTCCAGAACCTGATCGCCTTGCGTTTCGCCAACAGCCTGTTCGAAACCCAATGGAACCAGAACTACATTTCCCACGTGGAAATCACCGTGGCCGAGCAGGTGGGTATCGAGGGCCGTTGGGGTTACTTCGACAAGGCCGGCCAACTGCGCGACATGATCCAGAACCACCTGCTGCAGTTGCTGTGCCTGATCGCCATGGACCCGCCGGCCGACCTATCCGCCGACAGCATCCGTGACGAGAAGGTCAAGGTACTCAAGGCCCTGGCGCCGATCAGCCCGGAAGGCCTGACCACCCAGGTGGTGCGCGGCCAGTACATTGCCGGCTACAGCGCCGGTAAAGCCGTGCCGGGGTACCTGGAAGAAGAGAACTCCAACACCCAGAGCGACACCGAGACCTTCGTCGCCCTGCGGGCCGATATCCGTAACTGGCGTTGGGCCGGGGTGCCGTTCTACCTGCGTACTGGCAAGCGCATGCCGCAAAAGCTGTCGCAGATCGTCATCCACTTCAAGGAACCGTCCCACTATATTTTCGCCCCCGAGCAGCGCCTGCAGATCAGCAACAAGTTGATCATCCGCCTGCAGCCGGACGAAGGTATTTCCTTGCGCGTGATGACCAAGGAGCAGGGCCTGGACAAGGGCATGCAACTGCGCAGTGGTCCGCTGCAACTGAATTTTTCCGACACCTATCGCAGCGCACGGATTCCCGATGCCTACGAGCGGCTGTTGCTGGAAGTCATGCGCGGCAATCAGAACCTGTTTGTTCGCAAAGATGAAATCGAAGCCGCGTGGAAGTGGTGTGACCAGTTGATCGCCGGGTGGAAAAAATCCGGTGATGCGCCCAAGCCGTATGCGGCGGGTTCCTGGGGGCCGATGAGCTCGATTGCACTGATCACGCGGGATGGGAGGTCGTGGTATGGCGATATCTGAATTGAAACTGCCTCAGGGCGTCACTGCCCATGAGTACCGCACGCCCGTGCAGTTGGCGGACGGCCTGGCCAATGACGTGGCCGAACAACTGCGCGCGGCCATCAGTGCCCGTGGCGCGGCGACCCTGGTGGTGTCCGGTGGCCGCAGTCCCGTGGCGTTCTTCCAGAACCTGGCCAGGCAGGCCCTGGACTGGTCAAAGGTCACCGTCACCCTGGCCGACGAGCGCTGGGTGCCGGTTGAGCACGCCGACAGCAATGCCGGCCTGTTGAAGCAGCACCTGCTGCAAGGCCCGGCGGCCAAGGCAAAGTTTTTGAGCCTGTACAGCGCCGCAGCCAACCTCGAAGACGCGGCCGAGCAGGCTGATCGCCTGCTGGCCGAGCTGCCAGCGATTGATGTGCTGGTGCTGGGCATGGGCGATGACGGTCACACCGCCTCGCTGTTCCCCAACAGCCCGAACCTCGCCCAAGCGTTGCAGGCCGACGGTACCCGTCGTTGCTGGCCCATGCTGGCGCCGACCGTGCCGCACCAGCGCCTGACCATGAGTCGCGCCTTACTGGCCACGGCCCACTACACCGTGCTGTCGATTTCCGGGAGTTCGAAATTGACCACCTTGAGCGCGGCCCTGGCCAGTGACGATGTTGCTGCCATGCCGATTCGCGCGTTTTTGCAACCTACTCTAGAGATTTACTGGTGCCCATGAGCCAAGGATCAGCCGCTATGAAAAGCCCTCAACCGACCGTGTCCATGGCGGATAAAGTTGCCCTGATCGACAGCCTCTGCGCCAAGGCGCGGATTCTGCCGGTGATCACCATCGCTCGCGAACAGGACATCCTGCCGCTCGCCGATGCCCTGGCCGCCGGTGGCCTGACCGCCCTGGAAGTGACCCTGCGTTCCGAGTTCGGCCTCAAGGCCATTCAGGTGCTGCGCGAGCAGCGCCCTGAACTGTGCACCGGTGCCGGCACCGTGCTGGACCGCCATATGCTTGAAGCCGCTGAGGTGGCCGGTTCGCAATTCATCGTCACCCCCGGCATCACCCGCGATCTGCTGGAAGCCTCGGTGCACAGCCCGATCCCGCTGCTGCCCGGCATCAGCAACGCCTCCGGCATCATGGAAGGCTATGGCCTGGGCTATCGCCGCTTCAAGCTGTTCCCGGCCGAAGTCAGCGGCGGCGTAGCGGCGATCAAGGCCTTGGGCGGCCCGTTCGGCGAAGTGAAATTCTGCCCGACCGGCGGCGTCGGCCCGGCCAATATCAAAAGCTACATGGCGTTGAAAAACGTGATGTGCGTGGGCGGTAGCTGGATGCTTGATCCTGAGTGGGTCAGGAACGGCGACTGGGCGCGCATCCAGGAAGTCACCGCCGAGGCGCTGGCGCTGCTGGACTGATCTGATTTACCGAATCGTTGTTGCTGTGCTTAACGGCATTTTTGCGGTGCGCTTGGTCGGCGGACCGCTTTTTTTTGCCTGTGGAAATCAAGACCACCACACAGTCTAATGTGGGAGGGGGCTTGCCCCCGATAGCAGTGGTTCAGTCAATACATTTGGTGACTGATACACCGCCATCGGGAGCAAGCCCCCTCCCACATTTCAATCTGTGTTGAGCTGGGTAATCGCGTGCACCAACACATTGATCTCCGTAGCCGTAGTCATCAACCCCGGTGTCACCCGAATACACGTGCCAAACGCTGCCCCTGAGCGGGTCGTGGTGAACACGTCATACTCTTTGAGCAACCGGTCGACCATCACCTGCTGATCGCGACCAGCGAACTTGAACGCCGTGATCCCGCAATACAGGCGCGGATCATCCGAAGTCAGCACTTCAATCCCCGGTAGCGGCCGCACCTGGCTCACCCAAAGATCGCGCAGGTAGTTCACCCGCGCCCCCTTGGCCGCCGCACCCCCCAATTGGCGATGCTCTTCAAACACCAAGGGCAGGCTCATCAGCGCCGGAAAGTTCGGCGTGCTGTAGGACGTTCGCGCACGCACGTCGGTGGTGGGGTAGTGGAATTCACCCATGTCCGGGTCGATATCCGCCAGGCGCTCCGGGGCGATATACAGAAAGCCCAGGGTCAGCGGTGCCCCAATCCATTTGTGCAGGTTGAAGCCGGCGAACTGAATGCCCAGTTCGGCAAGGTTGAAGTCGATCTGGCCCAGGGCGTGGGCGCCATCGAGGATCACGTCGACATCGCGTTCACGCGCCGCCCTGGCGATTGCCGCCACCGGCATCACCAGGCCAGTGCGATGGGTGACATGGGTCAGCGCCATCAGCTTCAAGCGCGGGTATTGAACGAAGGCATCGCGATACGTCTGAAGCAGGCTGTCGAAACTGGCTGGGTGAGTGTGGGTAATTTCGACGACCTCCACCCCGCGCACGCCGGCCAGCCAGCGCATCGCGCCTTTGACCGTGTCGTACTCCAGATCACTGATCAGCACCTGATCGCCCGGCTGCAGGCGGTTGTAGTTGCGGATCAGCGACTGCAAGGCTTCGGTGGCGTTGCGGGTGAAGGCCAGCGAGTCCGGGTCTGCATCGATCAAGCCGGCCAGCTGGCGGCGAATCTGCAGATTTTCTCCCTGCTCGAAACGCTGGCGCACATACACCGAGTTGCTGCGGTTGATAAACGCAACATGCTCCAGGTACTGCGCCTGGACTGCACGGCTCATGCGTCCGAAGTAACCGTTTTCCAGATTGATCGGGCCTGGCTCCGGCTCGTAGCGCTGGGCAATGGCCTGCCAGTGAAGTTCGTTGTCTGCATTCCTTGGCATCGGGCGGCTCTTAGTTAATGGCGAGGGGCGGGTTTACCGTGTTTTACGCGTAGCGGTTCGAGCAATTCGGCCAGGCCGTTGTGGTCGATTTCCTGCATCAGTGCCAGCAAGCCACCCAGTTCGCCGTGGGGAAAACCCTCGCGGGCGAACCAATTCAGGTAGGGGCCGGGCAGGTCAGCGATGATCCGCCCTTTGTATTTGCCGAAGGGCATTTGGCGGGTGATCAGCAATTCGAGTTTTTCGGGGTTCATGGGCTTCAAGCGTGCGGGTCGGTAGTTGGGAAAATACAGGCATTCTGCACGAAGGCCAAATGACAGATCATGCAAATAACGTACATACAGATGGTTCAATAAATCGTAAGTCTTTGAAATATAAAGGTTAAATAGTTTTTCAAAACCTGGCACGGGCGCTGCAATCATTAAAGCAACCTTCCTCAACCCACATAAGGAATTGAAAAATGACTGACATCAATAAAGAATCCATCTCGGTATTGAACGACCTGATCGAAACCAGCATTGACGGCCAAAAGGGTTTCAAGGAATGCGCTGAAGACATCAAGCACCCTGAACTCAAGGCGTTGTTCGCCAAGCGTGCCGTTGATTGCGGTACCGCCGCTGAAGAACTGAAAACCGCCGTGCGTGCCCTGGGTGGCGAGCCAAAAGAATCCGGCAGTGTGGCCGGTGCAATGCACCGCGGTTGGGTCGACGTGAAGTCGATGGTGACCGGCAAGGACGAAGAAGCGGTACTGAACGAGGCCGAGCGCGGTGAAGACCACGCACTGAAGGCTTACAAGGAAGCGATCGAGAAGATCAATCAGCACAACCTGCTGGGTATTCGTGACCTGGTGGAGCGCCAGTTCCACGGCGTGCAGCGCAACCACGACCAGGTTAAAGCCCTGCGTAACCAGGCGCGTGCCCAGTCTTGATTTGAGCCGCATCACGGTTGCAAGCGCATTGACTGATGTCTAGCGCCTAAGAAAATCCGAGGCCCGTTTTGGGCTTCGGATTTTTTTCGCCTGCCCGGCAGGCCCCGGGCTATAGCGGCTCAGCTTCTGTATTTTTTATAGGCGTAAACGGGGTGGAAGTCCTTGGAAATCTGATCGATTGGCGAGGGCAGCGTGGCGGTGCTGATAGGTTTGAGCCGAAACTTGTTTCTAATTTGAAACATCTCCCTTTCCTGCTCATCCGGCGCGAATAAAAATACGGTGCCTTCGATATCAAGTACTCGACCTATTTCATCAGCTACCCTTTCGGTGATGGGGGCGCCCATTAAAGTAACGGTTTTAACGTGCTCGCAGCCGATGGGGAAGTCGGGCTCCTCGTATGTCGAAACCGGCATGATGTTTGGGATTGCACTGTGGCGGCTAATGCCATTGGAAACGGCCTGTCGGTATAAATTCAAGTTAACTGCCGTGTCGAAGCCGGATACCAAGTTGCCGGAATGTATGCGTCCTTCGCCCCAGACATCAAGCAATGGGATGGCCCGGTTCAGGGTTTGATAATGTTGGAAAGTGTACGACAGGGTATGGTTGTTGTTTCGATAGAAGCAATAAAGAAGACCTTCATACTCTACCAGGCACGGGCTGTTCGAGATGTCGCTTTTCACGATGACCTTGTCAGCGCACCAACTGCCATTTTCCAGATAGTTTACGCAGAGGCTGGCGTGCTCGGACTTGACGGTGCGCGCGCTATAAAGGCTGTCATTGTAAGTATAAAGGGAGGGGCTTTCCAAAACGTTGGCAGACAGGCTCATTTCATGAGACCAGTGCGTGCCGTCAAACTTAATGCACCAGGCGGTTTTGGCGCTCGCCCTATGATAGGCGCAATACAACGCACCGTTATGCACGGCCAGGGAAGGCGACTCCGTTATCTCAACGCCTGGGATACGGTGATCCTCGTCCCAATCGGAGCCATTGAATGTGGAATACCAAAGGGTTCCCCGGTCCTCCTCCCAGCCTTGGTGGAAGCAATACAATCTATCTCGGTAAACCGCCAGGGAAGGGGAGGTCAAAATACCCTTGCTCGTCGTGATGACGCTTGACCAGGCGTTCCCGTCAAAGGTGGTGTACGTTAACTTTTGCGAGTCTCCGCCGGGCCGAAACGCGCAATAGATTTTATTATCGTATACCGCTACCGCAGGTGTGCCGGTGACGTATATATGCGCGATCGTGTGTTTGGAAATGTTCTTCAGTTGGCCCGATGCCATGCGATGGAAAACCAGGTAGTCAACTTTGCCGTTGTCCATGCTGCCGTAGTGTTGAATAAATACATACAGGTTGCCTTGGAACACCACTGCGCTAATACTGGCTGAAGCTCTATCAGGTAGGAGTGTGCCGCTGAACCAAGTTCCCGATTCTTTGAAAGTGTTATTTTCATAAATCACGTTTTCGAGCGGATTCTTCATTCTTAATAGTTTCCTGGCGTGTTCTGAATACGGCGTCAGCCGTAAGAACGGATTACCCTGGTTTGAGGATTCGACTGAACAGACAACTGGCTTTGCATGTTTGAAGCCAGTTAAGTTTTCTCGAACGTACAGGACGACGCCAGTCGCTATTAGGGGCGTAGGGTGTGGGATAACGCCTGGTTCAATGAACGTTGATGCGTGGATGGCCAAATCAGGACGGCCGGTGGGAGGCCGTCCCTTACGTGACGCGACGGATCAGCCAATGCTGATTGGCGGCAGCTCGGTCAGCGTCACCACTTGTTGTTTGCGAGGGGCAAGAATCTCCGCTTCGCCGTCCACCACCAGCTCATCGCGCTGATTGAACACGCGCGTGGCAATGCGCACACGAAACTTGGGCAGCTTTTCCAGGATTTCCAGGCGCACGGTCAGGGTGTCACCGATTTTGACCGGCTTTTGAAAGCTCATCTGCTGGCCGATATAAATGGTGCCCGGGCCAGGCAGTTCACAGGCTACCGCTGCGCTGATCAGCGCACCGCTGAACATGCCGTGGGCGATTCGCTCCTTGAACATGGTCGCCTTGGCATAGTCGGCATCCAGGTGCACCGGGTTGTGATCGCCGGACATGGCGGCGAACAGCTGGATATCGCGCTCTTCGACGGTCTTGCTGAAGCTGGCGGTCTGGCCGACTTCGAGGGCTTCGTACGGGGTGTTGGTTACCTGGGTCATCTAAACGTGCATCCTGTGGCTAAACGGTAATTTAATTGGCTGATTTTAAACGAAAAATTATTCGCAGCGGGCGGGCCTGCGCAATGTCAGGGCTTGCTCGATCCATGTCAGCACATCCGCAGTAACGTCGTCGCGGTTGGTTTCGTTGAACACTTCATGACGCGCCTGCGGATGGATCGTCAGTTGCAGGTGCTGGCAGCCGGCCTCACGCAGGGCATGGGCCAGGTTTTTGAGACGCTTGCCTTCGCTGACCGGATCACATTCGCCGCCTATTATCAGAATCGGCAGGCCCGGATCGATCTGCGCGAGATTGGACGCTTTGCTGATTTGCTGCAAGCCACCGAGCAGGTCGACCCACAACTGATTGGTGCAGCGAAAGCCGCACAGCGGATCGTTGATGTACTTGTCGACTTCAACCGGGTCGCGGCTGAGCCAGTCGAAGGCGGTGCGATTGGGTTTGAACGCTTTGTTGAAGGAACCGAACGATAGAAAGTCAATCAACGCACTGCGCCCGCGCAAGCCCTGGCGTGCGCGTTCGATACGTGCGATCGCCCGCGCGGCTCGATACAACGCCACCGGCTGGAAATTCGAACCGCTGAGTATCGCCCCATGCAGGCTGGCGCTGTGGTGCAGCAGATAGGCCTGGGCGATATAGCTGCCCATGCTGTGGCCCAGCAGAATAATCGGCAGCCCCGGTTGCTGCTGGCCGATATGCTGATTAAGGCTGGCGAGGTCGCCCACCACTTTGTTCCAGCCATCTTGCTCGGCGTACAGCCCCAAAGTGCCTCCCTCGGCGGTGCGGCCATGCCCACGCTGGTCCAGCGCATACAAACCGTAGCCGGCGCCACATAACGCCTGCGCCAGGCGCTCGTAACGGCCACTGTGCTCGGCCATGCCATGGGACAGCATCACTAGAGCCTTGGGGGTGGCATCGGGCATCCATTGATTGACGTACAGGCGGCTGTGGTCGTTCGCGGTCAGCCAGAAAGCGTTGTGGTTCATGGCGGTTCCTTTGCTCAGGGTCGTTGCAGTGTATAGCTCATCTGTCGAAGGGCGGGGTATCTGCCTACGCCTCAGCAACAAGATTCATACAATCAATGACACAGTTCAGTGTATTTGCCTGTTTGGCCATTACTGCTAACGTCCTCAAAGCTCCGCTCTTTATAGCTGCATAGAAAAGCGGCCGGACACACTCAGGTAAAGAGGACAAGAATAATGCAACCTGATTTTTGGAATGACAAACGCGCGGCGGGCGTGCCCAATGCCATCGACCTCACCACCTATCATTCGGTGATCGAAGTTTTCGAGCGTTCCTGCAAGACCTTTGCCGACCGTCCGGCGTTCAGCAACATGGGCATTACCCTGACCTACGCCGAGCTTGAGCGCCAGAGTGCGGCGTTCGCCGGTTACCTGCAGCAGCACACCGACCTCAAGCCCGGCGAGCGCATCGCGGTACAGATGCCCAACGTGTTGCATTATCCGATTGCCGTGTTTGGCGCCCTGCGCGCCGGGCTGATCGTGGTCAATACCAACCCGTTGTACACCCCGCGTGAAATGCGCCATCAGTTCAAGGATGCCGGCGTGCGTGCGCTGGTCTACCTCAACCTGTTCGGTTCGCGGGTACAGGAGGTGTGTACCGATACCGAGATCGACTACCTGATCGAAGCCAAGATGGGCGACTTAATGCCCGCCGCCAAAGGCTGGCTGATCAACACCGTGGTCGACAAAGTGAAGAAGATGGTCCCGGCCTACCACCTGCCGCGCGCGGTGTCGTTCAAGCGCGCCTTGCGTATGGGGGCGGGCCTGGGGGTGACGCGACATCCGGTGAGCCTCGATGATATTGCCGTGCTGCAATACACCGGTGGCACCACCGGCCTGGCCAAGGGCGCGATGCTCACCCACGGTAACCTGGTGGCGAATATGCAGCAGGCGCGGGCGTGCATGTCGCAAGTGGGGGACGACGGCCATCCGCTGATCAAGGAAGGGCAGGAAGTGATGATTGCCCCGTTGCCGCTGTACCACATCTATGCGTTCACGGCGAACTGCATGTGCATGATGGTCTCCGGCAACCACAACGTGTTGATCACCAACCCACGGGACATCGGCGGGTTCATCAAGGAGCTGAAAAAATGGCGCTTCACCGGGCTGCTGGGGCTCAACACGCTGTTCGTGGCGCTGATGGACCATCCGGAATTCAAGAACCTGGATTTTTCCCACCTCAAGCTGACCAACTCCGGCGGCACCGCGCTGATCAAGGCCACCGCTGAGCGCTGGCAGCAAATCACCGGCTGTGCGATCGGCGAGGGCTATGGCCTGACCGAAACCTCGCCAGTGGCCAGCACCAACCCTTATGGCAACAAATCGCGGCTGGGTACGGTGGGTATTCCGGTGCCGGCCACGGCCATGAAAGTGATCGACGACGAGGGCGCCGAGCTGCCGTTGGGCGAACGCGGCGAACTGTGCATCAAGGGCCCGCAGGTGATGAAGGGCTATTGGCAGCAGCCGCAGGCCACCGCCGAAACCCTGGACGCCGAAGGCTGGCTCAAGACCGGCGATATCGCGGTGATCGATGCCGACGGCTTCATACGCATTGTCGATCGCAAGAAAGACCTGATTATCGTGTCGGGCTTTAACGTGTACCCCAACGAAATCGAAGACGTGGTGATGGCCCACCCGGCCGTGGCCAACTGCGCAGTGATCGGCGTGCCGGATGAGCGCACGGGGGAGGCAGTGAAGCTGTTTGTGGTTGCGCGTGCCGAAGGGGTGAGCCTTGAGGAGTTGAAGGCCTATTGCAAGACCAACTTCACGGGCTACAAGGTGCCCAAGCATATTGTGCTGCGTGAGTCGTTGCCGATGACGCCGGTGGGCAAAATTCTGCGGCGGGAGCTGCGCGACATCGCTTGAAGTGAAATAGCCAGGAAATGTGGGAGGGGGCTTGCCCCCGATTGCGGAGTGTCAGTCACGTTATTGGTGACTGGCCCACCGCTATCGGGGGCAAGCCCCCTCCCACATTGTTTTTGTATGGCCTGCGAGTCCCATTCCAGAGCCTTCCAGTGGGTTATTTTGCCTACGTTTAAAGTGTGACCAATTATTGTAGGACAGTCGTGATAATGACCGTAGGGCCCTCGTTTGGCTCTAGGCGGCCCTTGGCAAAGCTGCTACTCTCGGCGCGCTTTGTGACGTCTAGGCCCTGCTTTAAAGCGCCAGATTCACCTTAAAAATACATACACCAATAATAATCGCATCAAATGCGATGATGAATTCGCGTCGCTGAGGAGTGGGCTTCCATGAACGAAGACTTTTGGAAGGATAAGTACCCCGCCGGGATTGCTGCACAAATCAATCCGGACGAGTATCCGAATATTCAGGCGGTACTGAAGCAGTCCTGCCAGCGCTTCGCCAACAAACCGGCTTTCAGCAACCTGGGCAAGACCATCACCTACGGTGAGCTGTACGAATTGTCCGGTGCCTTCGCCGCCTACCTGCAGCAGCACACCGACCTGAAGCCTGGCGACCGAATCGCCGTGCAACTGCCCAACGTTTTGCAGTACCCGGTCGCCGTGTTCGGTGCGATTCGTGCCGGGCTGATCGTGGTCAACACCAACCCGCTGTACACCGCGCGGGAAATGGAACATCAATTCAATGACTCCGGGGCCAAGGCCCTGGTTTGCCTGGCCAACATGGCGCACCTGGCTGAAAAAGTCGTGCCCAAGACCGCCGTCAAGCACGTGATCGTGACCGAAGTGGCCGACCTGCTGTCGCCATTCAAGCGCCTGTTGATCAACAGCGTGATCAAGTACGTGAAGAAAATGGTCCCGGCGTATCACTTGCCGCAAGCGATCAAGTTCAACGATGTGCTGGCCAAGGGGCACGGCCAGCCGGTGAGCGATGCCAACCCGGCCAGCGGCGATGTGGCGGTGCTGCAATACACCGGCGGCACCACCGGCGTGGCCAAGGGCGCCATGCTCACCCATCGCAACCTGGTCGCCAACATGCTGCAGTGCAAGGCGCTGATGGGCTCCAACCTCAATGAAGGTTGCGAAATCCTGATCACGCCATTGCCGCTGTACCACATCTATGCGTTTACCTTCCATTGCATGGCGATGATGTTGATCGGCAACCACAACATCCTGATCAGTAACCCGCGTGACCTGCCGGCAATGGTCAAGGAACTCTCGAAGTGGAAATTCAGCGGCTTCGTCGGCCTCAACACCCTGTTCGTGGCGCTGTGCAACAACGAAGCGTTCCGCAAGCTCGATTTCTCCGCGCTGAAGGTCACCCTGTCCGGCGGCATGGCGCTGCAGCTGGCGGCGGCCGAGCGCTGGAAGGCCGTGACCGGTTGTGGCATCTGCGAGGGTTACGGCATGACCGAGACCAGCCCGGTGGCCACGGTGAACCCGATCCAGCATAACCAGATCGGTACCATTGGCATCCCGGTGCCATCCACCGTGTGTAAAGTGATCGCCGACGATGGCACCGAGCTGCCGCTGGGCGAAACCGGCGAGCTGTGCGTGAAGGGCCCACAGGTCATGAAGGGCTACTGGCAGCGCCAGGACGCTACCGACGAGATGCTCGACAGCGAAGGCTGGCTGAAGACCGGTGACATCGCGATCATCCAGCCTGACGGCTACATGCGTATTGTCGACCGCAAGAAAGACATGATTCTGGTGTCGGGCTTCAACGTGTATCCCAACGAACTGGAAGACGTGCTCGCCGGCCTGCCGGGCGTTTTGCAGTGCGCGGCCATCGGCGTGCCGGATGAAAAATCCGGGGAACACATCAAGCTGTTCATCGTGGTCAAGCCAGGGGCTACGCTGACCAAGGAACAGGTAATGGAGCACATGCGCGCCAACGTCACCGGCTACAAGGTGCCCAAGGCCATTGAATTTCGCGATGCGCTGCCGACCACCAATGTGGGCAAGATTCTTCGGCGTGAACTGCGGGACGAAGAGCTGAAGAAACTCGGTCTCAAGAAGTAACGCACCTCAAATGTGGGAGGGGGCAAACCCCCTCCCACATTTTTTTCAGCATTCCTACAGGGCGAACTGCGCGAAGCTTATGCCGGCCCCGGCAGGGCGCACGTCCTTGAGGAACGAGTCCTTGTCGGCGCTCAGTTCCAGAGTGATTTCCGGCTTGCGCTTGCCGGCATTGCGCACCACCAGCCCTTCGAGGTTTTCGCGCAGGAACACGGTTGGCACTTTCAGGTGCAGCAGTTGGTCGGTCTCGGCGTTGTGCATCAACAGGTGAATCCACTCGTACTGGCCCACGCCAATCCGCGCCACTGGCAGGTCGAACCACCAGATATTGCGTTTGGGGTCCAGGTCGGTGAAGTGGCAGTTGTTGACGCCGAGTACGGCACCGCCCAGTTCCTGGTTTCTGCGGGCGATGGCCTGTGCTTTATTGAGTTTCATAACCTTCCTACGGGATCTGTTATTCAGCGTTCGAGCCTGAATCTGCCGGGCATTCTCGTGGGTTGGCCGCAAAACATAAAGGCAAACCTGCCCCATTCGATGAAATGCCCACTGAAAATAATTGAAACTCTGGCGCTTGGCTTCGAGTCAACCGCTGCGTAGTGACCAAAAACCATTTGATTGTTATCAGGAGTAATACCATGGGCAGCACTTCCGATAAGGTAAAAGGCGCGGCTAATGAAGCCGTCGGTAACATCAAGCAAGGTGTCGGCAAGGCTACGGATAACGACAAACTGCGTGCTGAAGGCGTGGTCCAGGAAAAGAAAGGCGAAGCGCAGCAGGCAGTGGGCAAGACCAAGGACGCGGTGAAAAAAGCCACCGAGTAAGACGGTATGGCTGGCTCACCCCTGCAGCCCGACGGCCATCCACGGATGGCCGTTTTTGTATCCGCTGCTGCAACTAAAGTTTAGAAATTGTTTCAAAGTCGCCAAATGGGCTACTTTGATGTAGAAAACGGCCCCTGAGTCGCCCACGATCTCAACCTCTTTGCGGCGAAAGGAGACGCTATGATTTTTCCGGTACTCGATGGCCTCAAGCTGCACAAGGTGCTGGTGCGCACCGTCACGGAATTCGTCGATGACGAGATGCCCACCTACGCGTCGGCACTGGCCTACCAGATGCTGTTCTCGCTGTTTCCCTTCCTGCTGTTCCTGATTGCCCTGATCGGTTTCCTGCATCTGCCCGACTTCTTCACCTGGCTGCGCCTGCAGTCGGAATTGGTGCTGCCGCCACAAGCCCTGGAGCAGGTCAACCCGGTGATCGACCAGTTGCAGCAATCCAAGGGTGGGCTGCTTTCGGTGGGTATCGTGATTGCTCTCTGGACTGCATCCGCCGGCGTGCGCTTGATGATGAGCGCGATGAACGCGGCCTATGATGTGGTGGAAGGGCGGCCGATCTGGAAGCGTTTCCCGTTGTCGATTTTCTACACCATCGGCATCGCCGGCATGCTGCTGGCCGCCGCCGCGTTGATGGTACTCGGCCCGCAGGTGATGGAATGGCTGGCGGGGCAGATCGGCATGCAGGAGTTTGTCGTCACGCTGTGGACCATCCTGCGCTGGCCGCTGATCGTGATCCTGCTGATGTTTGCCGTGGCCCTCATGTATTACGTGATGCCGGACGTCGAACAGGAGTTTCGTTTCATTACCCCAGGTTCCGTATTGGCGGTGGTGGTATGGATTGTCGCTTCCCTCGGCTTTGGTTACTACGTCAAGACCTTCGCCGACTACAACGCCATGTATGGCAGTATCGGTGCGATCATCGTCCTGCTGCTGTATTTCTATATCTCTGCCGCGGTGCTGTTGCTCGGCGCGGAGATGAACGCGGTGATCGAACACATGTCCGCCGAAGGCAAGGACCCCGGTGAGAAGGAAATCGGCGAACCGGGCCATGCCGGCGAAAAACAACATGTCTCAGGCCTGGGCCGGGACCACTCCAAACCCATCATCGAGCCCGATCAATGATCCGTGAAATCCTGAAAATGGGCGATGAACGTCTGCTGCGCATTGCTCCGCCAGTGCCGCCGGAAATGTTCGACAGCCCGGAGTTGTGGCAACTGATCGACGACATGTTCCAGACCATGGAACATGTGGGCGGCGTCGGCCTGGCCGCACCGCAGATCGGCGTGGACCTGCAACTGGTGATCTTTGGTTTCGAGGCCAGCGAACGCTACCCGGACGCGCCACCGGTACCGCAGACCATCCTGATCAACCCGTTGATCACGCCGCTCAGCCCAGTGCTGGAAGAGGGTTATGAGGGTTGCCTGTCCGTCCCCGGCCTGCGCGGCGCCGTGGACCGTTATCAACAGATCCGCTACGAAGGCTTCGACCCCAAGGGCGAGCCGATCGTACGTTTTGCCGACGGCTTCCATGCGCGGGTGGTGCAGCATGAATGCGATCACCTGATCGGCCGCTTGTACCCGTCGCGGATAACCGACTTCAGCAAGTTCGGCTTTATCGACGTGATGTTCCCCGACATGGACCCAACGGCCGACGAATAACCCTCGAAACACCCCCGGCGAACACCGTACCCGTGGCGAGGGAGCTTGCTCCCGCTGGGCCGCGAAGCGGCCCCAAACAATAGGCCTGCTGCGCAGTCCAGCGGGGGCAAGCTCCCTCGCCACAGATGACTTCTCGCTTGGGCTGCTGCTTGACCGCCCCCCGCAGTGGTTACTGTTCATCCCGGGCATTCAAGCCCATCGCAATCATCGGCTTGTTGCGCTTGTAGCGCACCAGCCGTTCGCTCAGCGACTGCGGCAACACGGTGTCTTGAGAAAACCCCATGCGCTGGTACAGCGGTTCAAGGTCTGGATGGCACAGCAACCATACCGTGCCGTCCACCTGCGCCACGGCTTGGTGGATCAACCGCGCCGCCAGCCCCTGGCCGCGATAGGCTGGGTCGACGAACACACCCGTGAGCCATTGCCCACCGACCACGGATGTCAGGCACAAACCGGCAACGATGTCCGTGTCCCTTGCCACCCACAGCTGCCCGCCCTTGAGCGCCTTCATCGACGAGTTGTGGCTGCGGTAAAACTTGTTCAGCAGCGGCCATAGCGGCGCTGCCAGCAGTTCGATGGACATGTTCAAACCAATCAAGGGGCAAGGCGTGCATTGTAGCCGTTGCAGCTTTTGCTTCTAAGCTCAGCGCCAAACGTTCTGCAAGATTTTCGCGCGTGGTTGCACAGAGTGATAAACACCTGCTCTGAGCGTTCGATGGCCAACTATCTGGATACGACCCACCGCCGCGAAATCGAAGCCCTCTGCCAAGGCTTTACCGTGCGTAGCGAATGGCCGACGTGGCTGCTGCTGATCGGCATCTATGCCGGTTGGTTCGCGGTGATACTCGCCAGCGCCTGGCTCGGCGTATGGCTGAGCACGCTGTTGCTGATCCCGTTGGTGACCTTGTGGTTGTCGTTGCAACACGAATTGCTCCACGGTCATCCCACCCGCTCCCTGTGGCTGAACAAACTGCTCGGCTACGCGCCGTTTGCCGTGTGGTACCCCTACACCCTGTATCGAGACAGCCACCTGCTGCACCACAACGACGAGGACCTGACCCTGCCGGGCATCGACCCGGAAAGCCGCTACCTCAATCAGCAGCAGTGGGACCGCAGCTCATTATTCGAGCGCGGCGTGCACTGGTTGACCAAGACCCTGCTGGGCCGTTTCCTGCTGGCGGCGCCGCTGGCGATCAGCCGATTGGCCCGTCATGAGTGGCAACGCCTGCCGCACGCATGGCCGATGTGGTTGGCCCACGGTGCAGTCACCTGCCTGATGCTGGGTTTTATTGCCCATTTCAGCGCACTCCCGGTCTGGCATTACGTGCTGTTGGTGACGGTGCCGGCCTTGTCCCTGGCCTCGATCCGTTCCTACTATGAACATCGCCCGCACCCGCAGCCGGAACGACGCACCGTACTCAATGAGGCGTCGTGGCCGTGGAGCTGGCTGTTCCTCAACAACAATTTGCACCTGGTGCACCATGACTTGCCGAAGCTGCCCTGGTATGTGCTGCCCACGGTGTACCGTGCGCGGCGTGAACAGTGGGTGGCGCGCAGTGGCGGTTTTCTTGTGCAGGGCTACGGCCAGTTGCTCAGTCGTTACGGCGTCAAGGCCATCGACAGCCCCCGGCATCCCTTTGCGTGAGAAACGAGCATGAGTGAGCACTACGCCGAGTTGCTGATGTATATCGCGCCGGAGCAGGTGCGGCAGGCCAACCAGCAGTGGCTGGAACGCATCTTTGAGCGATTGGGCCTGACGCGTCGCCGCGCTGACCACCTGGACCTGCACAGCCTGTGGCTGGCCCCCGAATTGCTGGTCGCGCAAACCTGTGGCTACCCGTTGGTGACCCAACTGCGCGGCCAGGTCCGGGTCATCGGCCGCCCCCGCTATGAACTGGCCCATAGCCGCGATGGCGAGCATTGCAGCCTGCTGCTGACCCGCGAAGACAACCCGCGTACCCGCCTTGAACAGTTCTACGACAGCCGGGGGGTGATCAATGGCCATGATTCCAACAGTGGCATGAACCTGCTGCGCGAGTGCTTGGCGCCGTTGCAGCGCGGGGGGCGTTTCTTCGCCAGTGTCGGTATCAGCGGCGCCCATCGCGAAAGCCTGCGCTGGCTGCGCGAAGGCCGCGCCGACCTGGCCGCCATCGACAGCGTTACCTTTGATTACCTGGCCCGTTTCGCGCCCGCCGAAGTGGCTGGGCTGCGCATCGTCACGCGCAGCGCACCGAGCCCGACGTTGCCCTATATCGGTTCTCGGGGTTTGAGCGATGAGCGCCTGGGGCAGATCCGCGAAGCGATGAACCTCGCGCTGCGCGATCTACCGCATGTGGCTGAAACGCTGGGCTTGCAAGCCGTGCTGGCAGCGAGCCAGGACGATTACCGCGTGCTGCTGGACTACCAACAGCAGGCCGAAAACAGCGGCTATCCTGTCCTTATATAAAGTTATATAGAGATGAATTTTAAATATTATTAAAGAATAAGAGGGCTTGTTAGGATCGCTCCACCGGAACACCGGACATACCGTGCAACCTACCCAAATGGAGCCAACTATGTCCGGCGCCGACACTTTTCACCGCGACTACGTGGGCGGATTGTTCCACAGTCACTACGCCTGGCTGTGCAGCCGTTTGCACCGCCAACTCGATTCCCGTGCTCACGCCGAAGACATTGCTGCCGACGCGTTCGTCCAGCTTTTGCGTTCATCCGATGCACTGCCGATCCGCCAGCCCCGCGCCTTGCTCACCACCATCGCCCAGCGCCTGATGTACCAGCTGTGGCGCCGCCGCGACCTGGAGCGCGCTTACCTGAACGGCCTGGATCACGACGACGCCAGCTGCACGCCATCCCCCGAAGCGCTGGCCCAGCAGCTGGAAACCTTGCAGGCCATTGACCAGTGGCTCGACGGCTGGCCCGCCAAGGTCAAGGCCACCTTCTTGCTCTCGCGACTCAACGGTTTGACCTACCCGCAAATAGCCGCCGAGCTGGGCATTTCCCAGCGCTCGGTCAGCGACTATTCGGCGCAGGCGCTACGCCGCCTGCACTCATCACGAGGCTTTACATGAAAACACTCAAACACCTGCTCGGCGGTTCGCTGCTGGCCCTAGGCCTGCTGGCCCAACCCGCGCCAGCGGCCGAGGCGACTAAACCGATCCACTTCGGCGACATTACCTGGGAAAGCGGCAGCCTGATCACCGAGGTGCTGCGCCTGATCGTCGAGAAAGGCTACGGCTTGCCGACCGACACGCTGCCCGGCAGCACCGTGAGCCTGGAAGCGGCCCTGGCCAAGGATGATATCCAGGTGATCGGCGAGGAATGGGCCGGGCGCAGTCCGGCGTGGGTCAAGGCCGAAGGCGAAGGCAAAGTGTTCGGCCTGGGTGACATCGTCAAGGGCGCCACCGAAGGCTGGTGGGTGCCGGAATATGTGATCAAGGGTGATGCCGAGCGCGGCATCAAGCCTCTGGCGCCGGACCTCAAATCGGTGGCCGACCTGGCGCGCTACAAGGATGTGTTCCGCGACCCGGAAGACCCAAGCCGTGGACGCTTTCTCAACAGCCCCACCGGCTGGACCTCGGAGATCGTCAACAGCCAGAAGCTCAAGGCGTATGGGCTGACCGACAGCTTCGTCAACTTCCGCACCGGCTCAGGTGCTGCCTTGGACGCCGAGGTGGCGTCGTCGATCCGTCGCGGCAAGCCGGTGCTGTTCTACTACTGGTCGCCCACGCCGCTGCTGGGGCGGTTCAAACTGGTCAAATTGGAGGAGCCAGCGTTCAACGCCGAAGCCTGGAAAACCCTGGCGGACGCCAACAACCCCCATCCGATCGGCACGCGTTCGTTACCGGCGCATTTGGCGATTGGCGTGTCGGCGCCGTTCAAGGCGCAGTATCCCCAACTGGTGACATTCTTTGAAAAAGTGGACCTGCCGATTGACCTGCTCAACAGCACGCTGGCGCAAATGAGCGAGAAGCGCCTGCCACCGCGCCAAGTGGCGCTGGCATTCCTCAAGGAACAACCGCAGGTCTGGCAGCCATGGCTGCCGACGGACATCGCCGCCAAGGTCAAGGGAGCGCTCTGATGCTGAAGATAATTGCCGTCGCCATACTTTCGCTGGTCGCCGCAAACGCACTGGCCGCCGACCCCGCCACGCTGCGCATCGGCTATCAGAAAAGCTCGGTGAGCATGGTGCTTGCCCGTGAGCACAAGCTCTTCGAAGCGGCGCTGCCCGGCACCCAGGTGCAGTGGACCGAATTCCTCGGCGGCCCGCCGCTGATCGAGGCGCTCAACGCCGGCAGCCTGGACATCGGCAATATCGGCGACATCCCGCCCATTTTCGCCCAGGCCGCGGGTATCGAGCTGCAATACATCGCCGTCGAGCCCAATGAGGGCAAGAACGAAGCCGTCCTTGTGCCTCAAACCAGTACGATCCAGAGCGTGGCTGAGCTCAAGGGCAAGCGCGTGGCGCTGCTCAAGGGCTCCAGTTCGCACAATCTATTCCTCAAGAGCCTGTTGCGTGCCGGCTTGCAGTGGAAGGACGTGAACGTGGTGTACCTGTCGCCATCCGACGGGCGCGCCGCGTTCGAGCAAGGCAAGGTGGACGCCTGGGTGATATGGGACCCGTACTACTCGGCCGCCGTGGTCGACGGTGCCGCGCGCGTGCTGGGCACCGGCGAAGGCCTCAATCCGGCCGGCAGTTTCTTTGTGGCCAGCAGCGCATTTGCCAGGCAAAACCCCCAGGCGATTGCCACCATTCTGCAAACCCTCGCCAAAGCGCAGCGTCTGTCGCTCGACCAACCCGAAGACAGCATCGCGCTGATGGCCAAGACCCTGGGCCTGCAACCGGCCGTGGTCAAGCGCTACTTCGAGCACCGCTCGCCCGAGCCGATACGGCCGCTGCAGGCGAGCGACGTCGCCACTCAGCAACGCACCGCCGACCTGTTTTTCGCCAACGGCTTGATCCCGAAAAAGATCGATGTGCAGCAAGTTGTGTTCAAGGGGCCATAAGCCCTGTGGCGAGGGAGCCGCTCCCTCGCCAGCGCTTGATTAGCGGCTCGCTCATGGGTTTTCCGCTGCCAGGGCCGCAATGACGGCGGGCCGCTCGCCCACCCGTTGCTCAAACGCCGCCAACGCTGGCCACTGCGCCAGCTCGATCGCATGAACCGCCGCCCAGCGCAGCACCACGTACAGATACGCATCCGCCACCGAATACTGCGCGCCCAGCAGGTAGTCCTGCCGCTCCAGCGTGCGCACCAGCACCGCAAAACGTTTGAACAACGTGGCCTGGAACATCGCTCGCACCTCGCCCTGTATCGCAGGGTTGAAAAACACGGCCAGCCCGCCATGCACTTCGCTGGCGATGAAATTCAGCCATTCCTGCAAGCGCACGCGCTCCCAGCTGCCGTTGGCCGGGGCCAGACCGGAATTGGGTTGCAGGTCGGCGAGGTATTGCAGGATCGCGCTGGCTTCGGTCAGCACCTGGCCGTTGTCCAGTTGCAGTGCCGCCACGTAGCCCTTGGGGTTGATCTGCAGGAAGTCCGCGCCGTCGGCCGTAATCTTGGCCTGGTTGTCCACGCGTACCAGGTCGAAGGGCAGGGCCAACTCCCGCAGGACGATATGGGGGGCGAGCGAGCAGGCATTGGGCGAAAAGTACAGTTTCATGCAGGGCCTCTGTGTAGGATTTGCGCCAGTCTCGCGGGCGTGACACCGTGAGTAAAATTAATCCTTCATACCTCACCCATAAGGACAGCTACTGCCATGATGAACCTGATGCATTGGCGTTTGCTGGTGACGGTGGCCGATCACGGCAGCATCACCGCCGCTGCCGAGCGGGTGGGCATGACCCAGTCCGCCGCCAGCCAGGCCATGGCGTCCATGGAGGCCACGCTGGGGGCACAACTATTCACGCGCGAGCCGCGCAGGACCTTGCCCACCGCCTTGGGCGTGAGTGTGCTCGAACAGGCACGGGTGATGCTCGGCGCCTTGCAGGCGATACGCTGCCGCGTGGAGGAAGCCAGGCCCGCGCTGCGTGGGAGCCTGCGCATCGCCTGTTTCCCCCAGGTTCTGGCGAAGTTTCTGAGCCCCAGGCTGCAGCGGTTTGCGCAGCTGTATCCGGGCATTGCGGTCACCACCCTTGAAGTCACTGACAACGAAGTGAATGCCTTGCTCGACGCCGACCTTATCGACCTGGGCGTGGTGCTCAATCCCGGAACCGAGCGTAACGCCACGCTACTGGGACGGGACACTTGGCTGGCGGTGGTCCCGGCCCGGCATGAGTTGGCGCAGCAGGCCACGGTGACCCTTGCGCAGTTGCTGGAGCAGCCCTTCGTGCTAGCCACCGGCGGCTGCACCGTCAACGCCCGCAGTCTGGGTGTCGACGCCGGGCTGGTGCTGCGCGATGTGCGCGTGCAAGTGCGTGAGTGGAGCAGTGCTTTCAGCCTGGTGCGCGAAGGTGTCGGCGTGACCCTGGTGCCGGAAATGACCTTGCCGGTCCAGCGCCAGGGCTTGCATGTGCTGCCCTTGAGCGTGCCGATACACCGCGAGTTCGCCTTGGTCGGCTCGCCTGCTCGAGCGCCTTGCGCCGCAGCCCGCGCTTTGTTGGCAATGCTGGCTGAGTAGTGGCCTTGCATAGCGCCAAGCCCTGTCTATGCTCACCCAGAACCGTTAACGATGCTTGGCGTACAAAGCATTCGAAGGGTTATGTGCCCATGAAAGTTTGCCAGCAGCATGCAGTTGAAGAATGGAATGCGCCGTCCCGGCGCCGGGACCCAAGGGTGATCTGACCATGTTCAATCTCCACCACAAATCCGACCTGCAACAAATCGAACGTTTTTCCTCGGCCCTCACCGAATCCAACGCCAAGCTCGCCGCCATCAGCCGTTCCATGGCAATGATTGAGTTCGACAGCCATGGCGTGATCCTCGACGCCAACGACAATTTCTGCAAAACCATGGGTTACAGCGTCGAGGAGATACGTGGCAAGCATCACCGCCTGTTTTGCGACGAGGCCTATACCCACACCGAGGCCTACGGCAAATTGTGGCGCGACCTGGCGCACGGCGAGGCGCTCAGTGGCACGTTCATGCGCCTTAACAAGCGCGGCGAGGAAGTCTGGCTGGAAGCCAGCTATATGCCGGTACTCGACAGCGATGAGCAGGTGCACAGTGTGATCAAGGTCGCGTCGGATATCTCTGCGCGCGTCCACCATGAACACGAGAATCAAAGCCTGATTGACGCGATCGGGCGTTCCATGGCGGTGATCGAATTCACCCCGCAAGGCCAGATCCTCAATGCCAACGACAACTTCCTGCGCACCGTGAAGTATTCACGCGAGGAGATCATCGGCCAGCACCATAGCCTGTTTTGCCATCGCAGCGACGTGGAGTCGCCCGCGTACAAGGCGTTCTGGGCCTCGCTCAATCGCGGCGAATATCACTCGCATCGCTTCGAACGCAAAGACAAGTACGGCAAGACCCTGTTTCTGGAAGCCTCTTACAACCCGATCTTCGATACCAATGGGCGCTTGTACAAAGTGGTGAAGTTCGCCAGCGACATCACCGAGCAGGTCACCACGTTGCGCAGCGCCGCCGACTCGGCTCACGCCACCTCGGTACAAAACGACGCCTGCGCGCGCAAGGGCTCGCAGGTGGTGCAGCAAACGGTGCAGACCATCCAGGCCATGTCCGATGATCTGAACCAGGCCGCGCAAAGTATTGATGCAGTGAGCAAGCAATCGGACATTATCGGCACCATCGTGCAGACCATCCGCGGCATTGCCGAGCAGACCAATCTGCTTGCGCTCAACGCCGCGATTGAAGCGGCGCGGGCCGGTGAGCATGGGCGTGGCTTTGCGGTGGTGGCCGATGAAGTGCGCAGCCTTGCGGCGCGCACCAGCCAGGCCACGGTGGAAATTGTCGACGTGGTGCGCAAGAACCACGACCTGTCGCTGAGCGCGGTGTCGAGCATGCAGTCGAGCTTGAGCCGCACGGGGCTGGGGGTGGAACTGGCGAACGAAGCAGGGCAGGTGATCCTGGAGATTCAGGAAGGCTCGCGGCATGTGGTGGATGCGATCAGTCAGTTCAATTCAACGTTGCAACTGCAGTAGCGCAATGTGGGCGCAGGCAAGCCAGCGCCCACATTGGCTTCGCGGTTTGGCTTAGATCGCAGCCAGGGTTTCCTTTATCGCCTCAGCCTGGGGAGCGGCCGTTTTGGCCGCCACCTGCTGCTGTTGCTGTTCCTTCAGGCGCTCCGCCACTTGCTTGGCAATCGCGTCCTGCTGTTGCTGCGGCAGGGCCTGCACTTGCTCCTCGGTCAACCCCTGCTCCTTGAGCAACTGTTCGCGGATGCGCTCGGCAGGCGATTTGCTCATGTACTCGGTCAGTTCAGCCCGCGCCCCGGAGGTCGACGCCGAGGCCTGCAGTTGCACACGGGTTTTGGCGAAGGCTTCATCGATGCGATCGCTCGCCTTGTCCAAGTCCTTCTGGGCGGCCGGCACCGTCACACTTTGCTGCGCGGCTTGCAGGGCGCCGCTGTACAGCGCGCTGGCGGCGGCGTTGGCCGGGTCCATGTCGGAGCGCTTGAGCTGTTGGACGGTCGACGCGGCTTGGGTGTCGTTGTTAACCAGCATGATCGGTCACCTGGGAGAATGTTCGGTGTGACAGCTGGAGCAATTAGCATGCCGGGCATGACATGCCCGGTTTGATTGGGGTGGAAGTCGCCGTTGCGGCAAATAATGTCCCGTCGACGGCCAACCGTTGCCGTCAGTGAGCGATGTTCTCCAGCGCCAGGTTGCGCGTTCGTGGCCCGAACCAACTGATGGTGATCATCACAATCAACATGCTGCTGGCGATGAACGCCAGCACGCCCGGCGTGCCCAGGTGTTCGAGGATAAATCCGATCAGCAGGCTACTGAACACCGTAGACAGGCGGCTGAACGAGTAGCAGAACCCCACCGCCCGCGCACGGATATTGGTGGGGAACAATTCGCTCTGATACGAGTGATAACTGAAGCTCAGCCAGGCATTGCAGAAGGTGATCATCACCCCGCAGAAAATCAGCCCCAGCGCCGTGGTTTGCAGGGCGAACAGGCTGCCGAAGATCACCGCACCCATGGCCGAGCCGACGATCTGCCATTTGTTTTCAAAACGGTTGGCGACCTTCACGAACAGCAACGGGCCCAGCGGATAGGCGAGGGTGATTATGAACGCGTAGAGCAGGCTATGGGTCACGCTGACACCCTGGCCCGAGAGCAAGGCCGGCAGCCAGTTGCCAAAGCCGAAGAAACCGATGGCCTGGAACACGTGGAACACAATCAGCATCAAGGCGCGGCGCCGGTAGGGCGGTTGCCAGATATCGGCAAACCGGCCGCTGCCCTGCACGCTGACAGCCTCGGGTTGCGGTTCGTCCAGCGGCTTTCCGTGATCCTTCAGGCAGCGTGCTTCCAGGCGATCCAGGATCGTGCCGGCTGCTTCGAAACGACCTTTCTGGGCGAGCCAGCGCGGCGACTCCGGCAGGCGCTTGCGCAGTTGCCAGATAAACAGCGCAAACACCGCACTGCTGAGCACCACCCAGCGCCAACCGGAAATCCCCAACGGCGCCTGGGGCACCAGCCACCATGACATCAGCGCCACTGCCGGCACCGACAGAAACTGGATGAAGAACGCAAAGGCGAACGCCGAACTGCGCATGCGCTTGGGCACCAGTTCCGACAGATAGGCGTCGATCGTCACCAGTTCGATACCCAGCCCGATGCCCACCAGAAAACGCATGCAGATAATGCCCAGCGCGGATGTCTGAATGCCCATCAACACGGTGGCGACGGTGTACCAGATCAACGCAAAAGTGAAGATTGCCCGACGCCCGAAACGGTCAGCGATGGGGCTGAGCAGGCTGGCGCCGAGAAACAGGCCGAGGAAGGTGGCCGAGGCGAATGCGGCCTGGTCGGAAAAACCGAACACGCCCTCGCTGCCCGTGTGAAAGATCCCGTCGCTGATCAGGCCAGGGCTGATGTAGGCCGTCTGGAACAGGTCATACAGCTCGAAAAAACCGCCGATCGACAGCAATGCCACCAGGCGCCAGATGCTGGCGACGGCGGGCAGGCGGTCGATACGTGCGCTGATGTGGGCGGCGCGGGTCGGGTCGATGCCGTCTGCGGCAGAGAATGAGGGCATGGCCGGAGAACTCAGTCGGTAATGGGGATTTCAAAGGTCTGGAACGCATCATCCACGGGATGATAGCCCAGCACACGCGTGGTTTCGCTCAGGTCCAGCCGCTTGAAACGGTTATTGGAGATGCCATGGGCGATCAAGTGTTTCACACCTTCGGTCTCTACCGCGCGCTGCAGCAGTTGCACGGCATCACGGGGGCTGAGCCAGGCGCTGAGGTCACGGGCATTGCGCAAGCCGTGGCTTTGAGCCGATTCGAAGGCGCCGATGCGCAGGGCGATAGTCGACAGCGGCGTCCTGGCGGCGTAATAACCGCACAGCGCCTCGCCGTAGCATTTGCTCACGCCATACAGATTGGCCGGTAGCACGGGCATGCCAGGCGTTATCTGGCTGTCCACCGGGTAGCCTTCGATGGCTTGCGCGCTGCTGGCGTAGACCAGGCGCTGCACGCCGGCAGCCACAGCGGCTTCGAACAGGTAGGTGGTGGCGAGGATATTATTGGGCAGCAGTTCGTCGAACGTCGCCTCGGGGTCGGGGATACCCGATAGGTGCACGATCACATCGATGCCTTCGAGCAGCGCGGCAAGGCTGGATTTGTCGCTGAGATCGGCGCGTATGAAGCGGTGTTCATCCAGCTCGAAATCCGGCGCGATGCGGTCGGTGAGGGTAAAGCGATAGCGGTCTTTCGACGCCTCGAAAAAGGTCTTGCCGATTCTGCCGCAGGCGCCGGTGAGGAGTACGCGGATTCCATCCACGGTATCGTCCTTTTGTTTAATTATGCCCATCAAGAGCGAAGGCTCTGAAGCCCGCGTGCTGGGCGAGCCGCTGATAGTAGGCGGCGATGGCCGGGTAGGGCGGACGCTGCATGGGCGTTACTTGCCAGCGGTGCACCGAGAGGCCAATCAGGATGTCGGCGAGGGTGAATTCATCGCCCGCTACGTAAGCGCCGGTCTTGGATAACTGTTGCTCCAGAATGCCCATCACGTTGTTCCAGCGCTGCACGGCAGCGGCAATCTGTGACGCGTCCAGACCGTCGGGATTGCTCCGCACCAGCGCGGTGAACGCATCGCCCCAGGCCCGGTTGAGCTCGATCGCTTGCCAGTCGATCCATTGCTCGACGCGGGCCCGTGGCGCGGGTTCGAGGGGCAGCAGGTCAGTGCGTTGATACAGGCCGACGAGGTAGCGGCAGATGGTATTGGACTCCCACAGCACGCCATGGTCGTCGATCAGCACCGGCACCTGGGCATTGGGGTTCAAGGCGAGAAATTCGGGGGATTGGGTGGGCTTGAAGCCGATGCCCCAGTCTTCACGCACGTAGTCGATGCCCAGTTCCTGGCAGGTCCACAGTACTTTTCGTACGTTGATGGAGGAGGCGCGGCCCAATATTTTCAGTGAGTGTCCCATGGTGCTTCCCTGGCGATGGAGAGTGGTCAATTTAGCAGGGGCCAAGTGGGCATGGTTAAAAAATGTGGGAGGGCTTGCTCCCGATAACGGTGAGTCAGTCAACTTATTTGTGGCTGACCCACTGAATCGGGGGCAAGCCCCCTCTCACCTTTAAAGATCGTTTCCATGCGTGAACGATCGACAACGGCTTGCGCCTAAGCGCAGATCTTCAAGTACTCTCCCGCACCTGCAACTCAAACCCCATATCCACCACCGGTTTGGCGATCTTGTTGCCGGCCATGATCGTCAACAAATGCTCCGCCGCACGCCGGCCGATGGCTTCGCGCGGTGTGCTGATGCTGCTCAGGCGCGGCACCATGAACGAGGAGGCGGGCAAGTCGTTGAAGCCCAGCACCGCCACGCGCTCCGGTACTTTGATGCCGTGGCGCATGGCTTCGAGCAGGGCGCCCTGGGCCAGGTCGTCGTTGCCGAAGAAAATCGCATCCACATCCGGATGGGCGGCGAGCAATTGCAAAAACAGTTCGCCACCCAGGCCCACGGACGAGGGGCGCGGTGTCAGCAGCTCCAGCGCCGGGTCGTACAGGCCGGCCTGTTGCAAGGCGCGGCGAAAGCCCTCACCCCGCAGCAATGTGCGCTGGTCCAACTGCGCGCCGATATAGGCCAGGCGCTTGCGCCCACGGGACAGCAAATGCGCGGCTGCCGTTTCACCGGCGGCCAATTGCGAGAAACCCACACAGTTCACCCCGGCGTTGGGGTCCAGGTCCATCATGTACACGCACGGTACGTTGCTGACCTCGACCATCCGTCGCGCGCTTTCGGTGCGGTCGAACCCGGTCAGCAGCAAACCGCGGGGTTGGTAGGCCATGTAGTTGCGCAGCAGGTTTTCTTCTTCATCGCGCGAATAATGGGAATTGCCGATCAGCACTTCAAAGCCTTTAGGCCGTAGTACCTGGTGGATAGCTTCCAGCGTTTCGATAAACAGCAGGTTGGACAAGGATGGCACCAGTACCACCACCGAATGGCTCTGGGCCGAAGCCAGCGCGCGGGCGGCGGGGTTGACCACATAGCTGAGTTCGGCGGCGGCGTGCTGTACTTTTTCCACCAGTTCGGCGGCGACGGTACTGATACCGCGCAGGGCGCGGGAGGCGGTGATCGGGCTGACGCCGGCCAGGCGCGCGACTTCGTTCAGGGTAGGGCGTCCCGTGGTACGGGTATTTTTATCGTTCTTGGAGGTCATCAGGCGGCTTGCCAAACAAAAATCGAGGCACTAAGGTAGCGCTGTCTCCGAAGGGCTGCAAATCATGAACGAAGGATTGCCTGATCCTGTTCAAAACCGTTGGAGCGGATGCACGCGTCACTCCATAAAAAAAGACAAGACGGCGCGGGAAAAGCCTGTTTTTGCACTAGCCTTACAGCGTGCAAAGGTAGCGCTATCTGCGTCCTGAGGTGTTTCATGAGTCAACCTGTTACCGCCCTGGTCATCATGGGTGTTTCCGGCTGTGGCAAGTCCAGCGTCAGCGAGGCCCTGTGCCGCCTGAACGGTGCCACTGCTATTGAAGGCGACAGCTTTCACCCCGCCGCGAACATCGAGAAGATGAGCGCCGGCCACCCCCTCAACGACGACGACCGCGCCGGCTGGCTCGACATCCTCTGTGATGAGCTGCGCCGTTCGCTCAAGGCCGGTGAGCACCCGGTGCTGACCTGCTCCGCACTTAAAAAGAAATACCGCGACCACCTGCGCGAAGCTGCGCCGGGGCTGGGCTTCGTGTTTCTGGAGCTGACCCGTGAAGTGGCCGCCGACCGCGTGTCCCATCGCCCCGGCCACTTCATGCCGGCAAGCCTTATCGACAGTCAGTTCGCCACCCTTGAATCGCCCAAGGGCGAGCCGCTGACCCTGGCCCTCAACGCCAGCGAAGACAGTGTCGAGGACCTGGCCGCGCAGACCAATACCTGGTGGCGCAAGCACGGCTTTGAACCAACTCATTAATTTTTTGCCGGAAAGATAGCGCTATCCCCGGCAGGAAGTTCAACACCCGCTTTAATAACAACAACAAACAGGAGAGACCCCCCATGTTTGGCATGTCCCACGAGTCCTACCTGCTGCTAGACGCAGTAGTCACTATCATCGGGTTGATCGTTCTGATCACCAAATTCAAGGTGCACCCGTTCATTGCACTGATCATCGCGGCCGGCTTTCTCGGCCTGACCTCGGGTATGCCCGTGGACAAGATCATCAAGGCGTTCCAAGACGGTTTCGGCGGGGTGCTCGGTTTTGTCGGCATCATCCTCGCGCTGGGAACCATGCTCGGCAAGATGATGGCCGAATCCGGCGGTGCCGATCAGATCGCCCAGACCTTGATCCGTGCCTTCGGCAAGGAAAAGGTTCAGTGGGCCATGATGTTCGCCGCGTTCCTGGTGGGCATCCCGCTGTTCTTCGAGATCGGCTTTGTACTGCTGATCCCGCTGGTGTTCATCGTCGCGCGCCGCACCGGCGTGTCGCTGATCAAGATCGGTATTCCGCTACTCGCCGGCCTGTCGGCGGTGCACGGTCTGGTGCCTCCGCACCCGGGTCCGCTGCTGGCCATCGGCGTGTTTGGCGCTGATATTGGCAAGACCATTCTGTATGGCCTGATCGTCGCGCTGCCGACGGCCATCATCGCCGGCCCGATCTTCGGTACCTTCATCGCCAAGTACATTCCGGGCAACCCGTCCCAGGAACTGGTGGATCAACTGGCCCGCGAGACCGATAACAAATCACTGCCAAGCTTTGGCATCACCCTGGTTACTGTGCTGCTGCCAGTGTTCCTGATGCTGCTCAAGACCTTCGCCGACATCGCCTTTGCCGAGGGCAACGTGGTGCGCAACTGGATGGACATGATCGGTCACCCGATCACCGCTCTGTTGCTGGCGTTGCTGCTGTCGCTGTACACCTTTGGCCATCGCCAGGGCATCCACTCCAAGCAGATTCTCAAACTGCTCGACGCCAGCCTTGCGCCTACCGCCGCGATCATCCTGATCATCGGTGCCGGCGGCGGCTTCAAGCAGATGCTGGTGACCAGCGGCGTGGGTGACGTGATCGGCCATATGGCGGTGAACGCACAGATCAACCCGATTTTGCTGGCATGGCTGGTGGCGGCGGTGATTCGCGTGGCCACAGGCTCGGCAACCGTGGCGACCATTACCGGCGCGGGCATCGTGGTGCCGGTGGTGGGTATGATTCCAGGGGTTAACCGCGAGCTGCTGGTGCTGGCGACGGGCGCGGGTTCGTTGATCCTGTCTCACGTCAACGATGCGGGGTTCTGGCTGGTGAAGCAGTACTTCAACATGACCGTGGCGGAAACGTTCAAGACCTGGACCGCGATGGAGACCATCCTGTCGGTGGTGGCGTTGATCTTCATCATGTTGCTGTCGCTGGTGGTATAAGCCACACCACGCAACAAAGGTGGGAACCCTATCCAGTGTGGGAGGGGGCTTGCCCCCGATAGCAGAGTGTCAGTCACTGCATCTGGTGACTGATGCACCGCCATCGGGGGCAAGCCCCCTCCCACATTTTGACCGAGTCGGGCACTGATTTTCATCATGTTGCTGTCGCTGGTGGTATAAGCCACAGCACGCAACAAAGGTGGAAACCCAATCCAGTGTGGGAGGGGGCTTGCCCCCGATAGCAGAGTGTCAGTCATTGCATCTGGTGACTGATGCACCGCCATCGGGGGCAAGCCCCTCCCACAGTTTTGACCGAGTCAGGTGCTGATTTTTATCATGTTGCTGTCGTTGATGGTGTAAGCCACACCACGCAACAAAGGTGGGA
Source organism: Pseudomonas sp. R5-89-07 (assembly GCF_003851685.1). Classification (NCBI taxonomy): domain Bacteria; kingdom Pseudomonadati; phylum Pseudomonadota; class Gammaproteobacteria; order Pseudomonadales; family Pseudomonadaceae; genus Pseudomonas; species Pseudomonas sp. R5-89-07. The sequence continues at coordinate 4,609,328 of NZ_CP027727.1, read as the reverse complement.
ACCCAATCCAGTGTGGGAGGGGGCTTGCCCCCGATAGCAGAGTGTCAGTCACTGCATCTGGTGACTGATGCACCGCCATCGGGGGCAAGCCCCCTCCCACATTTTGACCGAGTCGGGCACTGATTTTCATCATATTGCTGCCGTTGATGGTGTAAGCCACACCACGCAACAAAGGTGGGAACCCAATCCAGTGTGGGAGGGGGCTTGCCCCCGATAGTAGAGTGTCAGTCACTGCATGTGTTGCTGACCCACCGCCATCGGGGGGCAAGCCCCTTCCCACATTTTTGACCGGGTTAGGCGCCGGTTTTTGCTACCAGTCCATCCGCGCGGAACATTGCGCGAATCCCCCGCACCGCCTGGCGGATCCGGTCCTGGTTTTCGATCAGTGCGAAGCGCACATGGTCATCCCCGTACTCGCCAAAGCCGATCCCCGGCGACACGCACACCTTGGCCTCCAGCAGCAGTTTCTTGGCAAATTCCAGCGAGCCCATGGCGGCATACTGCTCGGGAATCTTGGCCCAGACGTACATCGACGCCTTCGGGTTCTCCACCATCCAGCCCAGCTCGTGCAGGCCCTTGACCAGTACATTGCGGCGCTGGCGATACTGCTCGGCAATGTCTTTCACGCACTGCTGGTCGCCTTCCAAGGCCGCGATGGCGGCGACTTGCAGCGGGGTAAAGGTGCCGTAGTCGTGGTAGCTCTTGATCCGCGCCAGGGCGTTGACCAGTTCCGGGTTGCCCACCATGAAACCGATACGCCAGCCGGCCATGTTGTAGCTCTTGGACAGGGTGAAAAACTCCACCGCGATGTCCTTGGCGCCGGGCACCTGCATGATCGATGGGGCTTTCCAGCCGTCGTAGACGATGTCGGCGTAGGCCAGGTCATGCACCACCAGCACGTCGTATTGCTTGGCCAGGGCGATTACACGTTCAAAGAAATCCAGTTCCACGCACTGCGCAGTGGGGTTGGACGGAAAACCCAGGATCATCATTTTCGGCTTGGGGATCGAGCCGCGAATCGCCCGCTCCAGCTCGGCGAAGAAGTCCACGCCGGGCACCAGCGGCACCGAGCGCACTTGGGCGCCGGCAATCACCGCACCGTAGATGTGAATCGGGTAGCTGGGGTTGGGCACCAGCACGGTATCGCCCTGGTCCAGGGTGGCCAGCATCAAATGCGCCAGGCCTTCCTTGGAGCCGATAGTGACGATGGCTTCCGACTCGGGGTCGATGTCCACTTCGTAGCGGTCCTTGTACCAGCGCGAAATCGCCCGGCGCAGACGCGGAATGCCTTTGGAAGTGGAGTAGCCGTGGGTGTCTTCACGCTGGGCGACGGTGACCATCTTTTCCACGATGTGCGGTGGCGTGGCGCCGTCGGGATTACCCATGCTCAAGTCGATGATGTCTTCGCCGCGCCGACGCGCAGCCATCTTCAGCTCGGCAGTGATATTGAACACGTAAGGGGGGAGTCGATCTATGCGCGCAAAGCGGCGCGGCGAACCTTGGTCTGCCATTGTTGCCTCGAGGTACGTAAGCGCCCGGAACCGTCCGAGCGACGTCGGCCACTGCGGTGGCCTGCGGCAGACAATACGGTCGATGATGGCCAGTTGTCCAGATACGTAGGAAAAATTTCTGCATGGAGTGCGGCGCGGATATGCCCCTATACTCGATGCGGGTTCTATCCCTCACAACAAGGAGACTGTTCGTATGGATCAGCAGACAAGACAAGCGCTGGAGCCACGCATGGAAGCCGGCAAGGCCTTGGTGATCGCAGGCGTCCAAGGGCGCTATTCGAAGGCCACGGTGGGCGATATTCCAAAGCTGTGGGAGTTGTTCGACAGCTGTATCAAGGACATCAAAAAGCGCGTCGGCGGCGTGACCTACGGCGTGTGCCACAACGTCCACCACGGCGAATTCGACTACCTGGCCGGGGTTGAAGTCCCGACCCGCGGCGATGTGCCGAGCAATTTCCAATCCATTGAAATTCCTCCACTCAACTATGCCGTATTCCCCCATTACGGGTCGGTGCAAGCGCTTGCGCAAACCTACGAGCGCATCATGTTCGAATGGCTGCCGAACTCGGGCTACAAAGTGGTGGGGGCTGATTTCGAGCGCTATAGCGCTGATTTTGATGGAAGGAAGGGCACCGGGACGGTGGAAATATGGCTGCCGGTGGGTGAACGCAGTTAAGCTGGGTCAGCGGACTTTCCACTCACCCACTGCCTACTCATTCCAGAACACTCAAAACAGGGAGGCGGATGAGTGGGCAGTGGAGCGTCTGCGTCCAAGTGGCTCACTCGCTTAGCAAGCGCCCGATAAAATAGCCATAAACATAAAGAGCGCCGCTGGACTGTAGCTTATCGCCAGGCAGCACACATTCGAGTTTGTTCACATATGACGACACTGGCCTGCTTTGCGGGTCTATGTAAGCCTGTGCAATGCCTTGAACTCCAAATGTTTGATCCAAGGGGCCCGCCAGGCTATGCCTCACCAAGTGGACTTTGCTTCCTTTGGCATCCTCCCGAGCCAGCGCAACCATTTTCCCGTCGCTCTGGAAGACTAAGTCGATATAAGCGCCGATATCTCCGTCGGTGACAATGGCTTTGCCTTGGTTGAATGCTTGAGAGGGCGTGCCATCGCTGCGCAGCGAAGTAATGAAGTTCCATTCTCGCTCCGGGAAAGACCGGCTGGAGCCAACCACTCCGATCAAGCCTTGTGGGCCTGGCGCGATGGCCAAGACGATGAGATTTTGCTCGCCATTGGGAAACGCCAGGACTGTCTCGCCTTCAACGCCAAATCCTGAGTCAAGCCTGCCCTGCGCATCGTAACCGCGCACAATCGCATCGTTTCCCCGGTAACCGCCTGCCACGAACCCCGAAACGGAGGTGATCAGGCAGGTGATTGTGGTCGATTCAAGGGTGATGGGTTCCGGTTTACCAAAGTTGATCGGGGTACCGTGAGTGTCCAATTGGAAAATGTAGCTATGGGCGTTGTCGCTGAAAGCGGTCAGGATTTTTCCATCGTTTTGAAGCGTCAGGCTACTTCTTGGCAGCAATCCGCCATAAATGGGCTTGGACAGCGAGGTTTCGCCGTTGATACCAAAGGCGGTATCAACGGTGCCGTCTTCGTTGAAACGCATGATCGTAGCCGTTTGTGTGTCCCGTTGTGAAAACAGTAAAAGCGCCTTTCCATCAGGTTGGAGTGTCAGGTTGAAGAGGACTACGCGGCTAACCATAGGAATAAGAGTGATCCTATGATTTGGATCGGTTTCGCCGGCGTTCGTGGTCTTGACAAGGGCGATGTTGGGCACGTTATCGACGTAAGTGGTGCCGACGGTGATGATCACCCCATCGGGTCTGGTAGCGCAGATGCCCTCGACGTCATAAAAAATCGCATCACCGGTTTTCGGGTCGGTGTTGCCGAAGGTCAAGTCTTTGCTGCCTGCGGTGTTTGTGTTCTCGGCCAAAGGTTGTGAAGGGATGCTCATGATCTGTGCTCCTCAAAAGTAGGAAGCCATACCTGCTTGATAGCGATGATCAAAGCGACAACGATGGAGCGTCATTTAAAATGAATGTCACCCCTTCGAATAGCTGTCAGATACCACAGTAGACAGCCGCTACCGGGTCGTGTAGCCAGCCACTCGTGAATCCTCAAAGCGCCAGCGTCAACCGTCGCTCGTACCCCAGCCGCCCTTTATAGGCCACCCCGCTGTCCACCCAATCGGCGCCCAGATACAACCCCATCGCCGCCACATTGTCGCTATCGACCGACAACTCCAACGCCTTGATCCGTGGCCACACCTGGATTGCCATTGCCGGCAGTGCCTGCAGACACGCCCTGCCGAACCCTCGGCCCTGCTGGCGCCTGTCGACTTGCAACGCATGCAGCGTCGCACTGTGTTCGTCGGCCCAATGGGGCAAGCAAGGCGGGCGTTTGAGCAGCAGGAATGCCACGGGAACTTCGTCGGCGAGCAGGGCGAAGCCTTTGATAGCGTCAGGGTTGGGATTGACCAGCAAGCTGTTCAGCGCACAGTAGATATCACCCGAGTACGCCAATTGTTCTGGATTCACTTCCAGGCCGTCGAGCTGCTGTTTTTGCAGCGCGTTCAGCGTCTCATAGGGAACGAGGCGGGTTTCCATGGGCGGCATATCCGAAATCCTGCAAAGAGGGGCGGATTCTAGCGTTTTTGCGGGAGGCGAAATTATTTTTGTGCGGGCTGTCGATTTGCCTGGAGCGCGTTCGACTAAGGGTGTCTTCCGTACTTTCCCACCCCAAGGAGTCATCGCCATGAGTACCGCAATCAACAGCCTGATCGAGCAATGGAAACACGCTGTCGTCAGCCGTGATATCGATAAGATTGTCAGCTTCTACGCCGACGATATCGTCTCGTTCGACGCCGTCACTGCCCTGCAATTCAAAGGCAAGGCGGCCTACCGCGCGCACTGGGAGGCGTGCATGGAGCATTGCCCCGGCCCCGGTATTTTCGAGTTTCACGAGTTGCGCATTGTGGAGGCTCAAGACAGCGCGTTTGCCCATTGGCTGGCCCATTGTGGCGGCGCCGGGCCGGATGGCGAGGTGAAGGCCTGCTGGATGCGCGTTACCGCCGGCTATCAGCGAGTCAACGGTGAGTGGAAGGTGGTGCATGAGCATTGGTCGGCACCTTTCGATATGCAAAGCGGCACGGCGCTGTTCGACCTGAAACCTTGATCGCGGCGAACTATAGTCAGTCATCCGACACCGGAGAACGCCATGAAATACCTGTGCCTGATCTACAGCAACGAACAGGTGTTGCACACCTCACCCGACAGCCCGGCTGACACTGAGTGTTTCGCTTATGCCGAGGCGATACAGAAAAGCGGTCGCATGCTCGCCGCCGAGCCGCTGGAGTCGGTAAGCACCGCCACCACCGTGCGCATGCGCAACGGCAAGCTTTCGATCACGGACGGGCCTTTTGCCGAAACCAAGGAACAGCTCGCCGGCTTTTACCTGATCGAGGCCAGGGACTTGAACGAGGCCATTCAGGTGGCGGGCGGCATTCCAGCTGCGCGGGTCGGCAGTGTGGAAGTGCGCCCAGTGCGTGAATTGAACCTGCCGCGATGACGCTCAACCGCCAGGTCGAGGCCCTTTACCGCAGCGAATCACGCCGCGTACTCGCGACGCTGATTCGCCTGCTGGGTGATTTCGACCTGGCCGAGGAGGCCCTGCACGAGGCGTTTTTGGTTGCGGTGCAACGCTGGCCGCAGGACGGCGTGCCGGATAACCCCCGTGCATGGCTGGTGTCGACCGGCCGCTTCAAGGCGATTGACCGTTTGCGTCGCCAGGCGCGTTTTACGCCTTTATTGCAGGAGCAGGTCGACGCGTTGGAAGCGGCTGACTGGAGTGCCGAAGCGGTGGAAGACGATCGCCTGCGCCTGATCTTCACCTGCTGTCACCCGGCCCTGGCCGCAGACGCTCAGGCAGCGCTGACCTTGCGCGAAATCTGCGACCTCAGCACCGAAGAAATCGCCCGTGCATTTCTTGCCACTCCTACCACCATCGCGCAACGCATCGTGCGCGCCAAACACAAGATTCGCGACGCGAAAATTCCCTATCAAGTGCCGTCCCTGGCCGAGCTGCCCGAGCGTCTCGACAGCGTGCTACGGGTAATTTACCTGGTGTTCAACGAGGGCTATTCGGCCTCCACGGGCACCGACCTTATGCGCCAGGACTTGACCCGCGAAGCGATTCGCCTGGGCCGTTTGCTGATGGAATTGCTGCCGGAGCCGGAAGTCATGGGCTTGCTGGCGTTGATGCTGCTGCATGAGGCGCGTCGCCCTGCACGCACCTCGGCGGGCGGTGAGCTGGTGCTGCTGGGTGAACAGGACCGTTCACTGTGGGACGCGTCCTTGATTGCCGAAGGCTGCGCATTGGTGGAGCAGGCGCTGACCACGCCGCGCTTCGGGCCGTATTGCCTGCAGGCGGCGATTGCCGCCGTACACGCCGAAGCACCGAGTGCGCAGGCAACCGACTGGCCGCAGATCGTCGGGCTCTACGATGTCTTGCTCAGGGCAGTGCCGTCGCCGGTGATCGAGCTGAACCGGGCGGTGGCCGTGGCGATGGGGCAGGGGCCGCTGGCGGGGCTGGCGCTGGTAGACGGCATTTTGCAGCGCGGTGAGTTACAGGATTACCACTTGGCGCATTCGGCGCGAGGCGAATTTTGCCGGCAGTTGGGACGGGTTGATGAAGCGCGCGCTGCCTATGCGCGGGCACTGGCCCTGACCCGGCAAATCCCTGAGCAGCGCTTCCTCGAACAACGCCTGGCCGAACTCAAATCCAATGAGCCCTGACTCACTCAAGCATCTTGCCCAGTAACCAACTGCCCGCCGGCCCAGGCGGGCTTTGCCGCGACCACAGCGCATCCACCGCCACCGAGCGGGGCCAACTGCGAACCTTGAGCTCGACCAGCTGCCCGCCGCCAAAACGCTCCACCAGCCAGCGCGGAATCGGTGCCCAGCCGAAGCCCAGTTGCGCCATTTCCATCAACATCAAATAGCTCGGTGCCGACCAGACGCGCTGTGTGCTACGGGTTTCATTGGGGTTGATGATGCTCGCCAAGCGCAACTCTCGGTGCAGCTGCAGCGTATGCGGGTCAACCTTGGCCAGGCTCGCCAACGGGTGTTTGGGCGAGACGAACAGGGCGATTTCCGTGCGCTCCTCAACGCTGGAAAAAGTCAGGTCGGGCGGGTAAACCTCCTGCTTTTCGATAAATGCGATGTGCGCCCGGCCACTTTGCACCAAGGCGATCAGGTCTTCGCATTCGGCGATCAGGCATTCCAGCTCAAGGTCCGGGTAGCGTTGTTCGAAGGCGCTGAGGGCGATCTCGAAGCGGTCGGACTGGTAGGTATCGGACATGGCGATACTCAGCTTCGGCTCAAGGCCCTGGGCCAATTGGCTCGCCGCCAGCTCCAGCCGGCTGCTGGCCTCCAGCACCTGCTCGGCACGCTGCAACAACACCTGGCCAGCCGGGGTCAGCGTCGGTTTGCGGCTGCTGCGGTCGAACAGCGCCACATTCAGGTCGATCTCCAGGCTCGCCACCGCCGCGCTGATGGTGGACTGACTCTTGCCCAGCTTGCGCGCCGCCGCAGAAAACGAGCCCTGGGTGGCGGCCTGGACAAACGCCTGGAGCACTTCATGGGACGCCATAGTATCGCCTTGGTCGATGGTTAATGGTTATGAAGTATCGGCTCAAGGGGTAATCATGGCAACCATCGTCCTTCACGGAGCCGGGTCATGAACCCTACCAAATCGATTACTGAACGCGTTTTCCAGGCCCTGGGGTTCGAGGGCCTGGCCTTGTTGATCTGTACGCCGTTGCTGGTCTGGATCACCGGCCGACCGGCCCTGGAAATGGGCGCGGTAACGCTGGGCATCAGCCTGCTGGCGCTGAGCTGGAACGTCATCTTCAACAGCCTGTTCGACCGCCTTAAAGTGCGCCTGCAACTGCCCGGCGACGGCTGGACGCGGGTGCTGCATGCGCTGCTGTTCGAAGGTGGCTTGATTGTGCTGGCGGTGCCATTGATTGCCGCCTTGATGAAGATCAGCCTGCTGGAAGCCTTCATCCTCGACATTGGGGTCTTGGTGTTCTTCCTGCCGTACACCTACGTGTATCACTGGGGCTATGACGTGATACGCGAAAGGCTTGTCAGCAAGACCCCGGTTCCTCAGTAAGCGCCAGTCGCTTACAGGAACATGCCGCCTGACGCCTCGATCCGCTGGCCGGTGATCCACTTGCTGCCATCGGCCAGCAGCAGCGCAATCGCCCCGCCAATATCGTCGGGTAACCCGGCGCGGCCCAGGGCGGTGTTGTTGGCGACCATGGCATTGAGGTTGGCGTTGTCGCGTACCGCACCGCCGCCAAAGTCGGTTTCAATCGCGCCAGGAGCGAGGATATTGACGCTGATGCCACGCGCGCCCAGCTCTTTGGCCTGGTAGCGGGTCAGCACTTCCATCGCGCCTTTCATCGCTGCGTAGGCCGCGTAGCCTGGCAGGCTGAAGCGCGCCAGCCCGCTGGACACGTTGAGAATGCGGCCACCGTCGCGGATCAATGGCAACAGCTTCTGTGTGAGAAAAAACGGCCCCTTGAATTGGATCGCCACCAGTTGGTCGAACTGGGCTTCGGTGGTTTCTGCAAAGCTTGCATGCAGGCCGATGCCGGCGTTATTGATCAGAAAATCAAAGTGATCCTGTGCGAAAACATCTTTGAGCGCGTCGGTAACTTCACTGACAAAACCCGCGAACGTCGCGCTCTGGCCCACATCCAGTTGCAACATGGCAGCGCGGCCGCCCAGTTGTTCGATTTGCCCCACTAACGCTTGCGCCTCATCGGCCTTGCTGTGGTAAGTGCCGATGATATCAACGCCCTGGGCGGCCAGGTGCAGCGCCGCGCTTTTGCCCAGGCCGCGGCTGGCGCCGGTGATCAGTGCGATCTTACGGGTCATGGTGGAGTCCTCGGAGCAGGTGAGTGAGTGTGGGACTGAGTGTATTTGTCCGCTCATAACGTGATAAACAGAGCAATACCGGAATCACTGGCCGGATAAGGCGAACAATCCCATGAATAAACTTGAGCTGCTGCGCACCTTCGTGCGCGTCACCGAACTGTCGAGTTTCACCCAGGCGGGCGAGCGCCTTGGCCTGCCGCGCTCCACGGTGTCCGAGCATGTGCAGGCGCTGGAAGAACTGCTCGGCACGCGCCTGCTGCAGCGCACCACACGCAAGGTCCAGGCCACGCAGGACGGGCGGGTGCTGTACGAGCGGAGCAAGGACCTGCTGGCGCACATGGAGGAACTGGAAGGGCTGTTTCGCCAGGATGAGGCGCAACTGGCCGGGCGGATTCGCGTGGACATGCCGAACGTGATGGCGCGCGAATTGATCCTGCCGCGCCTGCCGCAGTTCATGGACCTGCACCCGCTGATCGAACTGGAAATCAGCAGCACCGACCGCCAGGTCGATCTGCTGGCCGAGGGCTTCGATTGCGTGCTGCGCGTCGGTGCCCAGCCGGACCAGTCGGTGGTGGCGCGCCTGCTGTGCAGCATGCCGATGCTCAACTGCGTGAGCCCCGCGTACGTGCAGCGCCATGGCGTGCCGCACACGCTGGGGGACCTGGCCGAGCATCGGCTGGTGCATTACGTGCGGCCGCTGGGCGCGCGTTCGCCGGGGTTCGAGTACCAACAGGGCAACAAGGTGCACCGCGTGCCGATGGCCGGGCGGGTCACGGTCAACAGCACCGACGCCTACAAGGCTGCGTGCCTCGGTGGGTTCGGCCTGGCGCAGATGCCGGCCCTGGGAATTCGTGAGCAACTGGCCAATGGCGAATTGCTGGCTGTGCTGCCCGAATACCCGGCGCCGGCGCTGGATGTGTCGTTGCTGTACGCCGGGCAACGGCATCTGCCACTGCGGGTGCGGGTGTTCATGGACTGGCTCGCCATGACCTTGCAGGCCCAGCTTTAGCGGCGGGCCGACAGTTGTTGCGGTGCGAGGAACGCATCGTGGAAGTAATCACGGAAGGCCTGCATCGCCGGGGTGAAATCCCGCTCGCGGTGCCAGGCCAGGCCGACGCTCATGGGGGTGACCTTGTCGGTCACGCTTACCGTTTCGATGCGCTTGCCTTCCAGCGACCAGGGGCGGTGCACCAGGTCTGACAGAATCGCCACGCCGCTGCCATTGGCCACCATGCTGCGCACCGCTTCCACCGAGCTGGTGCGCAGGCGCACCGTGGGTGTTTGGCCGGCCTGTTCCCAGTAGCGCATGGCGCTTTGTTCGGCTTCGTCGACGGTGAGAAAAATGTACGGTTGCCGCGCCACATCGGCGAGGCTCACCGCCGGCTGGTTGCACAGTGGGTGGTGGCTGGGCAGCCACAGGCGGCGTTCGGAGTTGAACAGGGTTTCGGAAACGATAGCCGGATGTGTCAGGTTGGCGGTCAACACCACGGCCATGTCGAACTGGCCGTTGAGCAGGCCGTGCTCGATGGCTTGGCGTTCCTGTTCGAACACCTCGATGGTCACGTCCGGGTGCCAGTGTTCCATGCGCTGCAAATGGTGCGGCAGGAAATACCCGAGCACCGTGTAGCTGGCCGCCACGCGCAGCACACCGCTGGCGCGGTAGTCCGGCAGCGGGCTGTTCAGCGCGTCGTCGACGCTGCGCACGATCACATAGGCGCGGTTGAGAAAGTGCCGTCCGGCGTCGGTCAGGCTCATGCCTTGGGCCGAGCGCACGAACAACTGCGCGCCGAGCATGGCTTCGAGTTCCTTGATCGCGGTGGTCACCGCCGATTGCGAGATGTTCAGGTGAATCGCCGCCTGGGAGATCTGGCCGATTTCGGCGGTGGCGACGAAGTAGCGAACCTGGCGCAGGGTGAGGGACATGCGGTTCTCCACAGTGAGGGTAATCGTTCCCGCGCGGAGCGTTGGAGTGATCCTGATATCTGATTTTCAGAAGATGGCCTATCTGATAATAGATCTTCCCAAGGGGTCAAGCCGCGGCCTACTTTCGACGCCACGAACCTTTGCGGAGCGACCTCGATGCAGGCAGTGGATTTCAATTCGGACATGGGCGAAGGCTTCGGTCCCTGGACCATCGGTGATGGCGTCGACAGCGAACTGATGGCCTACATCAGCTCGGCCAATATCGCCACCGGCTTTCACGCCGGTGACCCCGGCACGATGCGCCGCACCGTCGAGCGCGCCCGTCAGCTGGGGGTTGGCATCGGCGCGCATCCGGGGTTTCGTGACCTGGTCGGCTTCGGTCGCCGGCACATCAACGCGGCGGCCCAGGAACTGGTGGACGACATCCTCTACCAGCTCGGCGCCTTGCGCGAAATTGCCCGCGCGCAGGGGGTGACGCTGCAACACATCAAGCCCCACGGTGCGCTGTACATGCACCTGGCACGGGACGAAGAAGCCGCGCGACTGCTGGTGGAAAACCTGCAGATCGTCGAGCCCACCTTGTTGCTGTACTGCATGCCCAATTCGGTGATCTGGCAGGTTGCCCAGGAACTGGGGCAACCGGTGGTGCGCGAATTTTACGCTGACCGTGAGTACGATCTCTCCGGTTCCATCGTATTTACCCGCAAGGTACGCGCGCTGGATCCGGCCACTGTCGCGGCACGTGTCCTGCGTGCGTGTCAGACCGGCCTGGTGCGTACCGTCGAAGGGGAAGACTTGCTTATCGAATTCGATTCCATCTGCCTGCACAGCGATACCCCCGGCGCGCTGGAACTGGTGGAAGCCACGCGCGAGGCACTGGACCAGGCAGGGATCGTAGTGCGCACGCCACGCTGAATGACACCGGTACACAGACACCGGGTTTGACTGATTTTTTGCCTGCCTTTCTACAATGATTCCAAGAGGAACAGACATGGCTGAATCTTCCCCGATCCGCTACAGCTTTGGCGGTGATGAGCACCTGTTTGCCGAGGTCAGCGAGAGCATGTCCCTGCAGGCCTTTTTCAAGGGCATGGCCGTGACCCGTGCGGTAGAGCGCCTGGCGCTGGACGGTGTACTGGACGTGTGCCTGGCCAATGCCTCATTCCAGATCCGTTTCGACCCCGACCGCATCGCGCCCCAGGTGCTGCTCGATGCGGTGCAAAGCGCCGAAGGCCTGGCCGTGGCCGAGCGCACCCTGCACACGCGGATCATCGAGATTCCGGTGCTGTACAACGACCCCTGGACCCATGAAACCTTGATGCGCTTTCGCGACCGTCACCAGGACCCGAGTGGCACCGACCTGGAGTACGCCGCGCGGATCAACGGCCTGGCGGACGTCGACGCCTTTGTCGCGGCCCACAGTGGCGCGCCGTGGTTTGTGTCGATGGTCGGTTTCGTCGCCGGCCTGCCGTTCATGTTCCAGATGGTCGAGCGCGAGCGACAGTTGCAGGTGCCCAAGTACCTGCGCCCGCGCACCGACACGCCAAAACTGACCCTCGGCCACGGCGGCTGTTTCGGTTGCATCTATTCGGTACGCGGCGCCGGTGGTTACCAGATGTTCGGCGTGACCCCGGCGCCGATCTACGACCCGGCGCAGCAACTGGCGTACCTCAAGGAACACATGGTGTTCTTCCGCCCCGGCGATATCGTTCAGTTCAAGCCCATCGACCGTGGGGCCTATGACCAGGCGGTGGCCCAGGTGGATGCAGGACGTTTCGACCTGCGCATCCGCCCGGTGGAGTTTTCCCTCGATGCATTTCTCGCCGACCCCATCGGTTATCCGAAAACCCTGCAGGAGGCGCTGGCATGATTAAGGTCCTCAAACCCGGCCTGGCCACCTCGGTGCAGGACCTTGGCCGTGAAGGCTATTACCACCTGGGCATTCCGCCGTCGGGCGCGTTGGACCAGTACGCATTGAGCGCGGCCAACCATCTGGTGGGCAACCCGATTGGCGCGGCGGGGCTGGAATGCACCTTGATCGGCCCGCAGTTGCAGTTCCAGCGCGATGGCCTGGTGGCACTGTGCGGCGCGCTGATGTCGCCGCGCCTGGATGGCGAAGTGGTGCATCAGGACACCGCCTTCCACGTGCGCGCCGGGCAAGTGCTGCGGTTCGAATTTCCCAAGGCCGGCGCACGCACTTACCTGGCCGTGGCCGGTGGCATCGATGTGCCGCTGGTGCTTGGCAGCCGCTCCACTTACACCCTTGGGGCGCTGGGCGGGTTTCATGGGCGGCGCCTGGTGGAAGGCGATGAACTGCCGGTCGGCGAGGCCAGCGGCAAGGGGCGGGCGGGCAACAGCCTGCCGATGGCCTTGCGCCAATCGGTCGGCGGCGATGTGACCTTGCGTGTGGTGCCGGGGCTGTATTACGAGCGGTTGACGGCAGCGGCAAAAAGCAGCTTTTTCGCTGAGCCATGGACCGTGGGCTCGGAGGCAGACCGCATCGGCTATCGCTTCAAGGGCGGCAGCGCCTTGAGCTTCGAGCCACGGGAACAGCCGTTTGGCGCGGGTTCCGACCCTTCTAACATCGTCGACAGTTGCTACCCCATCGGCTCGATCCAGGTGCCGGCCGGGCTGGAGCCGATTGTGCTGCACCGCGATGCGGTGTCGGGCGGCGGCTATGCCATGATCGGCACCGTGATCAGCGCCGACCTGGACCTGATCGGGCAGATGCAGCCGAACCAGCGGGCGGGGTTTGTCGCGGTCACCCTGGAGCAAGCGCTGGAGGCGCGGCGGGTGTACAAGAAGCGACTCAAGGCGATGACTGGACTTTTCAACCTCTGACACACAACAGGGTAATGTGGGCGCTGGCTCCCACATCTCCCTGTTGTGTCAGAACAATTGGGTGAACAGCCAGTACAAGCTGCCTGACAACACAATCGCCGCCGGCAACGTCAGCACCCACGCCATCAACAGATTGCGGATGGTGCGCATCTGCAAACCACCCCCGTTAGCCACCATGGTCCCGGCCACACCGGATGACAGCACATGGGTGGTCGACACCGGCAAGCCGAACATGTCGGCTGCGCCGATGGTCAGCATCGCCACGGTTTCGGCCGACGCGCCTTGGGCGTAGGTCAGGTGGGTCTTGCCGATCTTTTCCCCGACCGTTACCACGATGCGCTTCCAGCCGACCATGGTGCCAAGCCCCAGGGCGATGGCCACGGCGATCTTGACCCACAGCGGGATAAAGCGTGTGGCATTGTCGATCTGTTGCTTGAACAACTGCAGCTTGCCCTGGGTGTCGGCGTCGAATTGGCCGACCTTGCCCTTGTCCATCAACCGAATGGTTTCGCTGGTCAGGTACATGTCGTTGCGCACGTTGCCCACCGCCTCAGCCGGTACCGCGGCGAGGGAGCCATAGCTTTTGACTTCGCTGCCGATGTGTCCGGTGATGGCGGCGAGGGCGGGCACCAGTTCCGGCGTGGCTTCCTTGGTGCGCACGTAGGTCGACAAGGTCGCGCGGGAGTCGGCAGGTGCCGGCTGCGGTGCGGCCTTTACCAACGCGGCCTGGGTCACCTCGGCGACGGCGGCAAATTGCAGCGACTGGTCGGCGGGCATGGTGCGGTTCAGCGCATAGGCCATCGGCAGGGTGCCCACCAGGATCAGCATGATCAGGCCCATGCCTTTTTGCCCATCGTTGGAGCCGTGGGCGAACGACACGCCAGTGCAGGTGACGATCAGCATGCCGCGAATCCACCACGGCGGCGGGGTATCGCCCTTGGGCGCCTTGTACAGCGCGCGATTTTTCACGAAGGCGCGCAGGGCCAGCAACAGCAAGGCGGCAAACGCGAAGCCGATCAGGGGTGACAGCAGCAACGCGTAACCGATCTTGGCGGCCTGGCTCCAATCCACACCGCTGGTGCCATCGCGGCCATGCATCAAGGCGTTCGCCACGCCGACGCCGATGATCGAGCCGATCAGCGTGTGCGACGACGACGCCGGCAAACCCAGCCACCAGGTACCCAGGTTCCACAGGATCGCGGCGATCAGCAGGGCAAAGATCATGGCAAACCCCGCGGATGAGCCCACCTGCAGGATCAGCTCGACCGGCAGCAGGGCGATGATGCCGAACGCCACCGCACCGCTGGAAAGCAGCACGCCGAGGAAGTTGAAAAAGCCCGACCACACCACCGCGAAATGCGGCGGCAGCGAGTTGGTGTAGATCACCGTGGCCACTGCGTTGGCGGTGTCATGAAAACCGTTGACGAATTCGAAGCCCAGGGCGATCAACAGCGCCACGCCCAGCAGCAGGAACGGTGTCCAGGTGGTGACCACCGTGCCCAGTTCATGCATGTCGTGCATCAGGCTGTAGGCGGTGAACAACAGGCCCATGGCGAGTACGGCGAAGAACAGGATCACCGTCACCAGGCCGGGCTTGGTGTCCAGCCGGGGTTTAGGGGCTGCGGGTGATACGTGGGGGGAGGCAGTCAGGGAAGGGGTGGCCATGCCGGAGCATCCAGTGTGGGAAGGATGTCTCCCATGATCATTGCAGAATGTTACAGAGATGCTGCGGCAGGTCAGTGTTTAGGCGGATGCGTGCGCCGCTGGTCTATTAAACCTGCGGTTCCTGCAGGCGGTGCAAGCCTTGAAACTGTTCTGGCCTTGAGGGCCTCATCGCGGGCAAGCCCGGCTCCCACAGGGGGCTGCATTCCAATGTGGGCGCTGGCTTGCCTGCGATAGCGTCAGTCCGGGCAATGCATGCCGCATCCGCGAGCACGCTCGTTTCCGCAGGTTGAGTCTCAGTAATCCGTGCGTTTCCTGAACGCCCAGCGCCCGGCAATCAAGGTAAACGTCGCCACCAAGGCCACCAGAATCCAGAACCCCTCCGGGTCGGTAGAAAGCGGCACCCCACCGACGTTCATGCCGAAAAAGCCGGCGATGATGTTGATCGGCAGCGCCAGCACCGTCACCACGGTGAGGGTGAACAACGTGCGGTTGCTCTGTTCGTTGAGGTTGGCGGCGATTTCTTCCTGCAGCAACTTGATGCGCTCGCCCAGGGCCGTCAGGTCGTTGATGATCAGCGCGAACTCTTCGGTGGATTTGCGCAACTCCTTAACGTCTTCCTTTTGCAGCCATTGCGGCGGCCGGTTGAGCAGGCGCAACAGTGAGCCCGGTTCCAGCGCCAGCAGGCGTTGCAAGCGCACCAGCACGCGGCGCGCGGCACCGAGTTCGGCACGGTTGGTGGACAGGCGCGAGGACAGCAACTGGTCTTCGATCTGGTCGACACTGAGGCTGGTCTTGCGCACGATCTGCGTCAGCACTTCGCCCTG
Organism: Pseudomonas sp. R5-89-07; assembly: GCF_003851685.1. Classification (NCBI taxonomy): domain Bacteria; kingdom Pseudomonadati; phylum Pseudomonadota; class Gammaproteobacteria; order Pseudomonadales; family Pseudomonadaceae; genus Pseudomonas; species Pseudomonas sp. R5-89-07. The sequence continues at coordinate 4,593,601 of NZ_CP027727.1, read as the reverse complement.
GTCGCGCAGTAAATGCACCAGCAATTCCAGCGGCGAGCGGAAGCGTTCACCGGCTTTGACCGACGAGCGCAATTTATCCACCGAGTGCAGCGGTTGCAGGCGCGCACTGATCAGCAAGCGGCTGCGCGCGCATACCCACAACGTGGAAATGTCCGACGATACCAGGCTGCTGAAATTGAACACCACGTCGTTGACCACCGCCAGCAAGGCTGAATCGACGTGCTCGATGCGCGTCGAGCGCGAGCCTTCGTGCAAAGCCTCGAAAAACTCCTCGGGCAGCTCCAGGTGCGCCTGCATCCAGCGTTCACACGCGGCATGAGCCAGGTTCAAGTGCAGCCAGAGAAACTCTTCTGGATCGGTGGGCTGCTGCAGCGCCCTGAGCGCCGTGGCCGAATCAATCTGCTCAGCTTTTTCACCGGGCAGGAAGCGGAAACCGTAAAGCAGGCCAAACAGATCCGAATCCTGGTGGCTGTGGTCAATGCTGTGGTTCATGGTGGCTCGCAAGAAAGCGCCTGTAGGAAGTTTCACAGGTTCGCATGCGCAAATAATTGCAAGGCGGGATGACGGTTATGTGACGGTTTGGCGAGCGGCCATAAAAAAACGCGCCACCCGAAGGTGGCGCGTTTTTGGGGGATCGAACTCAGGTGTCTTGCTTGTCTTCCAGCACGGCACCGGTCTTGGCGTCGAGCTTGACATCAAATTGCTTACCGGCAGTGTCGGTCAGTTCGACTTCGTAGACCAATACGCCGCTGTTGTTGTGGTCTAGCTCGGTGTCGTTAATGGTGGCGCCTGGGTGTTTGGCGACGGCCGCAGCGTTCAGTTGATCGAATGGCTTCACGGCACCGGACTTGAGCAGACCTTCAATCTGATCCGGGCGAACATCAGCCTGTGCCAAGCCGGCAGTCAGGGTCAGGGCGGTGGCGGCGAACAGAGCGGTCAAAGTTTTCATGGTGTGTGTCCTTTGGGTTGAGCTGTTTAAGTGGCGCCAGATTAACCGGCGCAACTTAATTCACGCTTAATGGCTCGCTGACACAAACGACTCAGTACTTATGGTCGCTCAGCAGGTCCTGCACGCTGGACGACGGCCAGCGCTTGTAGAACTTCAGCAGTTCGGCCGCGCGGTTGGTGAAGATGCCATCGACGCCGGCTTTCATCACTTTGTCGAAATCGACCGGCTCATCCACGGTGTACACGTGCACCAACAGGCCCTTGTCGTGTGTCAGCTTGTTCATTTCAGGTTTGACCAGGTCGGTGTAGCTCTGGTCGCCATGGTCGGTCAGCTCGGCCGAAGGGCCGGTGCCGATGGCGCCGAGGCTCTTGGCCTGGTCAACCCATTTTTCGAACTCGGCCGCATCCTTTGGTTCCTGCTTGGCGTAGTAGGCGGCTTTGGTCGGTTCGCCAGACTCGGCGAAGCTTACTTTGGACTTCGGCTCAATGCTGCCTTCACCGACCCACAACAGCAGGATTTTCGGCGTGTTGGGCATTTCTTGCTGCAGTTCTTTCAGGCTGGCCACTTCGAAGGTCTGCAGCACCACGCGGCCTTTGCCTTGGCCGACACCGGTGTTGCTCTTGCCCAGCTTGGAGCCGGCGGAGCTCAGCCAGCCTTTGTCCAGCAGCTTGTTTTTCAGGTCGGCCTCGATGCCCGGGAATTGCTTGGGCTCCTTGGTCTCGATGTACAGGCCGGGTTTGTGCTGCGGATTGCCTTCGGCGATCTTGATGATGTCATCCAGGCTCTGGATTTTCAGGCCGACGAAACCAGGGCGTGCGCGGTCCGGGTAGGCGGCGTTGAACCAGCTGCCGGCGTCGAGGGTTTGCAGCTCTTTCCAAGTGAATTCGTTGGCTGGCGCGTCTTTGCGCTCGGGGAACTTGGTCGCCACGTCGGTGGTGCGTTGCAGGTTGTTGTCGTGCAGGGCGAACAGCACGCCGTCCTTGCTGCGCTGCAGGTCCAGTTCCAGGTAGTCGGCGCCCAGGTCGCGCGCGACTTTGTAAGCCGCGGCGGTGGACTCGGGAGCGTCATAGGAGGCGCCACGGTGGGCGATCACGGCAGGGTAGGGGATGCCTTCGTTTGTCGCCAGTTCAGCCGGGCTGATCGGGTCGGCAGCCTGTGCAGGGGCAATGCCGAGCATCAGTGCCAGCAGCAAGGCACTCCCTAGGGTTGCGGGCACCGGGCCGTTGGTAAACGTGACAGGCATATGCGAAGTCCTTTCGTGGAGGTAACTTTGAGAAGGTGTCCTTTTTAACAACTGATTGCGAAAGGCGCTATCACCAAACCGACATTAACGTGCGCGCGGCCCATTTTTGTGGGTTTTTTTTGTGATGCATTGCAGTACTCTTAGCCGAAGCCGCCCCGTTAGAGGGCGGTATTTCCTGCCACGCGTGTAAACCATCTTTCCAGTCCGAGTAGGACTTTTCAGTGAGGTTTACCATGCGCATCACTTCCGAGCTTATCTGCCAGGCCGCCGACCAACTCCACGGCTTTGTCGGCCTGAACCGCAAGACTGATCAGTACATTGTGCGTTTCAGCGAAGATGCCTTCGGCATGGACGTGGCCGATGACGGCATCATTCCCACCGCCGAATTCGTCTGGGTACCGGCTGCCGATCACACCATGACCCTGTCGCGTGCGCGCATTCAATTGCTGCTGGACCAGCACATTGACGAGCGCATCAACATCAGCGAGCCGCTGCGGGTCTACATGCGCCGGGTCGAGATCCCGCAGATCAGTGCGTTACGCAGCCTGGTCAGTTAAGCGCGCAGGTTTGCAGACAAAGATCATCATCCGTGGAAGGCATAGGCCCGTTCCACCTTGCACACGCGGGTATGAAACGCCGTGTACCAGAGGGCGCGTCCTTGCTCGCGTACTTGCCGATGCTCGGCCTGCTGTTTCCAGGCGAGGATCGCCGCTTCGCTGCTCCAGTAGGACACAGTGATCCCCAGCCCATCTTCCCGCGCCGACTCCACGCCGAGAAACCCCGGCTGTTCACGCGCCAGTTCCAGCATGCGCGTGGCGGCCTGGCCGTAGCCCTGATCGCCATCGCTGCGCAGTGAGCTGAATATCACTGCGTAATAGGGGGCAGCGGGAGTCTGGGCGATCATGCGCAGGCCTCCTGGCACGCCTTGAGCAGGGCAAGTGCCAGCGGCGGCGTGGTGCCTTTGAGGGCGGCGCGTTCGGGTTGGAACAGGGTGGCGACGAAAAACGGGTGGTTCAGCAGCTCCATCGCTCGAAGGTCGCCTGCAGTGTCATGGCCGCTGGCAATCAACTCTCCTTCGAGCAGGGCGTGAGCGAACTCGGGGTTCATGCCGTAGCGGCAATGATAGCCTTCGTGGATATCCAGGCTGCCATAGGCTTCAGCGATACGGGTGTAGGGCGCCAGGCGTATGGCGTCGCTTGCTTCTACCAGTGCGCAACTCAAGGGTGTGATGACGGCGCGCCGAGCGTCCGGTGCCAACTCGCCGTGTTCGGCATCTGCCCAGCCGAGCACGTTGCGGGCATATTCCAGCACCGCGTGTTGAAAACCACCACAGGTGCCGAGGAAAGGCCGCCGCTGTTCGCGGGCAAACCGAATGGCCCGCAGTGCGCCGTCGATGTCGCGGTAAGGGCTGGCGGGCACGCACCAGAAACCGTCGAACCCGTGCAGCGAGGCCGTGGAGGTGATGGTGTCGGTGTCCAGCCATTGCGCGTTGACGCTTAGGTTCAGGACTCGGGCGGCTTGTTGCAGCGCGACGGGGATGGCCTGGTGCGCAATCACATCAGGGTTGTAATCGCCGATCAGGGCGAGGTGCAGCGGGGCGTCATTCATCGTGTGCATCCCATGGCTTGTGGTGTCCTGAGGGGCACTATAGATTGGCGTTCACGCAATCAATATTGGCGTTTTCCCACATGCTCAATGCAGCTGCGCACTATCAAGTCGACTATCCCGACCTGTCGCTGATCCTCGCCCTGGTTCGCGGCGGCACCCTGGCGCGGGCGGCGGGGCTGCTGCGGGTGGATGTGTCCACGGTGTTCCGGGCGGTGCGGCGCCTGGAAGCGGCCCTTGGCCAGACGCTGTTTGAAAAAAGCCGTGCTGGATACCTGCCCACCGGTTTAGCCAATCACTTGGCGCAGCAGGCCGAGCGTGCCGAACAGGCCCTGGAGGCCGCGCGCATCGGTGTGGAACAGGGCGGTGAAGTGATCAGCGGCACGGTGCGCCTGACCTGTACCGACTCTGTGCTGCAAGGTCTGCTGCTGCCGGCCCTGGCCCGGTTCATGACGGCTTACCCGGCGTTGATCCTGGAGCTGAGCACCTCCAACGATTTTGCCAACCTCAGCCGTCGCGATGCGGATATCGCCCTGCGCCTGACCCGCAAGCCGCCCGAGCATCTTGTCGGGCGTTGCCTGGGAACGGTGACGTACCAGGTGTGTGCCAGTGCCGACTATGCCCGTGAATATGCAGGCCGTGAACTGGGCGACCTGGCCTGGATCGCGCCGGATGATTTTTTGCCCGATCACCCCACAGTGGCCTGGCGCCGTGAGCATCTGCCGGGCGTACGGCCCAGTTATCGCTGCAACAGCATGCAGTCGGTGACCGAACTGGTACGCGCCGGGCTGGGGGTGGCGGCGTTGCCGGACTTTCTGATCGGGGATGGGTTGCATCCGCTGGGCCCTGCATTGGCAGGGCACGACACGGCGCTGTGGCTGCTGACGCGCCCGGACTGTCGGGCGTTGCGTTCGGTGGTGACGCTGTTTGATGAGCTGGGGCGACATGTGCGCGGGCTGCGCAGTTAGGTTTTGCGCACAAAGTGCTCATGCATTTCACAGGTCAGGGTTTCGATGCGTTCGGTCAACTGTTTGGTCATTTCCGTCAGCCGCGTGTTTTGCTCCAACAGCTCCAGCAGCTGTTTGGTGGTCTGTGCGGCCTGGGCTTGGCGGGCGGTGTTGGCGGTGGCCAGTGCTTCGCGGTGCTGCGCGTCGGCGTCGGACTGGGCTTTGTCGCGCGCGGCCTGGCGCGTCTGGGCCAGCAGGATCAGCGGCGCGGCGTAAGCGGACTGCAGGCTGAAGGCCAGGTTGAGCAGGATGAACGGGTAAACGTCGAAGTGGGTGATGCCGGTGATATTCAACACCACCCACAGCACCACAATGGCAGTTTGCGCGCCGAGGAAGGCTGGCGTGCCAAAGAAGCGCGCAAAGGCTTCGGCCTTGAGGGCAAAGGTATCGTTGCCAAAGGTCGGCGCCAGGTGAGCGTGGCTTCGGTGAAAGCGCAGGTGGTCGACCGGGGTTGGGTCAGGTTTTTCTGAGGTCATGGCAGGCTCGAGTCGGTGGCGTGGGGCATCACGCACTATAGACCGAGCCCTCTGAGAGGCACATGAAGAAGCGGTCAGCGGTTGCCCCGCTCATTGGCGAACGCGCTCACGGCCTGCACCGCCTCGCTGGTGCCTTCACGAATCTGCAGGATCACTGTACCGGCCTGATTGGCCAGCTCCACGCCTTGAGCCGCGCGGTCGCGGGTAGCGTCCATGCTGTCGATGGCCTGGCGGGTTTCGTCCTGGATCATGGCGATCATGCCGGAAATTTCCGCTGTGGAGCCGCTGGTACGCGCCGCCAATTGACGTACTTCATCAGCGACCACGGCAAACCCACGGCCTTGCTCGCCTGCGCGGGCCGCTTCGATGGCGGCGTTGAGGGCCAGCAGGTTGGTCTGGTCGGCGATACCGCGAATGGTATTGACGATGGTGGTGATCTGTTGCGAGCGCTCGCCCAGCTTGGCGATCAATTGCGAAGACGCGTCGATATCGACGGCAATTTCGCGCATGCCGCTGGCGGTTTTCTGAATCACGTCGGCGCCTTTTTCGGCCATGTCCTGGGTGCTCAGCGACAGGTGATACGCCTGCGCAGCGCTGTGTGCATCTGCCGCATGCTGTTGCACGCGGGCGGTGACGTCCGAGGCGAATTTCACCACTTTGCACAGGCGTCCGCTGGCGTCGTACACCGGGTTGTAGTTGGCTTCAAGCCACAACGTGTTGCCGTGCTTGTCCACCCGTTCGAACTGGCCGCTGAACAATTCGCCCTGGTTCAGGCGCTTCCAGAATTCGCTGTACGTTGAGCTGTTGGCCAGTTCAGGCGTGCAGAACAGGCGGTGATGCTTGCCCTGGATCTGCGCCAGGCTGTAGCCCATGCGCTGCAGGAAGTTGGCATTCGCCGTGATGATGGTGCCATCCAGGTTGAATTCGATCATCGCCATGGCGCGGTCGATCGCTTGCAGCTTGGCATTGGCTTCACTTTCGGCTTGCAGGCGCGGGGTGACGTCCATGGCGTACTTCACCACTTTGATCACACGGCCGGCTTCATCGCGTACCGGGTTATAACTGGCTTCCAGCCACACCGACTGACCCGTGCCACTTACCCGCTCAAACGTACCGGACTGGAATTGGCCATTGCGCAAGTGCGTCCACAGCTGGTTGTAGTCGGGGCTGCGAGCGAACGCCGGGGTGCAGAACATCCGGTGAGACTGGCCCAGGACCTGTTCGGCGCGGTAGCCCATGGTCTTGAAGAAATTGTCATTGGCGCGCAGCACAGTGCCCTGCAAATCGAATTCGATGACCGCCATCGAACGCTCGATCGCTTCCAGCAGGCTGGTCTGTTGCGCATTGGTGTGTTGTAGAGCCGTGATAGTTTTTTTGTGGCCGTTGAATAGCATGGTCGGGAGCTCGAGCAGGCATGCGTAGGAGGGATCCATGTAAATGCGCCTGACCCCGTAGGGCGCCTGGGCCTCACGGTTGACTTGCTCATTGCCAGCTTCCGTGTGCTGACAGAGGGGGGAACAACGGCTTCAGAGTGATCGGCCTGCCAAGAAGTTCGCCTCTGGGGAGGTTCATTTTCAGCTCAGGCGACCAATGGCGGCATTATGCTATCGCAGAGGGTTGGGCGAAGAACATTCAGACGAGGAGTTGTAGGACGACTCAGGCCGGATACGCGACGGCGTCAGCGCTGGCATTGACCCGGTTGCGGCCGTTGCGTTTGGCCACGTACAACGCGCGATCCGCAGCATTGAGCCACGCCGCCGCATCGCTCAAGGCAGGCTCGAAACCTGCCAGGCCAATGCTCAGACTTACGCGTAATTCTGGGATGTGCGGGTGGCGATAGTTACCGAACGTTTCGCGCATGTGTTCCATGATTTGCGCTGCTTTTTCCAACGGCGTTTGCGCAAGAATCACACAAAATTCATCGCCACCGTAGCGCCCGGCCAAGTCGTTTTCCCGCAGATGCTGGCGTAGCTCGTGGCTTAGCTGGCGCAGCACCGTGTCACCAACGATATGGCCGTGGGTGTCGTTGATGCGCTTGAAGTGATCGATATCAATCAGGGCGATGGTGGCCACCCCCTGTTGTTGCTGACGCTGATGAAACTCGAGACTCAGCAGGTCTTTCCACGAGCCGTGATTGAGCAGCCCCGTCAGGCTGTCGATGCGACTCAAGGCGCTGAGGGCGCGTTTATGTTCTGACAGTTTGATCGCCAGCTCATAGCAGACCATGCCGATCAACATCGGGTAGAGCGTCAGCATCGGCAGGCAGGTGTAGACCTCGACCAGGTCCACTTGCGGGTTGAACCGAATGCCGAACAGCGCCCACGCCACACCCACACCGGCGGCCTGGGCCAGCAAGCCGCGCACGAACAGGCGCCGGCCGCCGGCCGCGACATTGTTCATCGCCATCATCGACACAAGGGTGACCGCCGTCAGTGGGGTGAATTGGGTGGCTGCGGCCCAGAACCCGCCGAACAGTGAGTCGTACAGAAAATTGCGTTGCTCGGCCTGGTAGGGGAAGGGCGAACGGGTCGACATCAGGTAGGCCACATGCGCCCAGGCATAGCCATTGAACAACAGCAATGCCCATACCCAAGCGGGCAGCGACAGCGGGTGCATAGCCCCCATTACACTGATGCAGCCGACACCCAGTCCGATGATCCTTGGCTTGTAGATACGCTTGGCAAATGAAAGTCCCTTGCCTCGTCTGTTTTCCATAATGTCCTGGGGTGGCTCGTTTTTGCAGATACAACCGCGTGCGTCGGTGAGTTAACCGTTGATCGGATGAAGAGGGGCAATATTGTCGATTATTCCTACAGGAATAATCAGTGTCCTTTCGGGCCATTCGCGCAGAAAAGGACGCGAGTACCTCAAAAGCGACCTGGAATGTCGCTTACACATCAGGCTTTTACTGAGGGGGGTGAGGGCTGACCTCATAACCGGCAAGGAACAGGTCGATTGCCGATTCGATCACATGGGCCTGGGACGTTGCGTCGAGGATGGGTTGGCCAAGGGTGATCTGCGGCCAGAACGCAAAGGCTTTGAGCATGCTTTGGATCTGGTGAGCGGCGAACGCCGGGTCACCGCAGCGCAGACGCCCATCTTCCTGGGCGGCGCAAACCCATTGGGTGAAGCCTTCTTCGCGCTCGCTCAAACGGTTGACCATGTCCTGGGCGCGTTCCGGCGAGTGAATGGTGGCAGCAATAGCCACGCGCGCCAGGTCGAGGAAGTTGGTATCCGACATCATCTTCATTTTCGCTTCCAGCAACCCGCGCAGTTGGTCGCGCAGGGGGTGTTCGCTGCTGTACGCCACGTCCAGTTGCGCGACGCTGCTGGCCCACAATTGATGCAGGATTTCGGCAAACAGTTCTTCCTTACTGGGGAAGTGGTTGTAGACCGTGCGTTTGGAAACACCAGCAGTGGCGGCGATCTTGTCCATGCTGGTGACCTCGAAGCCATTCGCCCGAAATTCGGCGATGGCCGCCGCCACGATGGCTTCGCGTTTACGGTCGGTGAGGCGTGGGGAAGCATTCATGGAGGACGGTCGGCTCGAAAATGAAATTACACTGGGTAGTTTACTTGGTCAGGGTTTTGTTGCAATCTAGAAACTACACTGTGCAGTGTAATTTTGTGAGCGGACGTAGGAGTCACTCTGTAATGGCTACGATCTCAACCCCTGTTGACCCGGCACCCACTGCGCTCAAGCCTGCCGAGCGCGACCAGGGGCATTTCCACAACGACGCACCAGTGCCCCACGGCGGCTTTGGCAAGACGTTGCGCATCTTCTGGAACATGGCATTCAATAAACCGCGCACGACCAGGCCTGTGGGCACCATCCCGGTACAACCCCTGACCCGCGAGCAGTTGGTGGCAGCCCCTGACCACAGTGTGTTCCGCCTGGGCCATTCAACCGTGCTGCTGAAAATGCGCGGTAAATTCTGGGTCACCGACCCGGTGTTCGCCGAGCGCGCCTCGCCGTTCAGTTGGGCCGGCCCCAAGCGTTTCCACCAACCGCCTATCAGCCTGGAAGAATTGCCACCGTTGGAAGCGGTGATTCTTTCCCACAATCACTACGACCACCTTGACCGCACGGCTGTCACCCAACTGGCCGACAAGACGCGCTACTTTCTGGCGCCTCTAGGGGTGGGAGACACGCTGGTCAAATGGGGGGTGGACGCCGACAAGGTGCGGCAACTGGATTGGTGGCAGGGCACCGAGGTCGATGGCATTCGTTTTGTTGCTACGCCGGCGCAGCATTTTTCCGGACGTGGCCTGTTCGACAGCAACCAGACCCTCTGGTGTTCCTGGGTGATGATCGATGACGCGCGGCGGATCTTTTTCAGCGGCGACACGGGTTATTTCGACGGCTTCAAGCGGATCGGCGAGCAATACGGACCGTTTGACCTGACCTTGATGGAAACCGGGGCCTACAACGTAGATTGGCCGCATGTGCATATGCAGCCGGAGCAGACGTTGCAGGCGCATATCGACCTCAAGGGCCGCTGGCTGCTACCGATTCACAACGGCACGTTCGACCTGGCCTTTCACGCCTGGCACGAGCCGTTTGACCGTATCATGGCGCTGGCGTGGGAGCGCAACGTGTCGATCACTACGCCGGCGATGGGACAGGCATTCAGGCTCAACCAGCCCGAACGAGGGCATGCGTGGTGGATGGACGTAGAAAATCATGAGGTGAAGGAGCAGGCAGCAGGTTGAATAGAAAAGCATCTGGAAAAAGGTGTTTTCAGCGTGTTTCAACTCTGCGACAAACGTCAGAAGAGAGTGCGATGATCCCTCGGAAAGTTAATTCCGGGGGATAGGTTGTAATGAATGACGACTGCAAGAAACTAAGGCGATCGGGCATACCCTGCCTCTCAGCGTTGCCTCAGGCCACGCCAGGGCATGACGTTGATCCTGGCGCTTCAACCGCCTCCCGGGCGCGAACCGATAACCCTAGCCCGAGCACTATTGTTTTCGATACCGGACACGCTGAGGGGACGCTGCTTATACCCGGCTACAATGCCCTGGCGCCGATGATCAAGCCCACGCGAGACCCCGCTTTATCACTGATCGCCATCAGTGGTGTAGACCCTACTGAGCCGGTGATGGTGGAAGTGCCTCTGGTGCAGAACAACAGCGCTTTCAGTGCCTCCCCTGTGCTGGCAGGGTGGCGCATCGGCTATGCCAGCCGCTATGTACGCGGTGGCCATACCGTGCCCACGGACCAGAGCGCAAACCTGCGCCGAGCCTTCGTCATCCTGCGCCACGCGGGGGCGCAATTAGTGGCAGTGGACGCGCAGCGTACGGACAACCCCCTTGAGTCTGGCAAGGCCATCGACGAGCTCGTGGCCAGCTATCGTTTGGATGCCTTGGTGTCAGACGATCAAAGTGCGGCGTTTCATGCCGCGTGCAGAAGCGGCTACCCCAGCGCCTGTGAGGTTCTGGACGACGGGACCAGGCTATGGTTCTACGGTGCCCGCTGGGCGGCTGACCGCGTGAACGTTTTGCTGCGAACTTACCGCCAATTGGTATCCCCAGGCGCGCCTACAATGGATATTGAATGATCATACCGGGCAGCCGGATTAGCGCTGCATAGCGCTGGCGCAACAGCCTCTTAGACTGGTGTCGAGCTATCGGCCGATAGCTCTTATTCAGTCAGCTACAGGTGGGATTTTATGATCGGACCATTTTCGGCAGGTGGGTGGGCGACAGGCTTGTTCCAAGCGCTTTCAAATCCGCCGCAGGGTTTCAAGGGCGCCTTTCAAATGGCAGGGGAGATGACCAGTGGCGGCGGGGTCACTTCAGAGTTACTGGTGAAAGATGCGTTCAGGCAAATCGCCAACATTGATCGCGGACTGCAGGGCGGTAATGCATTTATCGAAACCAATCCGGATGCGCTCAAGGACGCCAGGGCACGAGATGCGGAACGTAAAAAAGGCCATGTGCGCGGGTATTTGCACGGTGTCCCGATCGCGCTCAAGGATGTGTTTGAAACCAAGGACCGTATGCAGACAAGTGCTGGTTCCAAAGCGCTGGTGGGGCAGGCCGCGACTAAAAATGCCAGGGTCGTGGACAACTTGCTGAAGGCAGGAGCGGTGGTTGTGGGTAAAACCAATATGAGCGAACTGTCTAACTTCCGCTCTGAGTTACCGGCGGACGGCTGGAGCTCCCGAGGTGGCCAGACCCTGAACCCGCATCGCCTGGGAGGGGTGGTCGCAGGATCGAGTTCAGGCTCTGCCGTGGCGGTTGCCCAAGGGCATGTACCGCTGGCGTTAGGGGTGGAAACCAGCGGGTCAGTCATTGCGCCAGCGGCCTACAACGGCGTTATTGGCTTGAAAACCTCCGTGGGCTTGCTGAGCAACGAGGGGGTCATGACCAGTACACGCATGGATACGATTGGCACGTTCACGCGCAATGTCTGCGATGCGGCAGAAGCGCTCAACGCCATGGCAGAGACAAGTCTTTACAGTGAAGGCCTGCGGTCCGATGCCTTGAAAGGCAAACGAATTGGCTACACGCCTGTGCCTGAATTGTCCGAGGCGGAGGCTAAAGACCCCGCGAAGCGGGCGGACAGTAAACATTACGCGGACGCGCTCGAGGTGTTGAGGTCCCAGGGTGCGATTCTGGTGCCCTTGGGCTCGCTCGAAGAGGACGTCGGTGAGGAAACCTATGCCGGCTACAACGAGGCGTTGTTTTCAGACGTCAAGCATCAATTGGAAGAGTACCTAGCCGGGCGCGAAGGCTTGCCGGTCAAATCGCTTACGGAGCTTATTGCGTTCAATAAGCGTCACCAGAAGCCGGGTGAGCCTGACCAGAAACTGCTGAAACTTATCAGCGGCCTGGAGACGACTCAGGACCAGCGCGACAAGTTGTGGGAGGCCGTCATCCCGGTGTTCCAGAAAACCATCGATGATCCGATAAAAGAGCACAAGCTCGACGCCATGGTGTCGAACTTCCTCTCAAACAACTATTTTTTCAGCGCTGCGGCAGGTTACCCAGGAATGTCCATTCCGTCTGGCATGGATGAGGAGGGGATGCCAACGGCGCTTTACATTTACGGGTCGGCTAACAGCGAGGCCACATTGTTGTCGGCTGCCTATGTTTATGAGCAAGCAACGCAGGCGATAAAAGAGCCGGCGTTTCTGCCAGGCACGCCCTTCATGCCAGCACCTGTAATTACACTTGAAGTGGCCGAAGTCCCAGCGGGCTAAATTTCTGCTCAAAGGCGTACAGCAAAGGTTGCTTCTGTACGCCCAGCCCCTCGGATAACGCTTGAATTGCCCGGTAATCAGGCTGGACTCTACGCACCATTGGGTTGAGGCGTTGGTGATTCAACCGACGCTGCGGGTGAGCCCAGCAACCGAGAGATCAGGCCGGGTGCCGCAGGTTCGGCCGATACAGTGTCGAACCGGCGCTTGCTCATTCCCCATCCCGGTGCGAACCCCGGAAAAAACACCAACCCTTGCGCTTCCAGGCAAAACGCCAGGGCCAATCGGATTTCATCATCCACGTCGCCGTGGCTCTCCAATTGTTCAATGGCTCGCACCGCCACGTCAGCCTGACGGGCCAGTTCTTCGCGGCTCCAGCCCAACATGACGCGGGCCTGGGCGCTGTGTTTGGCGGTGAATTGGTGAAGCACGATCTGCTGTTCTACGAAAGAGCTCATTGCCAGAGAGGACATGGGATTTCTCCAGGTTCGACAGGGGAGCAACAACTATACTGTGTTTTTATACAGTTGTTTATACCGCTCATCCATTCAGGCCGACGGCTGGTGTTTTAGCCTGCGTTTACTCCATGCCTGGCGCCTCCCGAATGATCAGATGATCCAGGTTTTCAATATTTGCGCTGAAAACGCCGAACGTCTGCTCGGGTTTCTTCTTGCTCGGTACTTGCTTGAGCGTTGGCGTGACCCCATAGAAAAAGCAGTACAACGGCCGTTCGCTACCTGCCGCGGCCTTGATCTGCTCCAGGAAGGCGGTGCGTTTGCGATAGCTCTCAAGAAGTTTTTTGCTCAGGTAGACGTTGACGGAGTAGGGCTTTTTATCGAGCCACACCTTCTTTTCGAAGTCGATGCGAAAGCTGTTGGTGTAGTCCTTGATGGCTTTGATCTTGCCCCAGTAGATCAGGCCCTTGTTGTCTTGCAGGTATTCGATTTTCTTGAAGAACGTCCAGTACGTCGCGGTGTGCTCGCCGATTTTCAGCGGCATTGATTTGAGCTTGTCCTTGTCGTCGATATTCGACACATAGCATTCCACCGGGTGGGCGAAGACGCTGGTTTTATCTGGCGTGGTTTCAACCGGGGTGCGGGACGTGGAGGCGCGATTCGCAGGGGCTTCCGTAAGTTCTGGCAGTGCCCCGCTCTCGGTGCCTGACAGCGGGGGCTTGCGTTCGTATTGACGCCGTGTGAGTACAAACTCCGATGGGAAGTTTTCCTCGCGCTCATCATCACTGTCACCGGCCACGCCCTTGTGTGTACTGGCGTAGCGGCAACCAACGATATGCTGGGTGCTGGTTTTGTTCTTGAAATGCGGCGTGCGCTGGTAGTTGACGTTTTTCGCGTTGAACGTGCTCAGCGTATTACCCGCATCGAACGCTGCACGGCACGCATCGTTGGGGCAGAGAAAACGCTCCTTGTCGGAGTCGAAATCGGCGGTTTCGTCGAAATTCAGGTCTCGTACGTCATAGATTGACAGCTTGTCATCGAGACTCAGGCTGTAGGCCGTGTCGAATTTCATGGGGCTCGGGTCCGTGAGAAATTTGGCTATTAATAGCGAGAACCTGCGCAAATATCAGCAAGAACTTGCAACCCGTCGCCCGCTGAGGAAACACAGTGTTCCTCCGGCTGCGGTCAATGCCGCCAGCGCATAGAACATGCTGGCCGGCGCGGCATTGATCAGCAAGTACCCGCAAATCACCGGGCTCATTGCCCCGCCAAACGCCGCCAGGTTCTGCGCACCGTAGTAACTGCCTCGCAATGCATCGGGGGCGATGGTGTCGATAAACAGGAACTCGGCAGGGTAGATGATCATCTCGCCCAGGGTGAACACGAACATCGCCAGGCACCAGGTGACCAGGCTGTCGGCCAGGCTGAAACCAATCAGGCCGCACATGAACAACAAGGTGCCCAGGACGATCCAGTAGCGCAGTTGCTCACGCTTGAGAAAACGGCCGATCTGGTACTGCATTAAAATCACCGTGATGGCGTTGCAGGCCAGCACCGCAGACAGAATCTTCAAGGCCTCGGCGGGCTTGTAGGCCACCAGCAAAAACTGCGACAGATACAGGGTGTAGCGCCCGTGGACGATGGTGCTTAACAAGCTGCCGCTGGTGAACAGGATCAGCGTGCGGTCGCTGCGCAAGGTCTGCAGGGTGCTCAGAAAGCTTTGCGGTTTATGACGGGCGTCCCGTACGGTCGGTGCAATACCGATCATCAGGAACAGGCTGCCAAAGGCGATGGCGCTGGCTATCAGGAACGGTGCCCAGGGCAGTTGGCCGGCGATTACCACGCCAAGCATGGGGCCGGTGGCGTAGCCGACATTGGTCAGGGTGTAGCGCAGGGAAAACACTTTGGCACGTTCGCCCACCGGCAAGTTTTCGCTGATGATCGCCTTGGAGCCGATCAAGAACAGCGCCGACGCGGCTTCGGTGATCACCAGGGTCAGGGTGGTGAGATAGAGGTTGCTGGCAAACGTCAGTAACAGAAAGCCAATCGAGCTGGAGAGCATGGCCAGGATCAGCAGCTTGCGCTTTTCCAGGCGGTCAATGATGTAGCCGCCGTACAAACCGAGCAGGGTGGCGATAAACACCGCAACGCCCATCAGCAGGCCGATGTCCTGCTGGTTGAGACCCAAGCGAGTGCTCAGCCAGAGGGCCAGCAGCGGGCTGGTCATGGACCGGCTGACCACGATGGTCACCGAGCAAATCAACAGGCGGCGAATTACCAGGGAGTAGGTGGCCATGTTGGGGTGGGCGCGTCCTTGTCATTTGTCCAAGACCAGATTGAATCTGAACACAGTTCCACTGTGGGAGGGGGCTTGCCCCCGATGAGGGCGTGTCAGTCAATGCATGTGTATCTGACCCACCGCAATCGGGGGCAAGCCCCCTCCCACATTTTCAGACTGTGTTGTTACTGGCCGGCGTTGATGGAGATTTTTTCCACCGCACCCTGCTCCAGATCCCACTTCTTCAGGATCTTGCCGTAGGTTCCATCGTCAATCATGCCCTGCAACGCCTCACTGATCGCAGCGACCAGCTCGGTATTGCTTTTCTCGATCCCCAGCCCCGTGAACTGCTTGGAAATCGCCAACCCCACCGGCTTGTATTTGCCCTTGTCCAGCGACATCAAATAAGGAATCGTCTCACTGCCCTGCATCGCCGCATCAAGACGGTTCTGCTGCAACTGCGCCCGCGCATCGGCCGAGCCTTCGGTACCGATCACCACGATCGCCGGCTTACCGGCTGCCTCGCAGTTTTCCTTGCTCCAGGCGGCAATTTCCGACGGCCAGGTGGTACGGCGGCTGGTACCGACTTTTTTCCCGCACAAGTCGGTCAACTCCTTGATCTCTTCGCGCTTGGCCAAGGTGTAGAGCTGCGGGCCGCTGGTGAAGTAGTCGATAAAGGTCACCGACTTCTGGCGCTCGGCGGTATCGGTCATGCCCGACAACACGATGTCCACGCGCTTGGTGGTCAAGCCGCTGAGCATTTGCTCGAAGCCGGTTTCCTGCCACTTGATTTTCACCCCCAGGCGTTCGGCCAAGGCGTTGCCCAAGTCGAAGTCAAAGCCGGTGAGCGTGTTGGTGGCCGGGTCCTTGAAGTCCATCGGTGGGTAGTTCGGCACGATGGCCGCGCTGATTTCACCCTTGTCCTTGATGGCCGCCGGCAATGCCGCGAATACACACGAGGAGGCCATCAGGCCCGCGAGCAAGGTTGGGATAAACAGGTTTTTCATTGGGGGCGTTCTCGTTAGTTTTTTAGTTAAGTGCGAACGGCAGAAATGAAGCTTTGGGTACGCGGGTTTTGTGGGCTTATTAGAATTTCTTCCGGGCTGCCGGCTTCCACAATCTGGCCGGCATCCATAAACACCATGCGGTTGGACACTTCGCGAGCGAAGCCCAATTCATGGGTGACCACGATCATGGTCATGCCGGTGGTGGCCAGATCGCGCATCACCGACAGCACTTCTCCTACCAGCTCCGGGTCGAGGGCTGACGTGGGTTCGTCGAACAACATCAGCTTGGGGCGCATCGCCAGCGCACGGGCGATCGCCACGCGCTGCTGTTGCCCGCCGGACAATTCCACCGGGTAGGCATTGCGCTTGTCCGCCAAACCCACGCGGGCCAGCAGTTCCACTGCGTCTTCGATGGCCTCCTTGGGCGAGCGCTTGAGCACCTGGCACGGGCCTTCGATGATGTTCTGCAACACGGTCATGTGCGGGAACAAATTGAAGCGTTGAAACACCATGCCGGTGGCCAGGCGCTGGCGGGCAATCTGCGCTTCATTCATCTCGTGCAACTTGTTGCCGACCACGCGGTAACCCACCAGCTCGCCGTCGACCCACAGGCCGCCCTTGTCGATTTTTTCCAGCTGGTTGACGCAGCGCAGCAGGGTGCTTTTACCCGAGCCGGACGGCCCGATGATGCACATCACCTCGCCTTGCTCGACCTCGATATTGATGTCGCGCAGCGCGTGATACTGGTCGTAATACTTGTTCAGGTTGACGGCCTTGACGATGCTTCTCATGGGGCAAATCTCCTCGACCCAGACTTACGAACGCTTGCCGGCGCCGCGGGCAAAGCGACGCTCGAGGCGGCTTTGACCAAATGAAAGAACAGTCACCACTGCCAGGTACCAGATGCCGGCCACAATCAGCAGCTCCATCACCCGGGCGTTGGCGTAGTAGATGTTCTGCGCGTTGTGCAAAAGCTCCGAGTACTGGATGACGCTGGCCAGGCTGGTCATTTTCACCATGCTGATAAACTCGTTGCCTACAGGCGGAATGATCACGCGCATGGCCTGCGGGAGAATGATCCTGCGCAGCGCCTGCAGGCTCGGCATGCCAATGGACTTGGCGGCTTCGTACTGGCCGGTGTCCACCGACAACAGGCCGGCACGCACTACTTCGGCGGTGTAGGCACCCTGGTTGATACTCAGGCCGAGCAGGGCGGCCACGAACGGCGTCATCAGGTCCACGGTGTCGATGCTGAACAGACCGGGAATGGCTATCACCGGGAAAATCAGCGCCAGGTTGAACCACAGCAGCAGCTGCAGAATCAGCGGCGTGCCGCGAAACAGCCAAGTGTAGGTGATGGCCACGTAGCGCAGGATCGGGTTGGCCGACATGCGCATGATCGCCGTGATCACCCCGATCACCACCCCCAGCGCCATCGCCAGGATCGACATGACAATGGTATTCAGCAGGCCCCAAAGAATGGCTTCGGACGTGAGGAACTGGCCGATGTAGGACCATTCGATCTGGCCATTGGCGAAGGCGCGCAACAGCGCCGCCAACACAATCACAATCAACGTGGCAAAAAACATCCGCCCGTAATAGCGCCGCGGCACATGCTCGTACTGCGTGATATCGAACTGGTTCTCGGACAGTTTGCGCTCGGCTTGCAAGCGCTCGGCCGGGGTTTGATTCATGGTGCTTCTCCAAAACTAACGACGCTCTAACGGCTGTACGCGGTCCAAATGTGGGAGCTGGCTTGCCTGCGAAGACGCCAGCCCAGTCAGCACAAATCGCCCAGTGCTAAATCCTGAACCCCTGATAGCTCTCAACCCACTTCTGCTGGGTCGCCAATGCGCTCTTCAACCGCCCAATCTGCTCCTTGACCCGCTCCGGCGCCGTGCCACCCCAGCCACTGCGCGCTGCAATCGCCGCCTCCACGGTCAGGCAGTCGCGCACCTCGGGCGTCAACCGAGCATCCACCTGCGCCAACATCGCCGGCGACGCTTCCCACAATTCAATCTCATGCTTCTCACAGGCCTGCACCAAAGCGCCTGTAATCTCATGTGCCTCCTTGAACGGCACGCCGCGCATGGCCAACCAATCCGCCACCTCGGTCGCCAAGGTAAAGCCCATCGGCGCCTGCCGCCGCAGTTCCTGCACTTGCACCTGCATGGTCGACACCATCCCGGCCATTGCCGGCAGCACCAGCAGCAAGGTGTCCACGCTATCGAGCACGCTGTGTTTGTCTTCGCTCAAATCGCGGTTGTACGACAGCGGCAACGACTTGAGCGTCGACATCAACCCGGTCAGGTTGCCGATCAAGCGCCCGGCCTTGCCTCGTGCCAGTTCGGCAATGTCCGGATTTTTCTTCTGCGGCATGATCGAACTGCCGGTGGCGTAGGCATCGTCCAGCACCACCCAGCGAAATTGCCGCGATGACCACAGGCAAAACTCCTCCGACAGCCGCGAAATGTTCACCCCGAGCATGCCCGCCACAAACAGGAACTCCGCCACATGGTCACGGCTGGCGACGGCATCGATAGAGTTTTCGCACGGCCCGGTGTAGCCCATCTCCTTGGCCGAATGCTCAGGCTGTCGCGCAATCGCCGAACCGGCCATCGCTGCAGCGCCCAGTGGCGACAACGCTGTACGCACATCCCAATCCATCAGGCGGTGTACGTCGCGCAGCATCGACTGGGCGTGAGCGAGCAAGTGGTGGGCGAACACGATGGGTTGCGCCTGCTGCAAATGGGTAAAGCCCGGGCAGATGCTCTCGATATGTTGTTCGGCCTGCTCGACCAACGCCTGCTGCAAACCCAACACCTCGGTGGCGATGGTGCGCGCATGGTCGCGCAGGAACAGGCGCAGATCGTTGGCGGTCTGGTCGTTGCGTGAACGCCCTGCGCGCAACTTGCCGCCCAGGGCGCCCAGGCGCTCGGTCAATACGCGTTCGATAAAGGTGTGTACGTCTTCGTCATCCAGGGTTGGATGCAGGCGCTCGGAGGCGAAATCCTCACCGATACGGTCCAGCGCTTCCAGCGTGCGCAACGTCTCGGACTCATCCAGTAAACCGGCGCGCTGCAGTTCACGGGCATGGGCTCGGGAGCCGGCGAGGTCGTAGGGCGTGAGGCGGAAGTAGCGCTCAGGGCAACGTGACAATGCGGCCAGCGCCGCAGACGGGCCGGTGCTGAAACGAGCGCCCCAAAGGCGGTCGGTGGGCTGGGACATGGGTATTCCTCACGCTTGTTTTTAGAAGAGTCGGAGGCAGTAACAGCAAAATTTCAACGCGGCAGAACCGGCGTCTGACGCGCCGTATTCAAGGTTGCCAAGGGCGGATGTTTATGTTCATTATCGCCGCCTGGCTATGTTCAAGGATTGGGTTCAAGCCTGTTGAATATGGCACTAGAGGTCAACGCGCATTATGGAAACCCCACTTTCCACTTCTGGAAACCTGCCGCCAAAACCCGGCACCCGGCCGCCGCTGCAACTGAGCGGGCTGGACTTCAAGTTGCTGCGGGTATTCATGGCCGTGGTCGAAGCCGGCGGTTTCAGTGCGGCGCAAAATGAACTGAATGTGGGCCTGGCGGCCATCAGCAAACAGATCTCCGACCTGGAAATTCGCATTGGCATGCGCCTGTGCACCCGCGGCCGTGAAGGCTTCGCGCTGACCGAAGAAGGCAAGTTGGTGTATCAGGCGTCCATCCAGTTATTTACTTCGGTGGACAGTTTTCGCGACAAGCTGAGTTCGGCGCAAAACGAGCTTATTGGTGACCTTAGTGTGGGCGTTATTGATAACACCGTATCGGACGTTAATTCCCCGCTAATTGCCGCGCTGGGGACATTACATCGCGAATCGCCCAAGATTAGATTGCGCCTCCACGCTTCACAACTGGACGAAGTTGAGCGCGGTGTTGTTGAAGGCCGACTGGTTGTCGGCATCGTCCCCGTGTACCAGCGCCGCGAAGAATTCGACTACTTCCCCCTGTACGAAGAAAAGGCCTACGCCTACTGCGCCGTAGGACACCCGCTTTTCGCCATGAGCGACATCGCGCCCGAGCAGCTGCGCCAATACGAAGTGGTCAACCATCGCTACGCGATCCACCGTGACAAGCCCAACTTCGTCCACTACGACAGCCAGTCCGCCTCAGCCTCCCAGGTTGAAGCTGTCGCCATCCTGACCCTCACCGGCCGCTTCCTGGGCTTTCTGCCGGAGCACTACGCCGCGCCGCTGGTAAGGGAAGGGCGCCTGCGCGCACTGTGCCCGGAGCACGTGCACCTGACCACCGCGTTCAACCTGATCCTGCGCCACAACGCCCCAAGAAGCCCGATGGTCAAAGCCTTCGCCACGGCCCTGGGCGTAGACCTGAAGACGCCGCTCTAAGCCCCGCCAAAGATCAAATGTGGGAGGTGTCGAGCTTTAGCGAGGCTCCGATGGGATCACCGCCATCTCCCAACCAACCCCTCTACCCGCATCACCGCTGCACCCGAGCCCGCCTTTTCTTCTTCGCATGAAAATGCCGAAAGTGCGCATCTTGCGCCGCCGCCAGCAACTCCCGATCCCCACGCGTATCGCCCCAGGCCCTTAGCCGATACTCCCCCAAGTCCCCATACACCGCCTCAAGCCGCAGCACCTTGTTCTCACAGCGGCAATTATTGCCGGTGAGCTTGCCGGTCAACACCCCGTCGATCACCTCAAGCTCGGTCCCAATCAACTTGATTCCCAGCCGATCGGCAAACGGCTGCAACACCAACGCCGGCGACGCCGAACACAGCGTCACCACCGCCCCCGAACCCAATTCCTGCTCCACCGACAACACCCCGGCCGGGCGCATCAAGCGCGCCCAATTGCGCTGGCAATACTCCTCGGCCTTCTGCTGCACCCACGCTTTTTCCACCCCAGTCATAAAGGTGCGAATCAACTGCGCCTTCAACTCATCCCGGCTGATCTGCTGCAGCAAAAAGCGCAACCCAGGCACGGCCAGCTTCACCATCCGGCCATAGAACGCGCCAGGGCCAAAGGCAAACTTGAGGAAGGGCACGAAACTGTCGTGGTGGGTGAGGGTGCCGTCGAAGTCAAAGACGGAAAGTACTTTGGCGTCTACGGGGCCGGCTTCGAGCATGTCTGGGTTCACGGGTTGGCCTCGGTCCTATCTAGTATTTTTGAATGTGCATCAGGTGTGACAGCAGGAGTCTACTCCCGTGCCAATCTTCCCTCCCGGTCACTCGACCGGTGACAACGCTGATGGCAATTGGGGCACAAGGCTACAGCATTGGTGATGCGATCCGAACCCTTTTGGGCGAGGCGGGAAGTGCGATGTGCTTCAAGAAATGGCCGTTCACCGCGCATAAAAAAGCCCTGAACATGTCAGGGCTTCATGGGGTTGCTTGGCTCAGGAATCAATCCCAGCTCAACGCGCCGCCGGTCTGGTACTCGATCACACGAGTCTCGAAGAAGTTCTTCTCTTTCTTCAAGTCCATGATCTCGCTCATCCACGGGAACGGGTTGGTGGTGCCTGGGTATTCTTCCTTCAAGCCAATCTGCGACAGGCGACGGTTAGCGATGAACTTGAGGTAATCCTCCATCATCGCCGCGTTCATGCCCAGCACGCCGCGCGGCATGGTGTCGCGTGCGTATTCGATTTCCAGTTGGGTCCCCTGCAGGATCATCTGGGTCGCTTCTTCCTTCATCTCGGCATCCCACAGGTGTGGGTTTTCGATCTTGATCTGGTTGATCACGTCGATACCGAAGTTCAGGTGCATCGACTCGTCGCGCAGGATGTACTGGAACTGCTCGGCGACGCCGGTCATTTTGTTGCGGCGGCCCATGGACAGGATCTGGGTGAAGCCGCAATAGAAGAAGATGCCTTCCAGCACGCAGTAGTAGGCGACCAGGTTGCGCAGCAGCTCCTTGTCGGTGTCGACGGTGCCGGTCTCGAACTTCGGATCGGAGATCGAACGGGTGTATTTCAGACCCCAGGCGGCTTTCTTCGCGACCGATGGAATCTCGTGGTACATGTTGAAGATCTCGCCTTCATCCATGGCCAGCGATTCGATGCAGTACTGGTAGGCGTGGGTGTGGATCGCCTCTTCGAAGGCCTGGCGCAGGATGTACTGGCGGCATTCCGGGTTGGTGATCAGGCGGTAGACGGCCAGCACCAGGTTGTTGGCGACCAGGGAGTCGGCGGTGGAGAAGAAGCCCAGGTTGCGCATGACGATGCGGCGCTCGTCGTCGGTCAGGCCTTCGGGGTTTTTCCACAGGGCGATGTCGGCGGTCATGTTGACCTCTTGCGGCATCCAGTGGTTGGCGCAGCCGTCGAGGTATTTCTGCCAGGCCCAGTCGTACTTGAAAGGCACGAGCTGGTTGAGGTCGGCGCGGCAGTTGATCATGCGCTTTTCGTCAACGGCGACACGGGCGGAGGCGCCTTCGAGCTCGGCGAGGCCTTCGGCGACGTCGAGTTTGTCCAGGGCGGCCTTGGCGCGCACGATGGCGGCGGAGTCGTTGGCGGTGACGGCGCGGGCTTCAACGGCGGCGGCAGCGCCGGCACCGTCGAGGCGGTCCATGTTGGCTTCGCTGGCGTGGCCGGCGTTGGCGCCTTTGGTGGCTACTTCGCCTTCTTCTTCTTTGTCGAATTCGTCCCAGCTCAGCATGACGTGTCGTCTCCTGCGTGAGGGCTCAAAGGTGCCCGTGTGAAACCGGATGGTTGGGTATTCACACGGCCCTGAGGCCGCGGTGGATCTTAAGGAATCGTTTGTTGCAGCAGCTAGCGCAGGCATTAAACGCAATTGGGTTACGGGTTCTGCATGAGGCTTGAGGTGCGGAGCGGTAGGGGCTTGCTCCAGCGGAGGCCTCAGGTCTGGCTCTTCGTCCCTGTGTAAAGGGATATTGCAGGCCCGATTTACCCGCGCATTATAAGGAAAAAATCAGCTTTGTGTTGTGGCGGATTGTCCCGGCGAGCCGACAAAAAGCCTGCGATTTGAGCCAGAGTGCGGGTTTACAGGGGGTTGGCGGGGTAGGAATTTTTTGACGGGCGGCGGGATGTTTTTTGCAGGGGGAGGGCGGTGCGGTTTTACGCCGGATTTAAAACCGGCTCTTTGCCGCAAGAACGATTTCTTGCGGCGAGTAAGATCCACCAACGCGGTAATCAGCCGTTAGAGCAACCATTACCCATGACATGATAATTAAGAATATGACGCTGACCTTGGGAATCTTCATATTCCATCTTCGCCGGTACAACTTCGCACACTTCCGGGATGTTGCTCATGGAGACGACTTTGGCGACGTCCAAGTGGGTGCTGTAGGTATAGTCTTCAACGATCGGGGCGTTCTGGCCGGCCAGTTCGGTCGGGGCTTCGTCGGCCAGGGCGGCGGTGGCGCACAGACTGCTGAGGGCCAAAACTAATAACGCTTTCATTTCTCTATTTACCTTCTTCAGGGCGAAAGGGATCACGGGGCCCTTGTGAGGCCGCGTGTGTAACTTAAGAGTTGGGAAGTTCGGATTAACGTTGCCTTCGTGGGGGCTGTTGCGTTGTTAATCTCGGTGTCGTGTTGACGGAGTTGATTCTAGGCCTGTGGCTTATATTCATATACCCGCAGTTTTGATAAACACTTTTGGCGGTTTTTGTAACAATCCGCCGATGAAAGAATTTTCAGAAACCCGCGAAGCGCCACGGGGCACGGGCCAGAGCGGCGAATCGGCATAGCTGGGTAATTTGTAGGGTCTTGTTACTACCATCGTCGAATGGTTCTATAGGCCCACCCCGGCTACAACAGGGGCCATACAACAACAACTATGTCACCGAGGTAAGAAAGATGAGTGCGGCTTCCCTGTACCCCGTTCGCCCCGAAGTAGCAGCCAACACGCTGACCGACGAGGCGACCTACAAGGCGATGTACCAGCAGTCGGTGGTCAACCCCGATGGTTTCTGGCGCGAGCAAGCCAAGCGTCTTGACTGGATCAAGCCTTTCACCACGGTAAAGCAGACCTCGTTCGACGATCACCATGTCGACATCAAGTGGTTCGCCGATGGCACCCTGAACGTGTCCTACAACTGCCTGGACCGTCACCTCGCCGAGCGCGGCGACCAGATCGCGATCATCTGGGAGGGCGATGACCCTGCCGAGAGCCGCAACATCACCTACCGCGAGCTGCATGAAGAAGTCTGCAAGTTCGCCAACGCCCTGCGCGGCCAGGATGTGCATCGCGGCGACGTGGTGACTATCTATATGCCGATGATCCCCGAAGCCGTGGTCGCCATGCTGGCCTGTACCCGCATCGGTGCGATTCACTCCGTGGTGTTCGGCGGTTTCTCGCCGGAAGCGCTGGCCGGTCGCATCATCGACTGTAAGTCGAAGGTAGTGATCACTGCCGACGAAGGCATCCGCGCCGGTAAGAAGATTCCGCTGAAGGCCAACGTCGACGATGCGCTGACCAACCCGGAAACCAGCAGCATCCAGAAGGTCATCGTGTGCAAGCGCACCAATGGCGCGATCAAGTGGAACCAGCATCGCGACATCTGGTACGAAGACCTGATGAAAGTGGCGGGCACCGTGTGTGCGCCCAAAGAGATGGGCGCTGAAGAAGCGCTGTTTATCCTCTACACCTCCGGCTCCACTGGCAAGCCCAAGGGCGTGCAGCACACCACTGGCGGCTACCTGCTGTATGCGGGCCTGACCCACGAGCGTGTGTTCGACTACCGCCCAGGTGAGATTTACTGGTGCACCGCCGACGTCGGCTGGGTCACCGGCCACACCTATATTGTCTACGGCCCGCTGTCGAACGGCGCGACCACCGTGTTGTTCGAGGGCGTGCCGAACTACCCGGACATCACGCGGGTGGCGAAGATCGTCGACAAGCACAAGGTCAATATTCTCTACACCGCACCCACCGCAATCCGCGCCATGATGGCCTCGGGCACCGCAGCCTGCGAAGGCGCCGATGGCAGCAGCCTGCGCCTGCTCGGTTCGGTGGGCGAGCCGATCAACCCGGAAGCCTGGGACTGGTACTACAAGAATGTCGGCCAATCCCGCTGCCCGATTGTCGATACCTGGTGGCAGACCGAAACCGGCGGCAACATGATGAGCCCATTGCCGGGCGCGCATGCGCTCAAGCCGGGTTCGGCGGCACGGCCGTTCTTCGGTGTGGTGCCGGCGCTGGTGGACAACCTCGGCAACCTGATCGAAGGCGTTGCCGAGGGCAACCTGGTGATCCTCGACTCGTGGCCGGGCCAGGCGCGTACGCTGTACGGCGACCATGACCGTTTTGTAGACACCTATTTCAAGACCTTCCGCGGCATGTACTTCACTGGTGACGGCGCGCGGCGTGACGAGGACGGCTACTACTGGATCACCGGGCGTGTGGATGACGTGTTGAACGTGTCCGGCCACCGCATGGGCACGGCCGAGATCGAAAGCGCCATGGTTGCGCACCCTAAAGTTGCGGAAGCGGCGGTGGTCGGCGTGCCGCATGACATCAAGGGGCAGGGCATCTATGTGTATGTCACCCTCAAGAATGGCGAAGAGCCGAATGAAGCGCTGCGCCTGGAGCTGAAAAATTGGGTGCGCAAGGAAATCGGCCCGATTGCCTCGCCGGATGTGATCCAGTGGGCGCCGGGCTTGCCGAAGACGCGCTCGGGTAAAATCATGCGGCGGATTCTGCGCAAGATCGCCACGGCTGAGTATGACGGGTTGGGCGATATTTCCACCTTGGCCGATCCAGGGGTGGTGGCGCATTTGATTGAGACGCACAAGACCATGAACGTCGCGTAAGGCGAGGTTGGTTAAACAAAGCCCCATTCGGTGTAGGCCGAGTGGGGCTTTTTTGTGGGTCCTCAAAACCACTGAAGATCCCATGTGGGAGGGGGCTTGCCCCCGATAGCAGTGTGTCAGTCAGCTTATCTGCAGCTGACCCGCCGCCATCGAGGGCAAGCCCCCTCCCACATTTTGGTTCCCTACCAGACCAATAAATATCGGTTTATCGCGTAGGACGTTTCTGGATGTTACCGTCAGGCCTGAATGTGTAACCCTCGGCCCAAACCTGAGGCAATGTGCTACGGCAATGCCCCGAAAACCCCCATTCCAGACCTCCTGGGAAATAAGATTAAACGCCACACTTGCCGTGCTAGAAGGGTTTGCGAATAATAGGCCCGCAATTTGCAGTATCAACTGGTTTAATATCTTTTGTCTCTGCATAAAATCCAGAGGCTGTCAATGCGCTGTAACCGATTTCTCTGTGCTTCTGTAAATTGTTGTCGCATTGAGGAAATATCGGCTTCCAGCCTGTCGTTAGAATGCCGATCACTCGCTCGTCGTCGCTGGCACTCACTGGCGCAGGACGCTGCACCGCTATTCGGTTTCACCTTCGCCGCATCGTGGGCCATGGCTCATACTGCTGTTTTGCCCTATACCGATGGAGTCCCAAGATGAAGAAACTCGTGCTGTTGGGCGCCCTGGCGCTGTCCGTGCTGTCCATGCAGGCTTTCGCCGAAGGCAAGCCGCTGAAAATTGGTATCGAAGCAGCCTACCCTCCGTTTGCCTCGAAGGCGCCGGATGGCAGCATCGTCGGTTTTGACTACGACATCGGCAACGCGCTGTGCAAACAGATGGACGTGAAGTGCACCTGGGTCGAGCAGGAATTCGACGGCCTGATTCCTGCGCTGAAAGTGCGCAAGATCGACGCCATCCTGTCCTCGATGTCCATCACCGAAGACCGCAAGAAGTCGGTGGACTTCACCACCCGCTACTACCTCACCCCAGCTCGCCTGGTGATGAAGGAAGGCACTGCCGTCAGCGACAGCCTGGATGAGCTCAAAGGCAAGAAGATCGGCGTGCAGCGCGGTTCGATCCATGACCGTTTCGCCAAGGAAGTCCTGGCTCCGAAGGGCGCCACTATCGTTCCTTACGGCACCCAGAACGAAATCTACCTGGACGTGCAAGCCGGTCGCCTTGACGGCACCGTGGCTGACGCCACCCTGCTGCAGGACGGTTTCCTGAAAACCGACGCCGGCAAAGGCTACGCGTTCACCGGCCCTGCGTTCACCGACGCCAAATACTTCGGCGACGGCATAGGCATTGCGGTTCGCAAAGGCGACAAGGAAAACCTGGAGCGTATCAACGCCGCTATCGCCGCGATCCGTGCCAACGGTGAGTACAAGAAGATCCAGGACAAGTACTTCGACTTCGATATTTACGGCGCTGACGCCAAGTAAATAGTCGCAGCTGTCTGTCCGAAATGGCGCAAGCAACAGAACACTCTGAAGTTTGCGCCATTTTTTCATCCCCCTTTTCGAGGACCTGAATCATGTTGAAAGGCTACGGGGCCGTCATCCTCGATGGCGCATGGTTGACGCTTCAGCTCGCCTTGTCGTCCATGGCCTTGGCCATTGTTCTGGGTCTGATCGGGGTCGCGTTACGCCTGTCGCCGGTGCGCTGGCTGGCCTGGCTGGGTGACTTGTACTCCACGGTGATCCGCGGGATCCCCGACCTGGTGCTGATCCTGCTGATCTTCTACGGTGGCCAGGACTTGCTTAACCGCGTCGCGCCGTTGCTCGGCTTTGACGATTATATCGACCTGAACCCCTTGGCCGCCGGTATCGGCACCCTGGGTTTCATCTTTGGCGCGTACCTGTCGGAAACCTTCCGCGGCGCCTTCATGGCCATTCCCAAGGGCCAGGCCGAGGCCGGCCTGGCGTATGGCATGAGCAGCTTTCAGGTGTTTTTCCGGGTGATGGTGCCGCAGATGATCCGGCTGGCGATCCCCGGCTTTACCAACAACTGGCTGGTACTCACCAAGGCCACCGCGCTGATCTCGGTGGTGGGCCTGCAAGACATGATGTTCAAGGCCAAGCAGGCGGCCGACGCCACCCGCGAACCTTTTACCTTCTTCCTCGCAGTGGCGGCGATGTACCTGGTGATCACCAGCGTGTCGTTGCTGGCCCTGCGCTATCTTGAGAAGCGCTACTCGGTAGGCGTAAGGGCGGCTGATCTATGATCTTCGACTACAACGTCATCTGGGAGGCCATGCCGCTGTACCTTGGCGGCTTGCTGACCACCCTGAAACTGCTCGCCATTTCGCTGTTCTTCGGCCTGCTCGCCGCCTTGCCCCTGGGCTTGATGCGCGTGTCCAAGCAGCCGATCGTCAATGGCGTGGCCTGGCTCTACACCTATGTGATCCGCGGCACGCCGATGCTGGTGCAGCTGTTCCTGATCTACTACGGGCTGGCCCAGTTCGAGGCCGTACGTGAAAGCTTCCTCTGGCCGCTGCTGTCCAGCGCCACGTTCTGTGCGTGCCTGGCGTTTGCAATCAACACCAGCGCCTACACGGCCGAGATCATCGCCGGCAGCCTCAAGGCTACGCCCAATGGCGAGATCGAAGCGGCCAAGGCCATGGGCATGTCGCGCTACAAGCTGTACCGTCGCATCCTGTTGCCGTCGGCCCTGCGCCGCGCGCTGCCGCAGTACAGCAACGAAGTGATCATGATGCTGCAGACCACCAGCCTGGCTTCCATCGTTACCCTGATCGACATCACCGGTGCCGCGCGCACGGTGAACGCCCAGTATTACCTGCCGTTCGAAGCCTATATCACCGCCGGCGTGTTCTACCTGTGCCTGACCTTCATCCTGGTGCGCCTGTTCAAATTGGCCGAGCGCCGCTGGCTGAGCTACCTGGCTCCACGGAAGCATTGATATGGAACGTATCGATCACCTGTTGCCCTGGGGCCACCTGGGTTGCGAGCGCCAGCTGAGTGTGTTTCGTTTTGGCAGTGGCGAGCGCAAGGCCTATATCCAGGCCAGCCTGCACGCCGATGAGTTGCCCGGTATGCGCGCTGCCTGGGAGTTGAAGAAACGCCTCACTGAACTGGAACGCCAGGGTGCGCTCAACGGCGTCATCGAACTGGTGCCGGTGGCCAATCCGATGGGCCTGGGCCAACTGCTGCAAGGCAGTCATCAGGGGCGTTTCGAGATTGGTAGCGGCAAGAATTTCAACCGCGATTTCGTTGAATTGAGCGCGCCGGTCGCCGAGCGGTTGCAAGGCAAGCTGGGCGATGATCCGCACGCCAATGTGCGCCTGATCCGCCAGGCCATGAGCGATGCGCTCAACGCTTTGCCCGTGCCGAGCAGCCAATTGCAAGGCATGCAGCGGCTGCTGCTGAGCCATGCATGCACCGCAGACATCGTCCTCGACCTGCATTGCGACGCCGAAGCCGCACTGCACATGTACGCGCTGCCCCAGCACTGGCCGCAGTGGCGTTCGCTGTCGGCGCACCTGAATGTGAAAGTCGGCCTGCTGGCAGAAGATTCCGGCGGCAGTTCGTTTGACGAGGCGTGTTCGTTGCCGTGGCTGCGTTTGTCGCGCGCCTTTCCCGAGGCGCAGATTCCGCTGGCTTGCCTGGCGACGACCCTGGAGCTGGGCGGCCAGGCGGACACCGGCCGCGACGAGGCGATCTTCCACGCCGAGGGCATCCTGGCGTTCCTCGCCGAACAAGGCTTGATCACCGGTGAGTGGCCCGCGCCGCAACACGAACCGTGTGAAGGCATGCCCTTTGAAGGCACTGAGTTGCTGTTCGCGCCCCATGCCGGAGTGATCAGTTACCTGCGTAAGGCCGGTGACTGGGTTGAGACCGGCGAACCGATTTTTGAAGTGATAGACCCCTTGACCGACCGCGTCAGCATTGTTTGCGCGGGCACCTCGGGGGTGTTGTTTGCCGTTGAACGGCTACGTTATGCCCAAGCGGGTTTCTGGCTGGCCAAGGTGGCGGGGCGCGAAGCGCTGCGTCACGGGCGCTTGCTCAACGACTGACCACCTGTTTTTGTGAGAACCGACCGCATGTATAAGCTTGAAGTCCAAGACCTGCATAAACGCTATGGCAGTCATGAAGTGCTAAAAGGCGTGTCCCTGGCCGCCGCGGCCGGTGATGTGATCAGCATCATCGGCTCCAGTGGTTCGGGCAAAAGTACCTTTTTGCGCTGCATCAACCTGCTTGAACAACCCCACGCCGGCAAGATTCTGCTCAATAACGAAGAGCTGAAACTGGTGGCGAACAAGGACGGCGCCATGAAGGCCGCCGACCCCAAGCAGCTGCAACGCATGCGTTCGCGCCTGTCCATGGTGTTCCAGCATTTCAACCTGTGGTCGCACATGACCGCGATTGAAAACGTAATGGAAGCGCCAGTGCATGTACTCGGCGTGTCGAAGAAAGAGGCCCGGGAAAAGGCCGAGCATTACCTGGCCAAGGTTGGCGTGGGTCATCGCAAGGACGCATTCCCCGGCCACATGTCCGGCGGCGAGCAGCAGCGCGTGGCGATTGCGCGTGCCCTGGCGATGGAACCGGAGGTGATGCTGTTCGATGAACCCACCTCGGCGCTGGATCCGGAACTGGTCGGCGAAGTGCTCAAGGTGATGCAGGACCTGGCCCAGGAAGGCCGCACCATGGTGGTGGTCACCCACGAAATGGGCTTTGCCCGTGAAGTGTCGAACCAACTGGTGTTTCTGCACAAAGGCATCGTCGAAGAGCGCGGCAACCCGCGTGAAGTGCTGGTGAACCCGCAATCGGAACGGTTGCAGCAGTTCCTGTCCGGCAGTTTGAAATAGTCCCTTTCTGTTGGAGCTGCTTTTATGTGGGAGGGGGCAAGCCCCCTGCCACATTGGATCTCCAGATTGGGATCTCCATCGTTTTTGAGCTTTGTGTTCGTTTACCGGCTAGCATTGGCCTTTGTCTTCATTACCGTTACTCGCTCCGGATAGCACTCCATGACCGCCCATAAAATTGGTTTCCTGATTTGGCCCAGCACAAAAGCACTCACGCTTGCGCTGGCTGAGGAGGCCTTGCGCGTTGCTCAGCGGGTGCATCCGGACGTGGTTTATGAACTGTCGTTCCTGCTTGCCGAGCCTGCGACCGAAGGTGCGTGGCAACTGCCGGGCGAGCCGTGGGCCGGCAAGCTGGAGGGTTTCCAGAAGCTGTTCCTGATTGCTGATGAACCGCCGACCGTTATCGCGTCCCAGCTCAGTAGCGCGCTCAAGCAGTTGGTGCGGGCAGGGTGTGTGATCGGTGGCCTGTCGGCCGGCGTCTACCCCTTGGCCCAGCTTGGCTTGCTCGATGGCTACCGCGCCGCCGTGCATTGGCGCTGGCAGGATGATTTTGCCGAGCGGTTCCCCAAAGTTATCGCCACCAGCCACCTGTTCGACTGGGATCGCGACCGCCTGACCGCCTGCGGCGGCATGTCGGTACTCGACCTGCTGCTGGCGGTGCTGGCCCGTGACCATGGCGCCGAACTGGCCGGCGCGGTCTCCGAAGAACTGGTGGTGGAGCGCATCCGCGAAGGCGGCGAGCGCCAGCGCATTCCGCTGCAGAATCGCCTGGGCTCCAGCCATCCGAAGCTGACCCAGGCGGTGCTGTTGATGGAAGCCAATATCGAAGAGCCGCTGACCACCGACGAAATCGCCCAGCACGTGTGCGTATCGCGACGGCAGCTGGAGCGCATTTTCAAGCAATACCTCAACCGTGTGCCCAGCCAGTACTACCTGGAACTGCGCCTGAACAAGGCACGCCAGATGCTGATGCAAACCAGCAAGTCGATCATCCAGATCGGCCTGTCCTGCGGCTTCTCCTCGGGGCCGCACTTCTCCAGCGCCTACCGCAACTTCTTCGGCGCCACCCCGCGCGAAGACCGCAACCAACGGCGCAGCAGCAGCCCGTTCGAGCTGTCATCGGTGCCGTCCGAACGCGGCTGAGCCTGGGGCAACGGCTGCGCACTTCAATCCTCGACAGGCAGCGGCGTACCCCCCGGCGCTGCAGCAACTTCCCGCACGCTCAGCGTGTTGCCCGTGGCATGGTAGTACGCTCGGATGGTGTCCAGGCTTTGCGCCGAGAACGGATTGTCGCTCAGGTTGTAATAGGCGCCGACTTCGCTCGGTACTTGCATCAGCGCTTCCGGCATCTCGGTGATCTGGTTGTCGGCCAGGGAGACGCTGTGTAACTGGTGGTTATCGAGTACACCCTCCGGAATGTGCGTAATGGCGGTTCCTGTCAGGTTCAGACTTTCAAGACGTTTCAGGTTGCTCAGGTCCGGGGTGATGCCCAACGTGTTATTTCGCAGGTTCAGTATGGTGAGCTGCGTCATCTCGCCGAGTTTGGCTACGCTATCGGTTGTCAGGCGGATCCTGCATTCCGGCAGGTTCAGCTCGTTGAGCCGGCTCATTCGGGAAATCGCCTGCGGCAGCTCGCCCAAGTCGTACCGTTGAATCGTCAGGCTGTCCAGGTTGGGGAACGCCTCCAGGAAGCGTCCAAGCCTGGGAGCGGTCGCGCTATTGTTGATAAGAATCAGGCTAAGTACCGACTCCAACTTTTGCCCTAGCGTCGGCAGCTCTCCCATCAATGGCAGGTGCCACGCAAGTTCGAAGTCGGCGGCATCCGAGCCTTCGTGAGGCCGCTTGCGCCATGCCGTCAGCAGCTCTTCTTTGAACCGGTCGCGCCGTGTTTCCTGCACAGTCCGTTCTGCTGCCTCCAAAGGCTGCCCGGTAAGCGGATCGTCAGGGATTGCGTTTACCCATTGGATGAGTTCTCGAGTCAACTCGCTGAGTTCTGCTTCCTCACGGGTCAGTGCAATTCGGCTTTCGGCCGTTGTTCCCGGCAGGTTGTAGAAATAGGTGCTGGCGGCCACGTCGTCCAGGTTGGGATGAAGTGACTGTACCCTGGCAAGGTCATGCGGTTCCGGTAGTACGCTGAAGTTTGCTCCTGTTGTTCGATAGTAGGTTCTGATCCGGTCACGCGTCCGGGCGCTCAGCGGGTTATTCGCAAAGACGAAGTCGTTGGCGGCCTCTGCGGGCAGTTCGAACAGCGCGTCGGGCAGCTCGCTGATTTGGTTGTCGGTAAACAGCGCAGCTTCAAGCATGTTTGGGCGCGCCAGGTTGGCGGGAACATCGGTGATGCCGGTATCGGAAAGGTCGAGATGGATGAGACGCGGCAGGTGTTGGATATCGGGGGTGCGTCCCAGCGGATTGCGGTTCAGGTCCAGGCTTAGCAGGTTGCGCAGCGAGACAAGGATGCTGTGGCCTTCGGCGTCCAGCACAACGCCACAATTATTAAGCGTTAAGTGTTCAAGGTCGGGCATTTCGGTGAGCGCCTGGGGCAGCCGATCCAGTGCCACGTTATGTATCTCAAGGTTGACCAAGCCGGTAAAACGCGTGAGGAATTGATCGGTTACCCGCATGTGACGGTTACCACGGAAAACCAGTGTCAACAGGAAGCTGAAGTCTGCGCTCAACGTGGGCATCTCGCCGACATGCGGTAGGTTCAGTAACATCCCGCTGGGCCTGGCGAGCGGATTATCGCTGTCCCTGCTGCGCCAGAAGTGTTCCAGGTTGTCGCGCAACACGCGCCTGGCATTCAGTTGCTCGATTCTCTCATTGGCGCTGAACGGTTGGCCGGTGACCGGATGCTGTTCAGGCAGAGCGGTAACCCATTGTTCCAACTCATCGCGCAGTTGCTGCAGCTCGGCCTCCCAGCGTGTGAGTTGTGCTTGCCCCTCCAGCAGCGTGCCGGGAAGCTGATACAGCAGCGTGTTGGCATATGGCTCGGTGAGCGAGGGAAACAGGTGGATGGCGCGCTGAATATCGGCCTGTGGGATCGGCACGCCAAGGTTCTGCTGGGTACGCGCAAACAAGGCTTTTACTTTCTCGCGGCTGGCTAATGAAAGCGGATTGTTGGCGAAGTTGAACCCACTC
This sequence comes from Pseudomonas sp. R5-89-07, assembly GCF_003851685.1. Taxonomy (NCBI): domain Bacteria; kingdom Pseudomonadati; phylum Pseudomonadota; class Gammaproteobacteria; order Pseudomonadales; family Pseudomonadaceae; genus Pseudomonas; species Pseudomonas sp. R5-89-07. The sequence goes on along the minus strand of NZ_CP027727.1, from coordinate 4,559,656 downwards.
AGGTCTCGATCCACCGGATTGAACAGGCTGTCCGGCAGTTCGCTGATCTGGTTGTGATTGAGCTGGGCGATGACAAGGCCTTGGTGTTCGGCGAGGCTGTCGGGTATCGCAGAGATACCCGTGTTCGACAATGTCAGGCGCTTCAGCGCTGGCAAGGCGCCAATATCAGGCGCGATCCCCAATGGGTTGTCGTTCAGGCTCAGCATTTCGAGCCGAGGCAGTGCTGGGAAGTTGGGTTGGCCGGAGGATGTCAGGGTAATTGCGCACAGGTTCAGGTGCAGGCTTTCCAGTGAAGGCAGGCGGGCAACCGCCGATGGAATCCGGCCGAGCAGGGTGTTTTGTATGCCCAGATGCTGCAAGCCGGTAAAGGTGTCGAGAAAGGCCGAGACTGAGCCAAGCGCGGGATTGCCTTGCAGTGCCAGTGTGGAAATATGGCTGAAATCTGCCGGTAGCGTGGGCAGGTCGCCGATGAAGGGCGCGGAGGTTAGCAGGGATGTTGCTCTGTGCCTGGGCGTATCTGGCGCTCGCGCACGCCATAATGCGATCAATTGATCGGCGAAGGTGTTTCTGGCCGTGGACTCCCCCAGTCTTTGTGTAATGCTCAAGCGTGCCCCGGTGGCCGGATGGTGTTCAGGAATATCGGCTCTCCAGGTCGTGAGCGTCTCGCTCAGCAGCTGGAACTCGGCTTTCCAGTGCTTGAGCTGGCTGCGGCTTTGCTCCAGGGAGCCGGGTAAGGCGTAGAAGATGTCACTGGCTTCTTCCCTGGCCAGGCTGGGGAACAAGGCCTGGGTGGCCTCGACGTCCGCTGGGGCCGCGGCCACCCCGAAGTCTTGGCCAGTATCGCGGGAGTACGTCTTGATCCGCTCCAGGGTACCGAGCGTCAATGGATTGTTGGAGAAACTGTAGCCTTGGCTTTTTTGCGCAGGCAACCCGAACAACGCGTCAGGCAGGCTGGTGATCTGGTTGCCGCTGACGATGAACGTCTCAAGGCGTGGATGGTTTGCCAGGCCGGCGGGTGCCTGGGACAGGTTGGCGTTGGAAAGATCCAGATAGTTCAAGCGTGGCAGGGCAGCAATGTCGGGGGCGGTGCCCAGAGGATTGTTGGGCAGCGCGAGTGACTGGAGGTTACGCAGGTATGCCAGGCGACGCTGCAGCGGCGTGGTCATCGTCACGCCGCATCGGTCCAGGGTGAGCGTAGTCAGTTGCGGCAAATGGCTCAGGGTCTGGGGCAGTTGGTCCAGGGTGAAACTGTCCAGGTGCAGGCTGCGCAAATGCGGAAAGCGTTCGAAGAACGACGGGGTCGCACGCACCGCGCGGCTGCCCGCCAATGTCAGGCTGGCGACATGATCAAAGGTGGTCGCAAACGCCGGTAGGTCTCCCATGAATTTTGGATGGGCCACAAAACTGTCCGCCCATGCAAACGGCGGCCTTGTCGCACGAGTGCGCCAGAGGTTCTCCAACTGTGTGGAAAATGCATCCCGCGCCGCCAGTTCCTCCAGTTGTTCGGCCGCTGTATAGGCCTCGCCGTTCACGGGATTGAGCGCCGGAACCTGCCTGGCCCAGTGCGACAGTTGGGAGGTCAGCTGGAGTATTTCGCCTTCCCATTGCGTCATTTGAATTCGTCCCTGGAGCAATGTGCTGGGCAATTCATAGATCAGCCAGCTTGCCTGGAGTTGATCGAGAGCCGGAAACAGTGTGCGCACGCGGGTGATATCGCCTGGCTCTGGCAGCACGCCAAAGTGGTGCTTGCTCGCGGCGTAGTAAGTTTTGATGCGCTCGCGGGCGGCGTGGGTGAGGGGGTTTTGCGCAAAATCCAGGGTGTTCGCGATGCGCGAGTCAAGCGCAAACACGGCATCCGGCAACGCGGTGAACTGGTTGTTGCCGAGGTTGACGGTACGCAGGCGCGCAAGGCGCAGCAGCCCGGTGGGCAGTACCGAAATGCCGGTGTTTTCCAGTTGCAGGTGGGAGAGCGCACGCATGGACTCGACATTGGGTACCAGTCCCAGCGGATTGCCCCGCAGGTCCAGGGTGGTCAGCAGCGTCATTGAAGACAGTGCCGTCTGGCTGGACGGCGTGAGCGTCAGCGCGCAATTGCGCAGTCTCAGTTGCCGCAACCGTGGCATCGTCGCAATGGCTTGCGGCAGTGTCTGAAGGGGAAAGTTGCGCAGGTCAAGGCGCAGCAGTTGGCCAAACGATTGCAGGAAACGTTCGATGCCTCGGCTACTTTGGTTGCCGTTGAGTTCCAGGGCGGACACATGGCTGAAGTCGGCGCTGAGTTCGGGAAGGTCGCCGACTATCGGCTCGGCAAAGCTCAGCGTGGCAAGGTGAGTGCTGCTGGGTTCGCGACGCCAGCACGCGTCTACTCGTTGGGCGAACAGGGCGCGGTTGTGTCGTGCGGCCTGATAGTCGGCAGGTGCCAGTGCAAGGCCGCTGCCGGGGTCGTTGACTGGGGTGGTGGTGATCCAGTGGGTCAGGTCGTCGCGCAGCTGTGCATATTCGCCGCGCAGCCGTGCCAGTCCCGCGAGAGGCCCATCGGGATGGTTTTGCAAGCGTTGGACGAACCTGTCTATTTGCTCGTTGGAGGCGCCTGGGTAAATCTCCCGGATGTGTTGTTCCAGTGTGCGAGGCGCCTGTTGCGCAAGGGGGCGGTAGCCGTCCAAGCCCAGCAGGCGCAAGGTATCAACGGCCGGCGGCTTGATCGGCTCGGGGGCGATGGCCACCCGCAGATCATCTCGCGGCAGCGGGTTGTCCCGGATCGCCTGCTTGAGTCTGGCGCCCTCGCCAATATGAATGCCCACTGCCTGGCGCCCGGAGTCTGGCAAAGCCTGTAGCACGCTGGTGTAGAAATCGGTGGGTGCGGACAGCTCCAGGCCTTCGTCGTCATAGGGCTGGTAGGTGCCGTCCGCTTTTCGAACCAGCACCTTTTTCATTGTCGCGTCGGCAGGCCCGCTGCTGTCGAGCAATGTTGCGTCAAAGGCCAGGTCGTGGATTTCCAGGCGCAGGTCCTTTGGCCAGCCCGAGAGGCGCGCCAGGCTGTGCAAGGCCAGCGTGTCCGTTTCGGTATTGCGCACCGAGTCCAGTTCCAGCCCTTCGTAGGCGCGACTGACGCGCAGTTCCTGGCCCGCGAAGGCAGCCAACTGCTGTTGGGCTTGCGGCCAGCGGCCCTGGCCGAGTTCCAGCCACTGCTCGCCGGTGGCGGTGGTGAGCAACTCGCGGGTGAGGCTGCTGGGCAGTTGCGGCGCATGCTTGGCAATTTGCTGTTGCAAAGGGTCTTCGATCTTTTCCAGCGCCCGGTAGTGCTCCTCGAACAGCTCGATCCGGTGTCTTTCGGCCAGTCGCGCCAGTTTCGCGCGCAGCAGACGGGTGCGCACGTTCAGGGTCTGGGTGACGGCGAACTCTTCACCCAGCAGGGCTTTGATGTCGCTTTCGCTGAGGGCCTGCAACAACGTCTTGAGCACGTCGCCGTCAACCAGGCGATGGCGCTTGATGACTGTGGCGAGGCGCGAGGCATCGTCGCTGGACTGCCAAAGTATCTCGCCACGCTCATTGACCCATTGCAGCCGACGGTTGCGTGGCCACAGGCGATCGCGCTGCAGCAGTTGCAGTTGCAACAGCGGGTCAGCCTTCAGGTATTGCCTGGGCTGAGGGTGGGAGAGCTGATCGATGCAACGCTGCAGGTCTTGGTCGATCTGGAAGCGGGTAATGCTGTCGGCCAGCAAAGGCGGTATCGATTCATGGTTCACATGCATCTTGCGCACGGCGTCCGCCGAGGAGCCGCTGATGCTCAGAACCTTATCGCGCTCGGCCATCGAGAACCCCTCGACGCGGTGGCCGAGCCGCAGCAATACGGTGTGGGTGTCCCACGCCAGGGGTTGTTCAAGCTCCGTGTGCCAGGCGCCATCGCCGTTATGAAATACCGTGGGTTGGTAAGCATCCGGCCGGGTCGGATGCTCGATCTGATAGCGCCCCGGCAATGGCGATGGGCTGACTGAATAATGCGCCTGGTCGATGGGCAGCAAGGTTTTGCCGTTGTGTTCCAGCAGGCCCAACGGGCTTGGGCGGATACCGCTTTTGGGCGGCGGTTGTCTGTAGCGCTCCAGTTCAGGTTTCCAGTACAGGGTTTTACCGTTGCGCAATTTGACGGGCTTGAAGCGGTCGAGGAACGCCAGCACCTTGGCGGGCAGCACTTTGGGCAGTTCGCCCAAGGCAATTGCGCTGCCCGCCCCGAAAGCACCCATTTGGATCAGCGCCTTCACCGCACCCCAGAGGTTTTCGGCAGCTTCGGTGGTCTGCCCTTCTGCCCATTCGATGACACCTTCGAACAATTCGTTGAGCATCTGATAGGTCATGTAAGCCATCAGCACTTCGCCCAGAAAAGGGATGAATGGCGCCACCACGAATACGGCGGTTTCAAAAATAGATGAGACGACTTTGACGAACGAGTCCCAGATCGCCCACCGCTCGTTGCGATCGACTGTGGCGGTAGGGACGGCGATGACGCTGGCATCGTTGAGAATCCGATTGAGCTTGCGGGTATAGAGGTGTGGCCATAGATCACCGGTGATCGGTGTCATGTAGAACTGCAGGTTTGGCTGGTCGATGGGCGTATCGCGCCAGCTGGGCAAAGCGCTGCCTTTTTCGGCCTTATGCCAGGTCACCCTGGACAAGCGTCGATTCAGGTCAGAGAAAAAATAGCCGCGCTGTTCATGGGCCACGAAGCGGCTGAAGAACCTCTGGTAATCGGCTTTGCGCAACTGGCGTGTCAGCTCCTGCATCATCTCGGCGGTCGAGGCATATTCCTTGATGGGGTGCTCAGGGTCATCCGGCACATAGGCCACAACCCTGACGGTGGTGCTGGCCTGCTCGAGGTCCGGGGCGAACACCAGGATGCCCGGCAGTGATGCCGACATCATCGTAAAGTCGTGGCACAACAATGCCTGGCCGCCCATGCGTATGCCTTGCACCCCGTTGAGCCAGCCGTCGATCAGGCGCCAGTAATCCTCGCTGATATCGCGATTCATTCGCGCCAACTGCAGTGCAACGCGCAGCGCAGCTTCCTGGCTGGCTTTGATTTGCGGCTCCAGGACCTGGGCGACCAGGCGGTTGGTGACGCCGAGGTTGTCGTCCAGATAGGTTTTGTAACGTTGGCCGATATCCAGCTCGCGACACAGCGCAGTGAACGCCGGGATGCCTATGCGGGCGGCGATCAGCGGCAGGGTGTCGAACTGACCTGTCTGGGTGGGCTGGGTGATAAAGGTTGAGTCGGCCTCAAAGGCTGTGTCCTCGGTCTCTCTCGCTTCGAAATTATGCAGCGCCGCATCCAGTAGCGAGACTGTCCAGGCTCTGGCCCCGGTTGTGATCGCAAAGCCAGGTACAGTGACCGGTATGTAGAGGCGCAGGAACGTAGACCTGACGTCCAGGTCCAGGCCGAAGCGCGCTTTCAAGGCTTTCTGCAGGATTGGCTCGGCGAACCCATGGGCATCCTGGAGCTTCTCAAGGCGTTGGTCGATGCTGTTTTGCAGCGTCATATAACCGGCAATCAGCGCTTGCAAACGTTCGTGATGCGGCGCCGTTGCGTTCTTGATGCTGGCGGGCAGGGGGCTTGTGTTGAGTTCCAACGCCTGGCGCCGGGCGGGCGAGGCCTGGCCAAGCCAGTCGGGAAGAGGGTTGGTCAGCGGGGTGTAGTGCTCAGGCGCTTGGGTGAGTGGCATCGGATAGGGCTCTTGGGTAAAGGAAGCCCCAGCAAATCAAAATCCCGAGCGCGGGATGGGGTGCATACATTGCGCAGGTCGGGCGATTGCCATTGATATGTTCGCGAGCCTGCTGCAAATCTTCGCTATGGGTTTAAACTGCGCCATTGCGACGCTATTTGTCGCATTGGCGTAAACCCGCGTAAAACGCGGGTTGGCGCTATAAGAAGTTGTCGCTTGGCGGCAAGGCCGCACTGAAAACTGTCCTTACAATCCCTGCATCGCCCGCCAGTTCCAGGCAGGCGTTCCTCTTCAGGAGACTCCGATGTCCGTTGAGCAAGCCCCGGTGCAACGTGCCGATTTCGACCAGGTGATGGTGCCAAACTATGCACCTGCCGCCTTCATTCCCGTACGTGGCGCGGGTTCGCGCGTGTGGGACCAGGCCGGTCGCGAGCTGATCGACTTTGCCGGCGGCATCGCGGTCAACGTACTGGGCCACGCCCACCCGGCGCTGGTCGGCGCACTGACCGAGCAGGCCAACAAGCTGTGGCATGTCTCCAACGTGTTCACCAATGAGCCGGCGTTGCGCCTGGCACACAAGCTGATCGACGCCACCTTTGCCGAGCGTGTGTTCTTCTGCAACTCCGGCGCCGAAGCCAACGAGGCCGCCTTCAAGCTGGCCCGTCGCGTTGCGTTCGACCGTTTCGGCAGCGAGAAGTACGAAATCATCGCCGCGCTGAACAGCTTCCACGGCCGTACCCTGTTCACCGTGAACGTCGGTGGCCAGTCCAAGTACTCCGACGGTTTCGGGCCTAAAATCACCGGCATCACCCACGTGCCTTACAACGACCTGGCCGCGCTCAAAGCCGCCGTGTCGGGCAAGACCTGCGCCGTGGTGCTGGAGCCGATCCAGGGCGAGGGCGGCGTACTGCCGGCCGAGCTGGCTTACCTGCAAGGTGCCCGCGAGCTGTGCGACGCGAATGACGCGCTGCTGGTGTTCGACGAAGTGCAAACCGGCATGGGCCGCAGCGGCCACCTGTTCGCCTACCAACACTACGGCGTGGTGCCGGACATCCTCACCAGCGCCAAGAGCCTGGGTGGTGGTTTCCCGATTGCCGCGATGCTCACCCGTGAAGACCTGGCCAAGCACCTGGTGGTCGGCACCCACGGCACCACCTACGGCGGCAACCCGCTGGCGTGCGCAGTGGCTGAAGCGGTGATCGACGTGATCAACACCCCCGAGGTGCTGGCCGGCGTGAATGCCAAGCACGACCTGTTCAAGGCGCGCCTGGAGCAGATCGGCAAGCAGTACGGCATCTTCACCCAGGTCCGCGGCATGGGCTTGCTGATCGGTTGCGTGTTGAGCGATGCGTTCAAAGGCAAGGCCAAGGACGTGTTCAACGCCGCCGAGAAAGAAAACCTGATGATCCTGCAGGCCGGCCCCGACGTGGTGCGTTTTGCGCCGAGTCTGGTGGTGGAAGAAGCGGACATCAACGAAGGCCTGGACCGCTTCGAACGTGCGGTAAAAACGCTGACGCAAGCCTGATAGCTATACCCTTTGTCGCCGGACCGAGGGCAAATGTGGGAGGGGGCTTGCCCCCGATTGCGGTGTATCAGCCAGCTTGTCTGTAGCTGACCCACCCCCATCGGGGGCAAGCCCCCTCCCACATTGGGAACTGTGTTGTACCTGGCCTTGCGGTATTTTTTTCTTATGATTTTTTCGAGTTAAGGAGTGACACCATGCTGGTGATGCGCCCCGCGCAAATGGCTGATCTGGGCGAGGTACAGCGTCTGGCTGCGGACAGCCCGATTGGTGTCACCTCCTTGCCGGATGATGTGGAACGCCTGAGCGACAAGATCGCCGCCAGCGAAGCGTCCTTCGCGGCCGAGGTGAGTTTCAACGGCGAAGAAAGCTATTTCTTCGTGCTCGAAGACACCGAGACCGGCAAGCTCGCCGGCTGCTCGGCCATCGTCGCCTCGGCCGGTTACTCCGAACCGTTCTACAGCTTTCGTAACGAGACCTTCGTGCACGCTTCCCGCGAGCTGAAGATCCACAACAAGATCCACGTGCTGTCCCAGTGCCACGACCTCACCGGCAACAGCCTGCTCACCAGCTTTTACGTGGTGCCTGAACTGGTCGGTTCGCCGTGGTCGGAACTCAACTCCCGCGGCCGCCTGCTGTTCGTCGCCAGCCACCCCGAGCGCTTTGCCGATTCAGTGGTCACCGAAATCGTTGGCTACAGCGACGAGAACGGTGATTCGCCATTCTGGGACGCCATCGGCCGCAACTTCTTCGACCTCAACTATGCCGCCGCCGAGCGCCTGTGCGGGCTGAAAAGCCGCACCTTCCTCGCCGAGCTGATGCCGCACTACCCGATCTACGTGCCGCTGCTGCCGGATGAAGCCCAGGAAGCCATGGGCCAGGTGCACCCGCGGGCGCAGATCACCTTCGACATCCTGATGCGCGAAGGCTTCGAGACCGACCACTACATCGACATTTTCGACGGTGGCCCAACCCTGCACGCACGGGTTTCCGGCATTCGTTCGATCGCCCAGAGCCGCGTGGTGCCGGTGAAGATCGGCGAGATGGTCAAGGGTGTCGGCCGCCAGTACCTGGTGAGCAACGCGCAGTTGCAGGATTACCGTGCGGTGATGCTGGAGCTGGACTACGCGCCTGGCAAGCCGGTGACCCTGGACCTGGCGGCAGCCGAAGCGCTGGGCGTCGGCGAAGGCGCGAGCGTGCGTCTCGTTGCAGTTTGAGAGCCGGTATAAAACAGAGTTTCGCGGGTGGCTGCAAAGCGGCCCGTTCGAGGAGATAGCATGATCGTTCGTCCCGTACGCAGCAGCGATTTACCGGCCCTGATTGATCTGGCGCGCAGCACCGGCACCGGCCTCACCACCTTGCCGGCCAACGAAGAGCGCCTGACCCACCGCGTGGGCTGGGCCGAAAAAACCTTTCGCGGCGAAGCCGGGCGCGGTGATGCCGACTACCTGTTCGTGCTGGAAAACGACGAAGGCCGGGTGGTGGGCATCTCGGCCATCGCCGGCGCCGTCGGCCTGCGCGAGCCGTGGTACAACTTTCGGGTCGGCCTGACCGTCAGTGCCTCCCAGGAATTGAACATCTACCGCGAGATCCCGACGCTGTTTTTGGCCAACGACCTCACCGGCAACTCCGAGCTGTGTTCGTTGTTCCTGCACGCCGATTACCGCAACGGCCTGAACGGTCGCATGCTGGCCAAGGCGCGCATGCTGTTTATCGCTGAATTCCCGCAGTTGTTCGGCAACAAGATCATCGCCGAGATGCGCGGCGTGTCCAACGAAGCGGGGCGCTCGCCGTTCTGGGAAAGCCTGGGCCGGCACTTCTTCAAGATGGAATTCAGCCAGGCCGACTACCTCACCGGTGTCGGCAACAAGGCGTTTATCGCCGAGCTGATGCCCAAGTTTCCGCTGTACAGCTGCTTCCTCTCCGAAGATGCGCGCAACGTGATCGGCAAGGTGCATCCGGATACCGAGCCGGCACTGAGCATGCTCAAGAGTGAAGGCTTCAGCTACCAGGGCTACGTGGATATTTTTGACGCGGGCCCGGCGGTGGAGTGTGAAACCAGCAAGATCCGTGCGGTGCGCGACAGCCAGTCGCTGGTGCTGGCCATCGGCACGCCGGGGGACGACGCCACGCCGTTCCTGATCCATAACCGCAAACGCGAAGACTGCCGCATCACCGCCGCACCGGCTCGCCTGGCGGCGGGTACGCTGGTGGTCGATCCTCAGACCGCCAAGCGCCTGCAACTGGTGGTGGGTGATCAAGTGCGTGCCGTACCGCTGTCCGCAGCCCGGGAGTCGAAATAATGAATTCGTTGTATATCGCAGGTAGCTGGCTGGCTGGCCAGGGTGAACTGTTTGAATCGCGTAACCCCGTGACCCAGCAAGTGCTGTGGAGCGGCAACGGTGCGACGGCCGAGCAGGTCGAATCCGCCGTGCAGGCTGCGCGCCAGGCGTTTCCAGGCTGGGCGCGGCGTTCGTTGGAAGAGCGCATCAGCGTGCTCGAAACCTTCGCCAGTACCCTGAAAAGCCGCGCCGATGAGATCGCCCGCTGCATCGGTGAGGAAACCGGCAAGCCGCTGTGGGAATCGGCCACCGAAGTCACCAGCATGGCCAACAAGATCGCGATCTCGGTGCAAAGCTACCGCGAGCGCACCGGCGAGAAGAGCGGCCCCCTGGGCGACGCCACCGCTGTGTTGCGTCACAAGCCCCACGGTGTGGTGGCGGTATTCGGCCCTTACAACTTCCCCGGCCACTTGCCGAACGGGCATATTGTCCCGGCGCTGCTGGCGGGTAACACCGTACTGTTCAAACCGAGCGAGCTCACGCCGAAAGTCGCCGAGCTGACCGTGCAATGCTGGATCGACGCAGGCTTGCCGGCGGGCGTACTGAACCTGCTGCAAGGTGCGCGGGAAACCGGTATCGCGTTGGCGGCCAACCCCGGCATCGACGGTCTGTTCTTCACCGGCTCCAGCCGTACCGGCAACCATCTGCATCAGCAGTTTTCCGGGCGCCCGGACAAGATCCTGGCCCTGGAAATGGGCGGCAACAACCCGTTGGTGGTGGACGAAGTGGCCGACGTGGATGCGGCGGTGTACACCATCATCCAGTCGGCCTTTATTTCCGCCGGCCAGCGCTGCACCTGCGCGCGTCGCCTCTTGGTGCCGGAAGGCGCCTGGGGTGATGCATTGCTGGCGCGTCTGGTGGCGGTCAGTGCAACGATTGAAGTCGGTGCGTTCGACCAGCAGCCGGCGCCGTTCATGGGTTCGGTGATTTCCCTGGCAGCGGCCAAAGCCTTGATGGACGCCCAGGAACTGATGTTGGCCAATGGCGCCGTGGCGCTGCTGGAAATGACCCAACCCCAGGACCAGGCCGCCTTGCTGACACCGGGCATCATCGACGTGACGGCGGTGACCGAGCGCGAGGACGAAGAGCTGTTCGGCCCGTTGTTGCAGGTGATTCGCTACGCTGATTTTGCGGCGGCCATTACCGAGGCCAATAACACCCAGTACGGCTTGGCCGCGGGTTTACTCTCCGATTCCGAGGCGCGTTACCAGCAGTTCTGGCTGGAAAGCCGCGCCGGCATCGTCAATTGGAACAAACAGCTGACCGGCGCCGCCAGTACCGCGCCGTTCGGCGGGGTAGGGGCTTCGGGCAACCACCGCGCCAGTGCCTATTATGCGGCGGATTACTGCGCGTACCCGGTGGCGTCGCTGGAAACACCGAACCTGGCAGTTCCAGCTACGTTAACCCCCGGCATTACACTGACCTAAATGTGGGAGGGGGCTTGCCCCCGATAGCGGTGTGTCAGTCACCTGATTCATCAACTGACAGGCTGCTATCGGGGGCAAGCCCCCTCCCACATCGATTTGTGGTGTGTTCAAGTCATTCGATGCCTATAAAAACAGATGTTCGTGGAGCCTCGCCGATGAAATCCTGTGAAGTCAATTTTGACGGTCTAGTGGGGCCGACCCATAACTACGGCGGTTTGTCCTTTGGCAACGTCGCATCCCAGAGCAACAGCCAGCAACATTCCAACCCCAAGGAAGCGGCGTTGCAGGGCCTGCAGAAAATGAAAGCGCTGATGGACATGGGTTTTGTGCAAGGCGTGCTTGCACCCCAGGAACGTCCCGACGTGGCCGCCTTGCGCTCCCTCGGTTTCAGCGGCACCGACGCTCAAGTCATTCAACAGGCGGCCAAGCAGGCCATGCCGTTGCTGGTGGCGAGCTGCTCGGCGTCGAGCATGTGGGTGGCCAACGCCGCCACCGTCAGCCCCAGCGCCGATACGGCCGATGGCCGCGTGCACTTCACCGCTGCCAACCTCAACTGCAAGTACCACCGCAGCATCGAACACCCGACCACCAGCCGCGTGCTGGGAGCGATGTTCGCCGACCAGCAGCATTTTGCTCATCACGCCGCGTTACCGGCGGTGGCGCAGTTCGGTGATGAAGGCGCGGCGAACCACACGCGTTTTTGCCGTGACTATGGGGAGGCGGGCGTCGAGTTCTTTGTGTTCGGTCGCAGTGCGTTCGATGCCCGTTACCCGGCCCCGCAGAAATACCCGGCGCGCCAGACCCTCGAGGCGTCCCAGGCGGTGGCGCGTCTGCACGGCTTGAAGGATGACGGCGTGGTCTATGCCCAGCAGAACCCGGCGGTGATCGATGCCGGCGTGTTCCACAACGACGTAATCGCGGTGGGTAATGGCGAAGTGCTGTTCTATCATGAGGACGCGTTCCTCAATACCGAACAGATGCTCGCCGAGCTGCAAGGCAAGCTGGGCACGTTGGGCGGCAACTTCCAGTCGGTCTGCGTGCCGCGCGCCCTGGTCAGTGTCGAGGACGCGGTGCGTTCCTACTTGTTCAACAGCCAGTTGCTGACACGCCCTGACGGCTCGATGCTGCTGATCGTGCCGGAGGAGTGCCGCGCCAACGAGCGCGTCTGGCAGTACCTGCAACAGCTGACGGCCAGCGGCGGGTTGATCCGCGAGGTAAAAGTCTTCGACCTCAAGCAAAGTATGCAGAACGGCGGCGGCCCGGCGTGCCTGCGTCTGCGTGTGGCATTGAACGAAACTGAACTGGCGGCGGTGAATCCAGGCGTTATCATGACCGCGCCGCTGTACGAGACCCTGACCGATTGGGTCAACAGGCACTACCGCGAGAGCCTGCGCGAAAGCGACCTGGCTGACCCGCAACTGTTGCTTGAGTGCCGGACGGCACTGGATGAACTGACGCAAATCCTTAAACTGGGCTCGGTTTATCCTTTCCAGATCAATTAACGCCCTACGGCTGAGATATTTTATTTATGACCGACACCCTGAAGCTGATCCTTGAAGACACCGACGGTACCCAGCTGGAAACGTCCTGCACCCGCGTTGCCGTGGTCTGGCAGGGCAAGGAGATCTGGATTCAGCATGACGGCCGCGGCCAGCTGTTGATTGGCGTGGATGTGGAAGAGGGCGACGCCGAGTACGCCAACCTGCTGATGCGCCCATTGGCGACCAACCTGATGAGCCTGCAACTGGAAATGGAACCGGCCGACGTTGAAGGTGACGACGACGATCACGTTCATGGCCCAGGCTGCAACCACTAAGGAAGCTGCTTATGCTCGCCCTCGGCAAACTGCTTGAACTGACCCTCGCCGGTCGCGAACCGGCGCAAAAAATTCAACTGACTGTCGACGGCGTGCAGATGCGCTGGCTCAGTGAAGGCGCGCTTGAGGTGCGTCCTCCTGAAGCTCGGGACAATGGCAGCGACCTGCTGCTGTCGTCCGGCATCCATGGCAACGAAACCGCGCCGATCGAATTGCTCGACCGCCTGCTGCATGGCATCGCCCGTGGGGAGATCAAACCCCGCACCCGTATTCTGTTCCTGTTCGGCAACCCCGAGGCCATGCGTCGCGGCGAGCGTTACCTGGAACTGGACGTCAACCGGCTGTTCAACGGCCGTCATGAAAGCAACATCGGCCCCGAAGCCATGCGCGCCGCCGAGCTTGAACAGTTGGCCCGCAGCTTTTTCAGCCAGCCTGGCCGTTCGCGCCTGCATTACGACCTGCACACGGCCATCCGCGGCTCGAAGATCGAGCAGTTCGCGCTGTACCCCTGGAAAGACGGGCGTCAGCATTCACGCCGTGAGCTGGAGCGCCTGCGCGCCGCCGGGATGGAAGCGGTGCTGTTGCAAAACAAGACGTCGGTCACCTTTACCGCATTTACCTACGAGCAGTTGGAGGCTGAAGCCTTCACTCTGGAACTGGGCAAGGCGCGGCCGTTCGGGCAGAACCAGGGCGTGGATGTGTCGCGTCTGGAAACCCGCCTCAAGCAGATCATCGAAGGCACCGAGCCCCAGACTGATAGCCTCGACGGCATGCAGCTGTTCGCCGTTGCGCGGGAAGTGATCAAGCATAGCGACGCCTTCCTGATGCACCTGCCGGCAGACGTGGAAAACTTTTCCGAGCTGGAAAAAGGCTATCTGCTGGCCGAAGACGTTGCCAAGACCCGCTGGGTGATCGAGGAGGAGGGCGCGCGCATCATCTTCCCCAACCCGAAGGTCAAGAATGGTCTGCGCGCTGGGATATTGATCGTGCCGACCACGGATGCTGGCCTGGCATAGATGCCAATGTGGGAGGGGGCTTGCCCCCGATAGCGGTGTATCAGCCAGCTCATCTGTAGCTGACCCACTGCCATCGGGGGCAAGCCCCCTCCCACATGGGTTTTCAGCGCTGCTTAGACCGCTACCGCACGTGGCTCGCTACGACGGATCGCGCGGACCTTGTGCAGGGTGTCGGCGCAAGTACGTGCCGCTTCCTGGCCTTTGTGCACGAAGTGCTCGTAGAAGAAGGTGGTGTGTTCGCTACCGCCGTGGAAGTGGTGTGGGGTCAGGGACACCGAGAACACCGGCACTTCGGTTTCCAGCTGCACCTGCATCAGGCCGCTGACCACCGATTGCGCGACGAATTCGTGACGGTAGATCCCGCCATCCACCACCAGCGCGGCGGCGACGATACCGGCGTAACGGCCGGTCTTGGCCAGCAACTTGGCGTGCAGGGGCATTTCAAAGGCGCCGCCGACTTCGAAGAAATCGATATCCGATTCCTGATAGCCCTGGGCGATCATTTCGGCGAGGAAGCCTTTGCGCGACTGGTCGACAATATCCTTGTGCCAGCAGGCCTGGATAAACGCGACGCGCTCGCCGTGGTGGTTTTTGCTTTTGCTGTCGATTGCGGTGGGTTGCATGTTCTGACTCCTGTTTAAGAAAAAAACAGGGCGTTATGAATCGAATGGGATTTAAGGGGACGCATGCGCGAGCAGGCGGTGACCCTTAGGTGCCAATCCCGTTCTCTCTTCATCCGGACTATGACCGTCGGCCCCGGGATCACACCGGGTCTGCTGACCTTGTCGCCGTCCTGCCTGAGCAGTTCGAGGCGCCAAGCGCTCGCGGGCTATGCACATTGCGTGCAATTACCGCCGGTGGGGAATTACACCCCGCCCTGAGAACGTTGCCACCAGAACCCTGGCGGCGGAGAGTTTTTATCATGGTTTTTCAAAAACTGCACGGTTGCTGTATCGATAGGCTATATCGGTTTGTTTGGTGGATATTCGATTGAAGGAACGTGGGGCTTGATATTACCTGGCGTCGCCCGCAGTAATCGTTCATAAAACCAACCTACATCACCCGTTAGAGGCCTGTTTCATGTCTGTGATCGACCTGCGCAGCGACACCGTGACCCAACCCACCCCCGGTATGCTCGACGCGATGGCCAGCGCCGTCAGTGGTGATGACGTCTACGGCGAAGACCCCAGCGTCAACAAACTGGAGGCCGAGCTCGCTAAGCGTTTGGGCTTTGCGGCCGCGCTGTTCGTGCCCACCGGCACCATGAGCAACCTGCTGGCGTTGATGGCCCACTGCGAGCGCGGCGAGGAATACATCGTCGGGCAACAGGCCCACACCTATAAATACGAGGGCGGCGGGGCGGCCGTGCTCGGCTCTATCCAGCCACAGCCGCTGGAAGTGCAGCCCGACGGTTCCCTGGACCTTGACCAGGTACTGGCGGCGATCAAGCCGGATGACTTCCACTTCGCCCGCACGCGTTTGCTGGCGCTGGAAAACACCATGCAAGGCAAGGTGCTGCCGCTCGAGTATCTGGCCAGGGCGCGGGCGTTTACCCGTGAGCACGGCCTGGCGCTGCATCTTGATGGCGCGCGGCTCTACAACGCTGCGGTCAAGCTTGGGGTGGACGCGCGCGAGATTGCCCAGCATTTCGACTCGGTGTCGGTGTGCCTGTCCAAGGGCCTCGGTGCGCCGGTCGGTTCGGTGCTGTGCGGTTCCACGGCATTGATCGCCAAGGCGCGACGCCTGCGCAAGATGGTCGGCGGCGGCATGCGCCAGGCCGGCTCACTGGCGGCGGCAGGCCTGTATGCCTTGGATCATCAGGTGCAGCGCCTGGCCGATGACCACGCCAACGCTCAGTGGCTGGGAGCCCAGTTGCGCGAGGCGGGTTATACGGTGGAGCCGGTACAGACCAACATGGTGTATGTGCAGGTCGGTGATCGGGCACAGGCTCTGAAGGCGTTTGCCGCTGAGCATGGGATCAAGTTGAGCGCCGCGCCGCGCCTGCGCATGGTCACGCATCTGGATGTGAGCCGGGCGCAGATCGAGCAAGTGGTGCAGGCATTCGTCGCCTTTTCGCAGAAATGACAGCGCAGACCGTCTAATTGACTGTTTCTATCACATAAACACGCTGTACCACCGGCAAAGGGCCGATATAATGCGGCCCTTTGCCGTCGCTTCGTCTAATGATGTTGCGCACTGGCCTTTGGCCGCAGCCTCCGTGGAAGAACCTAATGAAAAGCGCAGAAATCCGTGAAGCCTTCCTTCGCTTCTTCGAAGAGCAAGGCCACACCCGTGTAGCCTCAAGCTCCTTGATCCCAGGCAACGACCCCACCCTGCTGTTCACTAACGCGGGGATGAACCAGTTCAAGGACTGTTTCCTGGGCCAGGAAAAGCGCGCCTACACCCGCGCTACCAGCAGTCAGAAGTGCGTCCGCGCCGGTGGCAAGAACAGCGACCTGGAAAACGTGGGTTATACCGCGCGTCACCACACCTTCTTCGAAATGCTGGGTAACTTCAGCTTTGGCGATTATTTCAAAAAAGATGCGATCACCTTCGCCTGGACCTTCCTGACCGGCGTGCTGAAGCTGCCCAAGGAAAAGCTCTGGGTGACTGTTTACGCGACGGACGACGAAGCCTATGACATCTGGACCCAGCAAATCGGCGTACCCGCCGAGCGCATGATCCGCATTGGCGACAACAAAGGTGCGCCGTACGCTTCCGATAACTTCTGGACCATGGGCGACACCGGCCCGTGCGGCCCCTGCACCGAGATTTTCTACGATCACGGCGCCGACATCTGGGGCGGCCCGCCGGGTTCGCCGGATGAAGACGGCGACCGCTACATCGAAATCTGGAACAACGTGTTCATGCAGTTCAACCGCACCGCTGATGGTGTGTTGCACCCGTTGCCGGCGCCTTCGGTGGACACCGGCATGGGCCTGGAGCGCATCAGTGCGGTCATGCAGCACGTGCATTCGAACTATGAAATCGACCTGTTCACCAACCTGCTGAGTGCGTCGGCGGCGGCCATTGGCTGCGCCAACGAAGGCCAGTCTTCGCTCAAGGTGGTGTCGGACCACATCCGTTCCTGCGGTTTCCTGATTGCTGATGGCGTGCTGCCGTCCAATGAGGGCCGTGGCTATGTGCTGCGCCGCATCATCCGTCGCGCCTGCCGTCACGGCAACAAGCTGGGCGCTACCGGCAGCTTCTTCTACAAGATCGTGGCGGCGCTGGTTGCCGAGATGGGCGACGCCTTCCCGGAACTGAAGCAGCAACAAGCCAACATCGAGCGCGTACTCAAGGCCGAAGAAGAGCAATTCTCCAAGACCCTGGAGCACGGCCTGAAAATTCTCGAGCAGGACCTGGCGGATCTCAAAGGTAGCGTGGTGCCGGGTGATGTGGTGTTCAAGCTCTACGACACCTATGGCTTCCCGATGGACCTGACCGCCGACATCGCCCGTGAGCGTGAGCTGACCATCGATGAAGCCGGCTTCGAACGCGAAATGGAGGCCCAGCGCGTACGTGCGCGTTCCGCCAGTTCGTTTGGCCTGGACTACAACACCCTGGTCAAGGTTGATGTGCCCACCGAGTTCATCGGCTACAAGGCCACTGCCGGCTCGGCCAGGATCGTGGCCATTTATAAGGACGGCAAGTCCGTCGATGTGCTGAACGAGGGCGATGAAGCGGTGGTTGTCCTGGACCAGACCCCGTTCTACGCCGAGTCCGGTGGCCAGATCGGTGACTGTGGTTTCCTCAGTTCGACGTCTGGCCGGTTCGACGTGCGCGACACCACCAAGACCGGTGGCGCTTTCCTGCACCACGGTGTGCTGGTGCTCGGCAATCTGGTCGTCGGTGCGCCAGTCGACACTCAAGTTGATGCCGATGTACGGCATGCAACCGCGCTGAACCATTCGGCCACTCACTTGCTGCACGCTGCGTTGCGTCAGGTACTCGGCGAGCATGTCCAGCAGAAGGGCTCGTTGGTCGACAGTCAGCGCCTGCGTTTCGACTTCAGCCATTTTGAAGCGATCAAGCCTGAGCAGATCAAGGCGCTGGAAGACATCGTCAACGCTGAAATTCGCAAGAACACCCCGGTTGAAACCGAGGAAACGGATATCGAAACCGCCCGTAACAAGGGCGCCATGGCGCTGTTTGGCGAGAAGTATGGCGACGAAGTGCGCGTACTGAGCATGGGCGGCAGCTTCTCGGTGGAACTGTGTGGGGGTATCCACGCCAACCGTACCGGCGACATCGGCCTGTTGAAAATCATCAGCGAAGGCGGTGTGGCCTCCGGCGTACGCCGTATCGAGGCGGTGACCGGTGCCGCGGCGCTGGCCTATCTCAATGCAGCCGAAGAACAACTCAAGGAAGCGGCCGGCCTGGTCAAGGGCAGCCGTGACAACCTGATCGACAAGCTGTCCGCCGTGCTTGAG
This sequence comes from Pseudomonas sp. R5-89-07, assembly GCF_003851685.1. Lineage (NCBI taxonomy): Bacteria > Pseudomonadati > Pseudomonadota > Gammaproteobacteria > Pseudomonadales > Pseudomonadaceae > Pseudomonas > Pseudomonas sp. R5-89-07. The sequence continues at coordinate 4,541,389 of NZ_CP027727.1, read as the reverse complement.
CGCAACCGTGCGCTGGAGAAACAGCTGGAGCAGTTGCAAGCCAAGGCAGCCAGTGCCGCGGGTGACGATCTGTCGTCCTCGGCGATTGACGTCAAGGACGTAAAAGTCCTGGCGGCGCGCCTGGACGGTCAGGACGGCAAGGCGTTGCTGGCCCTGGTCGATCAGTTGAAGAACAAGCTCGGCCGCGCAGTGATCCTGCTCGGCAGTGTCCATGAGGATAAGGTCGTTCTGGTTGCCGGTGTAACCAAGGACCTGACTGGCCAACTCAAAGCCGGTGATTTGATGAAGCAAGCTGCTGCGGCAGTGGGCGGCAAGGGCGGTGGTCGTCCGGACATGGCGCAAGGCGGTGGTGTAGACGCCGGCGCGCTGGACGCGGCCCTGGCCTTGACCGTGCCGTTTGTCGAGGCAGGTATTTAAGGCGCTGTTAATGAGCCCATGGTCTAGTCGTGGGCTCGCTCGGTTGCTGGATGATTCGTTTATTGGGCGCCCCTTTACGGGCTGAGGCGGCTTAGAAATGGCTTTGATCGTACAGAAATTCGGAGGCACCTCGGTCGGTTCTGTCGAAAGAATCGAGCAGGTCGCCGACAAGGTTAAAAAGTTCCGTGATGCCGGCGACGACCTGGTGGTGGTGCTGTCGGCCATGAGCGGCGAGACCAATCGCCTGATCGACCTGGCCAAGGCCATCAGCGGTGATCAACAACCGCTCCCGCGTGAGCTGGATGTGATTGTGTCCACCGGTGAACAGGTGACTATTGCGCTGCTGGCCATGGCCCTGAACAAGCGTGGTGTGCCAGCGGTGTCCTACACTGGCAGTCAGGTGCGCATCCTGACCGACAGCGCACATACCAAGGCGCGCATCCTGCAGATCGATGATCAGAAGATCCGTGCTGATCTGAAGGCTGGTCGCGTGGTAGTGGTAGCCGGTTTCCAGGGTGTGGACGAGCAGGGCAACATCACCACCCTCGGTCGTGGCGGTTCGGACACCACTGGCGTGGCGCTGGCAGCAGCTCTCAAGGCTGATGAATGCCAGATCTATACCGATGTGGATGGCGTCTACACCACCGACCCGCGCGTCGTGTCCGTGGCCCAGCGCCTGGACAAGATCACTTTTGAAGAGATGCTGGAAATGGCCAGCCTCGGTTCCAAGGTGCTGCAGATCCGCGCGGTGGAGTTCGCCGGCAAGTACAACGTTCCGCTGCGCGTATTGCACAGCTTCAAAGAGGGTCCGGGCACCCTCATTACTATTGATGAAGAGGAATCCATGGAACAGCCGATCATTTCCGGCATCGCTTTCAACCGCGATGAAGCCAAGCTGACGATCCGTGGCGTGCCAGACACCCCGGGTGTGGCCTTCAAGATCCTCGGCCCTATCAGCGGCGCGAACATCGAAGTCGACATGATCGTGCAGAACGTTTCGCACGATAACACCACCGATTTCACCTTCACTGTGCACCGCAACGAGTACGATGCGGCCGAGCGTATTCTGCAGAACACGGCGAGCGAGATCGGGGCCCGTGAAGTGATCGGCGATACCAAGATCGCCAAGGTATCGATCGTGGGGGTGGGCATGCGCTCCCATGCAGGTGTTGCCAGTCGCATGTTCGAGGCCCTGGCCAAGGAAAGCATCAACATCCAGATGATCTCCACCTCGGAAATCAAAGTCTCGGTAGTGATTGAAGAGAAGTACCTGGAACTGGCTGTGCGCGCGCTGCATACCGCTTTTGAGCTGGACGCTCCGGCCCGACCGGGCGAGTGATGCGATGCCAGGAAGGCGCGGTTTACCGCGCCTTTCATTTTTTTGTTGGGCGCATGTTCTTTTGCGTGGGCTCGACAATACTTAGGTGGTAGGGCTACGGCCTTTCGGTTGTAGGTCGAATGCCTTTTTTTTGCAGACTGTTGTCCCTGAAATGAATTGCGTGAGGTGAAAGGTATGTTGATTCTGACTCGTCGTTGCGCAGAAAGCCTGATTATCGGTGATGGCGAAATCACCGTGACCGTGCTCGGCGTCAAAGGCAATCAAGTGCGTATTGGGGTTAACGCTCCGAAAGAGGTAGCGGTCCACCGCGAGGAAATCTACCTGCGGATCAAGAAAGAGAAGGACGAAGAACCAAGCCTTTAATTTTTATCGTTTTTTATGTTTGCAAACGGGGAAGAACGTGGTTAATATACGCCCCGTGTTGCGGAGAGCTGGCCGAGTGGCCGAAGGCGCTCCCCTGCTAAGGGAGTACACCTCAAAAGGGTGTCGGGGGTTCGAATCCCCCGTTCTCCGCCATTATTTGCTTAGTACGTTGCAATCTGGTTTTTTCGGTAAGTTGTTGAAAATACTCGAAAAAATAGCTTTACATAGAGATTGAACGGCCTATAATGCGCGGCAACAAATGCACTCGTAGCTCAGCTGGATAGAGTACTCGGCTACGAACCGAGCGGTCACAGGTTCGAATCCTGTCGAGTGCACCATTTAAGAGTTAGTTGCAGCAATGCAGGTAGCTTTGCTTCAACCAGTTGTGATCTGGTCTAAAAACACACTTTGCACTCGTAGCTCAGCTGGATAGAGTACTCGGCTACGAACCGAGCGGTCACAGGTTCGAATCCTGTCGAGTGCACCATACAAACAAAAAGCCCGCCTAGTGCGGGCTTTTTGCCGTCTGGGGTTTGTGTAGGTTTTATCCTGGCGTGCGCCTTTCGCTGTTTCCCATGTGTTTTCCCGTGCGGCTTCGTCGTCGCAGTTCATAGATGCAGCCAATACTCAGCTTTGGCTTGCAAGCGCTTGTTCTTTCCAGTTTTTTGACGTTAAAAGCGGCCGAGCGGTGTATCATGCGCCGGTCAGCCCCGCCGGGGCTTGTGGAATGCCTCCATGGACTTACCCAGTAGTTACTCAGTACCCCGCTTTACCAATCATGAATTGACTGATTGATCCTTCCGGCGCGCTCCGCTGCTGGGAGTGGAGTTCGCCTATGACCGAAGTAGAAGTAAAGAAAACACAGGAAAGCCTGCAGGATCGTCTGGCTCAAGTTATCGAGCTGCTGCAGCGCCAGCGCGTGGTCGAAGACCTCACGCACCGCCAGGAAGGTCCGCACCACGACCGCGTCGAAAACCTGGTTCACCGGCAAAATCTCGTCGAGTTGCAACGTAAGCTCGATGACCTGCACTCTGCCGACGTTGCTTATATTCTCGAAGCCCTGCCGCTGGATGATCGACTGACACTTTGGCAGTTGGTCAAGGCTGATCGCGACGGCGACATTCTCCTCGAAGTATCCGATTCGGTCCGTGAAACGCTGATCGCCGACATGGACGATCACGAACTCCTGGCGGCGGCCAAGGAAATGGATGCGGACGAACTGGCCGACTTGGCGCCTGAATTGCCGCGTGATGTTGTCCATGAGCTGATGGAGGCGTTGGATACCCAGCAGCGTGAGCGTGTGCGTTCAGCCCTGTCTTACGATGAGGACCAGGTCGGCGCGCTGATGGACTTCGAAATGGTCACCATCCGCGAAGATGTCAGCCTGGAGGTGGTGCTGCGTTACCTGCGCCGTCTCAAAGAGTTGCCAGGCCATACCGACAAGCTGTTTGTGGTCGACTACGAAGGCATCCTCAAGGGCGTATTGCCCATCAAGCGCCTGCTGGTCAATGATCCGGACAAGAAAGTGGCTGACCTGATGGCCAGCGATACCGTGAGCTTTCATCCGGATGAAGACGCCTACGACGCGGCCCAGGCTTTTGAGCGTTATGACTTGATCTCGGCCCCGGTGGTCGACAAGAATGGCAAGCTGATCGGTCGACTGACGATTGATGAAATCGTCGACCTGATTCGCGAAGAGAGTGAAACCGAAGTCCTCAACATGGCAGGTTTGCGTGAAGAGGAAGATATTTTTGCGTCGGTCTGGCGTTCGTTGCATAACCGCTGGGCCTGGCTGGCCGTCAACCTGATCACCGCGTTTATCGCATCCCGCGTAATCGGGCTGTTCGAGGGCTCCATCGAAAAGCTGGTGGCCCTGGCGGCGTTGATGCCGATTGTGGCTGGCATCGGCGGTAATTCCGGGAACCAGACCATCACCATGATCGTGCGCGCCATGGCACTGGACCAGGTCAGTACCGCCAACTCTTCGCGTTTGCTGCGCAAGGAATTGGCCGTAGGCCTCATCAATGGCCTGGTGTGGGGCGGCGTAATAGGGGTGGTGGCTTACTTGCTATATGGCAGCTGGTCGTTGGGTGTGGTGATGACCGCCGCCATGACCCTCAATTTGCTGCTGGCTGCCTTGATGGGGGTTTTGATCCCTATGACGTTGGCGCGTTTGGGGCGCGACCCTGCAATGGGCGCCAGCGTGATGATTACGGCCATGACTGACAGTGGTGGCTTCTTCATCTTCCTGGGTCTGGCTACGATCTTCCTGCTCTGACCTTTCCTGCGAGGGCAAATCTGCCCTCGCTTTGCTTCCTTACTCAAATCCCACGCAAAAAAAAGCCAGCACATGGCTGGCTTCGGCTTTCAGGTGCAAATCAATTGGCTTCTGCGGCCGCCTCTACATCGTGCGCGATCAGCGAGACGAGAGCATTTTGCTGGCGGTGGGAAAGCTGACGAAAACGCTGCAGCAGTTCGCGTTCATGCAGTGACAGCTCTGGGCTGTCCAGGCGCATGCTCAACTCTTCACCCAAGGCACCTTCCTGAATAAGGCTCTGTTCCAGGCGAGCGATGATTTCGGAGTTCATGCTGCGATGATGATTGCGAGCCACCTCGGCAATGCGTTCACGCATTCCGTCTGGCAGACGTACGACGAACTTGTCAGCCGTACGGCTGGAATAAATTGCCTGTTTCAATGGGCGCATATATTTAACCGGTTAGTTCAGGGGAGCGGTTTTTGGAATTGGCCGCAAGATGAGTGTTAAGACAAGACTCACGACCAAAGTTCAACCCGAATTGCAAAGAGGCCGCATCATGCCTCAGATTTGACATTTCCTTGGCGTCAATTCTGTGACAAATATTGAACCGCCTAAAGGCTTTATGCCAGCACTGATTTGCATTTTTGCGGACTGGTTGGAAAAGTTTTTGTGTGGGGATCAGGCATTCCTGATCTTCACGCAAGCCTTATCCGAATTCGAGTTGAAGAGCGCGCGCCCTATGTAGCATGGCCTTTTGCCCTCACCGGTAAGGGTAGTGGCAGTTTGCCGATTTACTAGCGCGAAGCGACATAAGGTAGGGGAGGGGCGCCTAGCGCAGCACGGGATCGAATTTTATCCGCCGGCCGACGGCGAGCGTCAGTATCAGCAGGCTGCCGAACACTCCGCTGGCAATGAACGCCAGGAGGCGGCTGTCTGCCATATCGCTATTTGAGCCTAGAAAGGCCGTTGCGAGCGTCAGGCACAGAAATAGCCATGCAGGTTTTGACATGAGTAATGCTCTCAGAAAACCCAGTGTTCGGACGTTGGGGTGGCTTGGGCGTCTTGGGTCAAGCGTATAGGGGATTGGGACGCGGCAGTCATCACCGCCAGCTGTGGGCGTTGCTGTTGCTGCAGGTGGTGCGGTACGGTCTGGGTGATCTGGGCCGGATCCTGCGAATTGGCGGGCGCGAAATGAAAAGCGGCCAGCGCGGCCAGTGCCACTGTGTTGAGGGCGAGTAGTAGGGCGCTGTTCATGGTCTTCTTCTCCGTATGCCTTGGCCAACTTGGTTATAGGAGATGCATTGCAGGGCGCGTGCCAACTGATTAAAGCACTAAAATCAATAGGTTGCATGGCTTCAGAAGGCGTAGCTCAGTGCAATTTGCAATGATGGCATTTTGCGGCAGTGCAATTTGCACGGTGGCGAAGAGGGCCTTTGTTTATTGGGCTGACCATCCTGTGCTTGCAAGGATTGGCCTACGAACAAAAAGCCAAGGGATGACATGACAAAAACGACCTTGCCCGTTAACATGCACGCCGTCCGTCGTTGAGCCTAGGCTTGCCGATTGCGATTAGTCCCAGTAGCTCAATTGGATAGAGCATCCCCCTCCTAAGGGGAAGGTTGGCCGTTCGAACCGGCCCTGGGACACCATTCATTCGCAGTTCCCCTCCTTTGCATTCGTCGATCTCAAAAGTCGCCACTCCTATTGCCTGTCTTCATCAGCCCGAAAAGGAGTGAGCAGTCGGATCGTAATCGACTCCCGCTGTGCTTTTGTTCCCTTCTATATAGAGAGGCAGGTAGGTCAGAAAGAATTTCCAGGGTTTATGATTTAAGCGCTTGACGCCCCTGTCGAAAACTGTAGAATTCGCCTCCCGCTTACGAGAGATCGCAAGCGCAAGTGGTTGAAGTTGTTGAAGAAATCTTCGAAAACTTCTGAAAATAACCACTTGACAGCAAATGAGGCTGCTGTAGAATGCGCGCCTCGGTTGAGACGAAAGATCTTAACCAACCGCTCTTTAACAACTGAATCAAGCAATTCGTGTGGGTGCTTGTGGAGTCAGACTGATAGTCAACAAGATTATCAGCATCACAAGTTACTCCGCGAGAAATCAAAGATGTAACCAACGATTGCTGAGCCAAGTTTAGGGTTTCTTAAAAACCCAAAGATGTTTGAACTGAAGAGTTTGATCATGGCTCAGATTGAACGCTGGCGGCAGGCCTAACACATGCAAGTCGAGCGGTAGAGAGAAGCTTGCTTCTCTTGAGAGCGGCGGACGGGTGAGTAATGCCTAGGAATCTGCCTGGTAGTGGGGGATAACGTTCGGAAACGGACGCTAATACCGCATACGTCCTACGGGAGAAAGCAGGGGACCTTCGGGCCTTGCGCTATCAGATGAGCCTAGGTCGGATTAGCTAGTTGGTGAGGTAATGGCTCACCAAGGCGACGATCCGTAACTGGTCTGAGAGGATGATCAGTCACACTGGAACTGAGACACGGTCCAGACTCCTACGGGAGGCAGCAGTGGGGAATATTGGACAATGGGCGAAAGCCTGATCCAGCCATGCCGCGTGTGTGAAGAAGGTCTTCGGATTGTAAAGCACTTTAAGTTGGGAGGAAGGGCAGTTACCTAATACGTGATTGTTTTGACGTTACCGACAGAATAAGCACCGGCTAACTCTGTGCCAGCAGCCGCGGTAATACAGAGGGTGCAAGCGTTAATCGGAATTACTGGGCGTAAAGCGCGCGTAGGTGGTTTGTTAAGTTGGATGTGAAATCCCCGGGCTCAACCTGGGAACTGCATTCAAAACTGACTGACTAGAGTGTGGTAGAGGGTGGTGGAATTTCCTGTGTAGCGGTGAAATGCGTAGATATAGGAAGGAACACCAGTGGCGAAGGCGACCACCTGGACCAACACTGACACTGAGGTGCGAAAGCGTGGGGAGCAAACAGGATTAGATACCCTGGTAGTCCACGCCGTAAACGATGTCAACTAGCCGTTGGGAGCCTTGAGCTCTTAGTGGCGCAGCTAACGCATTAAGTTGACCGCCTGGGGAGTACGGCCGCAAGGTTAAAACTCAAATGAATTGACGGGGGCCCGCACAAGCGGTGGAGCATGTGGTTTAATTCGAAGCAACGCGAAGAACCTTACCAGGCCTTGACATCCAATGAACTTTCTAGAGATAGATTGGTGCCTTCGGGAACATTGAGACAGGTGCTGCATGGCTGTCGTCAGCTCGTGTCGTGAGATGTTGGGTTAAGTCCCGTAACGAGCGCAACCCTTGTCCTTAGTTACCAGCACGTCATGGTGGGCACTCTAAGGAGACTGCCGGTGACAAACCGGAGGAAGGTGGGGATGACGTCAAGTCATCATGGCCCTTACGGCCTGGGCTACACACGTGCTACAATGGTCGGTACAGAGGGTTGCCAAGCCGCGAGGTGGAGCTAATCCCACAAAACCGATCGTAGTCCGGATCGCAGTCTGCAACTCGACTGCGTGAAGTCGGAATCGCTAGTAATCGCGAATCAGAATGTCGCGGTGAATACGTTCCCGGGCCTTGTACACACCGCCCGTCACACCATGGGAGTGGGTTGCACCAGAAGTAGCTAGTCTAACCTTCGGGAGGACGGTTACCACGGTGTGATTCATGACTGGGGTGAAGTCGTAACAAGGTAGCCGTAGGGGAACCTGCGGCTGGATCACCTCCTTAATCGACGACATCAGCTGCTCCATAAGTTCCCACACGAATTGCTTGATTCATTGAAGAAGACGAAAGAAGCAGCCCGAAATTGGGTCTGTAGCTCAGTTGGTTAGAGCGCACCCCTGATAAGGGTGAGGTCGGCAGTTCGAATCTGCCCAGACCCACCAATTTTGTGTGGGAAACGCCTGTAGAAATACGGGGCCATAGCTCAGCTGGGAGAGCGCCTGCCTTGCACGCAGGAGGTCAACGGTTCGATCCCGTTTGGCTCCACCACTACTGCTTCTGTCGGTATAAAGCTTAGAAATGAGCATTCCATCGTTGTGATGGTGAATGTTGATTTCTAGTCTTTGACTAGTTCGTTCTTTAAAAATTTGGGTATGTGATAGAAAGATAGACTGAACGTTACTTTCACTGGTAACGGATCAGGCTAAGGTAAAATTTGTGAGTTCTCTTAACTGAGAAATTCGAATTTTCGGCGAATGTTGTCTTCACAGTATAACCAGATTGCTTGGGGTTATATGGTCAAGTGAAGAAGCGCATACGGTGGATGCCTTGGCAGTCAGAGGCGATGAAAGACGTGGTAGCCTGCGAAAAGCTTCGGGGAGTCGGCAAACAGACTTTGATCCGGAGATGTCTGAATGGGGGAACCCAGCCATCATAAGATGGTTACCTTACACTGAATACATAGGTGTATGGAGCGAACCAGGGGAACTGAAACATCTAAGTACCCTGAGGAAAAGAAATCAACCGAGATTCCCTTAGTAGTGGCGAGCGAACGGGGACTAGCCCTTAAGTGGCTTTGAGATTAGCGGAACGCTCTGGAAAGTGCGGCCATAGTGGGTGATAGCCCTGTACGCGAAAATCTCTTAGTCATGAAATCGAGTAGGACGGAGCACGAGAAACTTTGTCTGAATATGGGGGGACCATCCTCCAAGGCTAAATACTACTGACTGACCGATAGTGAACTAGTACCGTGAGGGAAAGGCGAAAAGAACCCCGGAGAGGGGAGTGAAATAGATCCTGAAACCGTATGCGTACAAGCAGTGGGAGCCCACTTTGTTGGGTGACTGCGTACCTTTTGTATAATGGGTCAGCGACTTATTTTCAGTGGCGAGCTTAACCGAATAGGGGAGGCGTAGCGAAAGCGAGTCTTAATAGGGCGTCTAGTCGCTGGGAATAGACCCGAAACCGGGCGATCTATCCATGGGCAGGTTGAAGGTTGGGTAACACTAACTGGAGGACCGAACCGACTACCGTTGAAAAGTTAGCGGATGACCTGTGGATCGGAGTGAAAGGCTAATCAAGCTCGGAGATAGCTGGTTCTCCTCGAAAGCTATTTAGGTAGCGCCTCATGTATCACTGTAGGGGGTAGAGCACTGTTTCGGCTAGGGGGTCATCCCGACTTACCAAACCGATGCAAACTCCGAATACCTACAAGTGCCGAGCATGGGAGACACACGGCGGGTGCTAACGTCCGTCGTGAAAAGGGAAACAACCCAGACCGTCAGCTAAGGTCCCAAAGTTATGGTTAAGTGGGAAACGATGTGGGAAGGCTTAGACAGCTAGGAGGTTGGCTTAGAAGCAGCCACCCTTTAAAGAAAGCGTAATAGCTCACTAGTCGAGTCGGCCTGCGCGGAAGATGTAACGGGGCTCAAACCATACACCGAAGCTACGGGTATCACGTAAGTGATGCGGTAGAGGAGCGTTCTGTAAGCCTGTGAAGGTGAGTTGAGAAGCTTGCTGGAGGTATCAGAAGTGCGAATGCTGACATGAGTAACGACAATGGGTGTGAAAAACACCCACGCCGAAAGACCAAGGTTTCCTGCGCAACGTTAATCGACGCAGGGTTAGTCGGTCCCTAAGGCGAGGCTGAAAAGCGTAGTCGATGGAAAACAGGTTAATATTCCTGTACTTCTGGTTATTGCGATGGAGGGACGGAGAAGGCTAGGCCAGCTTGGCGTTGGTTGTCCAAGTTTAAGGTGGTAGGCTGGAATCTTAGGTAAATCCGGGATTCTAAGGCCGAGAGCTGATGACGAGTCATCTTTTAGATGACGAAGTGGTTGATGCCATGCTTCCAAGAAAAGCTTCTAAGCTTCAGGTAACCAGGAACCGTACCCCAAACCGACACAGGTGGTTGGGTAGAGAATACCAAGGCGCTTGAGAGAACTCGGGTGAAGGAACTAGGCAAAATGGCACCGTAACTTCGGGAGAAGGTGCGCCGGTGAGGGTGAAGGACTTGCTCCGTAAGCTCATGCCGGTCGAAGATACCAGGCCGCTGCGACTGTTTATTAAAAACACAGCACTCTGCAAACACGAAAGTGGACGTATAGGGTGTGACGCCTGCCCGGTGCCGGAAGGTTAATTGATGGGGTTAGCTAACGCGAAGCTCTTGATCGAAGCCCCGGTAAACGGCGGCCGTAACTATAACGGTCCTAAGGTAGCGAAATTCCTTGTCGGGTAAGTTCCGACCTGCACGAATGGCGTAACGATGGCGGCGCTGTCTCCACCCGAGACTCAGTGAAATTGAAATCGCTGTGAAGATGCAGTGTATCCGCGGCTAGACGGAAAGACCCCGTGAACCTTTACTATAGCTTTGCACTGGACTTTGAATTTGCTTGTGTAGGATAGGTGGGAGGCTTTGAAGCGTGGACGCCAGTCTGCGTGGAGCCAACCTTGAAATACCACCCTGGCAACTTTGAGGTTCTAACTCAGGTCCGTTATCCGGATCGAGGACAGTGTATGGTGGGTAGTTTGACTGGGGCGGTCTCCTCCTAAAGAGTAACGGAGGAGTACGAAGGTGCGCTCAGACCGGTCGGAAATCGGTCGTAGAGTATAAAGGCAAAAGCGCGCTTGACTGCGAGACAGACACGTCGAGCAGGTACGAAAGTAGGTCTTAGTGATCCGGTGGTTCTGTATGGAAGGGCCATCGCTCAACGGATAAAAGGTACTCCGGGGATAACAGGCTGATACCGCCCAAGAGTTCATATCGACGGCGGTGTTTGGCACCTCGATGTCGGCTCATCACATCCTGGGGCTGAAGCCGGTCCCAAGGGTATGGCTGTTCGCCATTTAAAGTGGTACGCGAGCTGGGTTTAGAACGTCGTGAGACAGTTCGGTCCCTATCTGCCGTGGACGTTTGAGATTTGAGAGGGGCTGCTCCTAGTACGAGAGGACCGGAGTGGACGAACCTCTGGTGTTCCGGTTGTCACGCCAGTGGCATTGCCGGGTAGCTATGTTCGGAATAGATAACCGCTGAAAGCATCTAAGCGGGAAACTAGCCTCAAGATGAGATCTCACTGGGACCTTGAGTCCCCTGAAGGGCCGTCGAAGACTACGACGTTGATAGGTTGGGTGTGTAAGCGCTGTGAGGCGTTGAGCTAACCAATACTAATTGCCCGTGAGGCTTGACCATATAACACCCAAGCAATTTGCGACTCGAGAGAGACCAGATTGCGGTGTGTGAAGACGCAATGAACCGAAAGTTCGACGCTCACAAAACACCGAATTCTATTACATACCCAATTTGCTGAAGCGAGGCCAGCTGGCCACGACTCAGTACCCGAATTTCTTGACGACCATAGAGCATTGGAACCACCTGATCCCATCCCGAACTCAGTAGTGAAACGATGCATCGCCGATGGTAGTGTGGGGTTTCCCCATGTGAGAGTAGGTCATCGTCAAGATTAAATTCCGAAACCCCAATTGCGAAAGCAGTTGGGGTTTTGTTTTGGGCGGTCGAAAACCACACCGCCTGCAGACGCAAGCTTGCCCGCAAAGTTCTCCGCAACTAACGCGACCGTAAGGGGCATGCCCGACACCCTATGGGCCGCTCTATTCAGCCTTTTATGGCCGATATCGAAAGACCAGTCGAACCTTGCGTATGATCAAGGTTCACAGGTGGTGCGTTGTATATTTATCTCCATTCCATGTACCTCGCAGGCACGCATGCAGCGTCAGAGCTGTTAAGCAAAATAATCCCCGGAAATGGCTTATGCCGCCTGTCCGGACCCGACTACTGCGGACTATCATGCCGATAGCCCCATCCCCTCACCGCAAGGAGCCGCTCGGAACGCCGATGCGCCAAATCTGGAAATCTTTTCGAGCCCTTTATTTCGCCTCCTTGATGATGCTGATCGGCTCTGGCCTGCTCAGTACTTATCTGGCCTTGCGCCTGGCCGCTGACCATGTCGACAGCCTGTGGGTCGGTGCGCTGATGGCGGCCAACTACTTTGGCTTGGTGCTGGGTGGCAAGATCGGCCACCGTTTGATCGCTCGCGTCGGGCACATACGCGCCTACGCCACTTGTGCCGGGATCGTTGGCGCGGCCGTGCTGGGACATGGCTTGATCGATTGGTTACCGGCCTGGATCGTACTGCGGATGATCGTGGGCCTGGGGATGATGTGCCAGTACATGGTCATCGAGAGCTGGCTCAACGAGCAGGCGGATGCCAAGCAGCGCGGCGTAGTGTTCAGCGGCTATATGATCGCCTCCTACCTTGGCCTGGTGCTGGGTCAACTGATACTGGTCATGCACCCGCATCTGGGTCTTGAGCTGTTGATGCTGGTCGCGTTGTGCTTTGCCCTGTGCCTGGTGCCGGTGGCCATGACCCGACGTATCCACCCGGCGCCATTGCACCCGGCCCCGATGGAACCGCGCTTCTTTATCAAGCGTGTGCCCCAGTCTCTCAGCACCGTGCTAGGGGCTGGTCTGATCGTAGGCTCGTTCTACGGCTTGGCGCCGCTCTATGCCTCCCAGCAGGGGCTGACGACCGAGCAAGTCGGTCTGTTCATGGGCTCCTGCATTTTCGCTGGACTGCTCGTGCAGTGGCCGCTGGGCTGGTTGTCGGACCGCTATGATCGCGCCCTGCTGATTCGCTGCTTTGCCTTATGTCTTGCGGTGGCAGCCTTGCCTTTGGCGATCATGACTCAGGTGCCTTTGGAAGTGCTGTTCGTGGCGGGCTTCCTGTGTTCACTCGTGCAGTTTTGTCTGTACCCGTTGGCGGTGGCTTTTTCCAACGACCATGTGGAAGGTGATCGCAGGGTATCGCTGACCGCCATGTTGCTAGTGACTTACGGCATTGGCGCCAGTGTCGGGCCGCTCCTGGCGGGCGTCGTGATGAAGCTGTTTGGCAGCCAGATGCTGTACGCATTCTTCAGTCTTTGTGCATTGGTCCTGGTATGGCGTATTCGGCCGAAGGCCGTGACTAACCTGCATCAGGTCGACGACGCCCCGCTGCATCACGTGGCCATGCCTGACAGCATGTCCAGTTCGCCATTGGTGGCTGCACTTGACCCGCGGGTGGATGAGCAAGTGGTCCAGGAGCAGATGCAGGACTTGGTTCCTGATTCGGAACCCGAGCCAGCGGCTGATGAGCTGGACGCCCAGACTCCGCCGGAGCCAACGGACCCGGACGATCATCCCCATGACTTGAGCAGGGCGCGCCCCTGAACGAAAAAACGGGCAGATCCCATCAGGATCTGCCCGTTTTTTTACATCCGCGTTCAAGGTTTATAGATCGTCATCCTTGTCGAAGCGTCGAGCTTCGCGCTGCAGTTGATACACAAAACGCTCCACTTGGCGCTGCACCAAGCCGCTCATGTTATGGAAGCGCACACCCGCGAAGGTGGTGTTGATCCTGTCTTCGAAATGCAGATAGCGCAGCTCGACAGCAGTGGTCATGCTGCCGAACGGCAGGGCGGCGATAAAGCGGTCATACACCTGGCCCAGTTGCAGGCGTTCGGAAATATCGCCCTCAAAGCGCAATTTGCACCCGGTGGCCGAGATGTCCAGCAGCTTGCCGCTGACCGGTGCCTTGAGCTTCTCGCCACCCAGTTCAATATTCACCAGCTGCGCCAGCTTAAGTGCAGCGCGGAATGCGTTACGACGCTGATGGTAGACCACCTCGCCGGGCATGCTCCCAGTGTAGATACGGTGGCCGTCTTTTTCGCTGATACTCAGCGTGCCATTACTGTCCCAGGCAACCCGTACGCCATCATGGAAACCCTCGATGCGGAAGGGTTCGCCATTTTCAAGATAACGTTCACCATCACGTGGGATCATCTCGTCCAGTGCCAGCGTTTTGCTGTCCCGATCGATGTCCACAAGATAGCTTTGGAAGCGTTGGCTGCGTTCGTGGAAAGTGATGATCAATGGATCATGGCTGTCCTGGAGCATTCGCAGAGTGCTGGCGATTTCCAAAGGCGTGGTAAGGACCTTCGGTGGCTGCGGTGCATCTTCCGCATTAGGGGCGTTGAACACGGTTGTTCCATCTCCAGGCAAAATACGACTACACGCAAGAACCGGCATTTTGCCAGTATGTAGCGCACCTTGGATAGGTCGCGCTGTAAACCGGCGTCAGGCTTGGCTGCGGGTGCTTGGCTTGACCAGGCGTGAAGTGGAACCTTGGGCGTTATAGAGGGCCGGGGGCTCACCGCCATGAAGAATACGCAACTGGTTGGCGGTGGTGGCTTGCTGAAGCTGGATCGACTGACCGTTGAGCAGGTTGGCTTCCTGGCACTGGGCGAGCAGTTGATTGAGCTCTTTGCTTTGCGCCAGCAACTGATCGCCGACCGAGGAGTGACTCGCCAGCTGCGCCAGGCCGTCGTGATCGGCGGGCAGGCCCAGGCTGGTCAGAATCTCGCTGCGTTTCTTGCCGTGCTGCTCGAGCAGCACAATCAGCGACTGTTTGCGCGCCAGTATTTCTTCGAGCAAAGGCATATCCCGGCCATACAGGGCCAGGGACTCTTCTTTAAGCAGCTCGAGCAACTGTTGCGTCGGCGCCAGATCATCAATGATCAGTTCAAGCAAATGTTCGTCGTGGTGCATGGCTGGCCTTGGGGTTTAAGCGTCCAGAAGCCCAGCGCAGGCCTTTGCCTAGCGCTCGGCTTCGAAGTTAAGCAGCTTGCTGGCTACGCGGTTGCTGTCGACTGTATACGTGCCATCGGCGATTGCCTGTTTCAATTCGGCCACGCGGGCTTTATTGACAATCGGTTGATCGCGCAGCGAGTCAGTGACCTTCTGCAACTGTTGAGCCTCATTACTCAGGTGTACCGATTCCCCACTCGGGCTCGCGCTTGCCTGCTCTGCCTTCACGGGCTGAGACTTGGCTTCTGCGCTTTCCTTGGCACCGTTGGTGCGCGTGGTGCCCGGTAAGGGCTGGGTGCTGTTCAAACGATTGAAATCAATGACCATGATAAAAAACCTCTGGGTATTTGGACGCTTGCCATGTTTTCGGCCATACCCGGACAAACTTTAGCCGCGAGTGACAATTAACTCGCAAGGCTCGGCATCCGGCCCACAGTGTAGGAAAAGCGGGCAATTGATTCCAGTCATCTATAGTGCCACCTCGACTTGGCCAGGCGCCGTAACCCGCGCCTTGATCACGCGGTTGGAGTTGAGGTTCTTCACTCTAATCTGTTCACTCATACTGCCATTGGACAGCGCTTCCCCCGGCATTTTTACATTCAGCCCGCCGCTGCTGGCGGAAATCACCACCTGGTCACCCTTGCGAATTACTTCGGCCTGCTCTAGATGAACCAGCGTGATCACTTGATCGGTGACCATTGGTCGGGTAAGCCGCTGCCCGATCGCCTGATCCAGCGAGGTGAGGTAACCCTGGTTGATCAAGCTGATATCCCGTTCACGCAACGCAACATCGTCATAGCCAATAATCCCGGTGCGCTTCAAGGGTCGCGCTACCACGACAACGTCGCGAAACAATTTGACCTGCGCCGGCACGAACACCGTCCACGGGGACGCGCCTTCGCAGCGTACTTTAACGGTTACGCGGCCGATGGGCTGGGCCGGGCTTTCCAGAGTGGCCGTCAATTCCTTGTCACACATAGGCATGCGCAGGCGCGGGTCCAGCGGGTTGACCTGGATCTCATAGCGTCCCGGCGTCTGTGTGGTCGCCAGATAATCTTCTACAGTGAATTCAAGAAAGCCTTGGGTGACGCCGATAAGGAGATCAGGCAGGGTGACGTTGTCGGCGCGAGTCGTGACGCCCACGCCCCAGACAAGCAGCGCCATCGCGGCGCAGAGCAGTCTGCGGTACTTTGGGCGGCAAGGGCGGCGGGAAACTGTCATTTTAATATCCATAGCCAATCAAATAGCAAAACTTAGCAAAGCTCGTGCCGTTTAGTGTTGGTACGCATCGTACCTCTGGGATTTAGGAGTCTGGGCATGGCAGGTGTAATGGATTCAGTAAACCAGCGCACACAGCTGGTAGGGCAGAATCGCCTGGAGTTGTTGCTTTTTCGCCTGGACGGCAAACAGCTGTACGGCATCAACGTGTTTAAAGTCCGCGAAGTGTTGCAGTGCCCCAAGCTGACGATCATGCCCAAATCCAGTCCGGTGGTGTGCGGCGTAGCCAATATCCGTGGCGCGACCATTCCGATTCTTGACTTGGCAATGGCCACTGGCTCCTCCGGTTTGCAGGACCGTCAGAGCCCGTTCGTCATCATCACCGAGTACAACACCAAGACCCAAGGGTTTCTGGTGCGCTCGGTGGAACGTATCGTCAATATGAACTGGGAAGAGATCCATCCGCCGCCCAAGGGCACCGGGCGCGATCACTACCTGACGGCTGTGACGCGAGTGGACAACCAACTGGTGGAAATCATCGACGTGGAGAAAATCCTCGCCGAAGTAGCGCCGACCTCGGAGACCATTTCCGTCGGCGTGGTGGATGCCGAAACGGCGCACAAGGCAGTGTCCCTGCGCGTGTTGACCGTGGACGACTCCTCCGTCGCTCGCAAGCAGGTTACGCGTTGCCTGCAAACCGTTGGTGTCGATGTGGTAGCCCTCAATGACGGGCGTCAAGCCCTGGATTACCTGCGCAAGTTGGTGGATGAAGGCAAGAAGCCGGAAGAAGAATTTTTGATGATGATTTCCGACATCGAGATGCCGGAAATGGATGGCTACACCCTCACGGCTGAGATACGCAGCGATCCACGCATGCAAAAATTACACATCATCCTGCATACTTCGTTGTCGGGGGTATTCAATCAGGCGATGGTCAAGAAGGTCGGTGCAGATGACTTCCTGGCTAAATTCCGCCCTGATGACCTCGCATCCCGGGTAGTCGACCGGATCAAGGCAGCAGATCACGGCTAGGGGGATTTTCCCCTGGCGGTCACACGATTTAAGAGGCGGTATCATTGTCTACGGGTAATTTGGATTTCGAACAGTTCCGGGTCTTCCTGGAAAAAGCCTGTGGCATATTGCTCGGTGAAAACAAGCAATACCTGGTATCCAGCCGTCTCAACAAGCTGATGGAACAGCAGGGCATCAAGTCCCTGGGTGAGTTGGTCCAGCGGATCCAGGGGCAGCCGCGCAGCGGGCTTAAAGAGATGGTGGTCGATGCCATGACCACCAACGAAACCCTGTGGTTTCGCGATACCTACCCTTTTGAGGTGCTCAAGAACAAAGTGCTGCCGGAAGCCATCAAGGCCAGCCCGGGCCAGCGCCTGCGTATCTGGTCGGCGGCGTGCTCGTCGGGACAGGAACCGTATTCGATCTCGATGTCCATCGACGAGTTCGAAAGGACCAACATGGGTCAGTTGAAGGCCGGCGCGCAGATTGTGGCGACGGACTTGTCCGGCACCATGCTCACCAATTGCAAGACCGGTGAGTACGACAGCCTGGCCCTGGGCCGTGGTTTGTCCCAGGAGCGCCTGCAACGCTACTTTGACCCGAAAGGGGCAGGGCGGTGGGCGATCAAGGCGCCGATCAAGAATCGCGTGGAGTTCCGCTCGTTCAACCTGCTCGACAGCTACGCCAGCCTGGGCAAGTTCGACATGGTGTTCTGCCGCAACGTGCTGATTTACTTCTCGGCTGAAGTGAAGAAAGACATCCTGTTGCGCATCCATGGCACGCTCAAGCGTGGCGGCTATCTGTTCCTCGGTGCTTCCGAAGCGCTGAACGGCCTGCCGGATCACTTCCAGATGGTGCAGTGCAGTCCTGGGATCATCTACCAGGCCAAATAAGCCGTAAAAGGTCAAAGTGTGGGAGGGGGCTTGCCCCCGATAGCGGTGGTTCAGTGAATGTATTTATCACTGATACACCGCTATCGGGGGCAAGCCCCCTCCCACATTTTTTGCCACGGCAAAGATGAAGAAAGCGGCAATTCCCCATTGCCGCTTTACTGGCGCCAGGCGGAAACGGCTTGCCGCTTTTCTGGCATTGCCGCAAGCCGGCCCCCCGCAAGCCCTCGATATACGGGGCTCCAAAAGATTGGCACGCACCTTGCTATAACCCTGTTAACGAACAGCAGGTCAGCCTAAAGGTTTCCGCCATGAGCATCAGCTTCGATAAAGCGCTCGGTATCCACGAACAAGCCCTGGGCTTCCGCGCCCAGCGTGCCGAAGTCCTGGCCAACAACATTGCCAACGCCGATACCCCGAACTACAAGGCTCGGGATCTGGACTTTTCCGCCGTGCTCGCCGCCCAGCAGGACAAGACCAAGAACGGCACCTTCGCCTTGAACATGACCAACAGCCGTCATATCGAAGCGCAAGGCCTGAGCAGTGGTGACGAGTCGCTGCTGTATCGCACGCCGATGCAGCCGTCGATCGACCAGAACACCGTTGACGCTCAGCTGGAACAATCGAACTACGCCGAAAACTCGGTGAATTTCCAGGCCAGCTTTACCCTACTCAACAGCAAATTCAAAGGGCTGATGTCAGCCCTGCGTGGAGAATAAGCCATGTCCCTGTCCAGTGTTTTCAATATTGCCGGCAGTGGCATGAGCGCGCAGACCACGCGTTTGAACACCGTCGCCAGTAACATCGCCAACGCCGAAACCGTGTCTTCGAGCATTGACCAGACTTACCGTGCCCGCCATCCAGTGTTCGCCACCATGTTCCAGGGCGGTCAGAGCGGCGGCAGTGATTCGCTGTTCCAGAACCAGGATGCCGCCGGCCAAGGCGTGCAGGTGCTGGGTGTGGTCGAGGACCAGAGCAACCTCGAAGCGCGCTACGAGCCCAACCATCCGGCGGCGAACGAAAAGGGTTATGTCTACTACCCCAACGTCAACGTGGTCGAGGAAATGGCCGACATGATCTCCGCCAGCCGCTCGTTCCAGACCAACGCGGAAATGATGAACACCGCCAAAACCATGATGCAGAAGGTCCTGACCCTGGGTCAGTGATAAGGGGCGCCAAATAATGGCCATCGTTGATACGTCGAACAATACGGCAGTCCAGGACCTGTTCAATTCCAAGGTCAAGGACGCTTCAAACAATGTGGCAAGTGTTTCCAACGCCGCCACCGGCAACCAGGCGTTAGGCAAGGACGCATTCCTGCAACTGCTGGTGACCCAGCTGAAAAACCAGAACCCATTGTCGCCACAGGACAACGGCGCGTTTGTGGCTCAGTTGGCGCAGTTCAGCAGCCTGGAAGGCATCAACACCCTGAACGACTCGGTGAATAACATCTCGAGCAACTTCAGCTCTTCGCAGGCACTGCAGGCTTCGTCGCTGGTGGGGCGTTCAATCATCACCCAGACCGACAAGGCGCTGGTCGATACCAGCAAGAGCATGACCGGTTCGGTGGCGGTGACGGCGGCGGCGGGCAACGTCTCGATCAAGATCACCGACAAAGACGGCAACGTGGTACGCACCCTTGATATGGGCGCCCAGAGCGCAGGTTCTTCGGACTTTATCTGGGATGGCAAGAACGACAAGGGTGAGGTCGCCCCAGCCGGCACCTACACCTTTGCGGCCTCCACCAAGAACGACAAGGGCGACGCGGTTGCCCTCGCTACTTCGCTGCCGGCAACGGTGACCAGCGTAACGCTGAGCAAGACCGGCGGCGAAATGCTGCTCAACCTTGCAGGCGGCATGGGCAGCGTCAAGCTGTCGCAAATTCAGACTATCGGTACATAGAGCCGGCTAACTACGGCAGAGGGAGAGAAACATGTCTTTTAATATCGGCCTTAGCGGCCTCTATGCGGCCAACAAACAACTGGACGTGACCGGCAACAACATCGCCAACGTCGCGACCACTGGCTTCAAGTCGTCTCGTGCGGAGTTCGCGGACATTTATGCGGCGTCCAAACTGGGCACCGGCCAGAACAGCATTGGCAATGGTGTGAATCTGGCGGCGGTGTCGCAACAGTTCACCCAGGGTGACGTCAACGGCAGCGGCGGTATCCTGGACATGGCGATCCAGGGCGGTGGCTTCTTTGTCCAGAAGGGCAGCGACGGTTCGCTGGAGTACACCCGCAGCGGTGCCTTCCGTGCCGACAAAGACGGCTACATCACCAACAACACGGGTACCTCGCGCCTGCAAGGTTACGCGGCGGATGATGACGGCAAGATTATCAAGGGCGGTCTCACCGACCTGCAACTGAACCTGACAAACCTGCCGCCCAAGGCGTCCACCAAGGTTGACTCTACCAGTAACCTGAACTCCTCGGAGCCGGTGATCGACCAGACGGCCAAACCGTTCGATCCTACCAAGACCGACACCTTCACCACTCAATACAGCACCACCTTGTATGACTCCCAGGGCAACGCGCACCCAATGGTGCAGTACCTGGTGAAAACCGATGGCAACAAGTGGAATGCCTATACCCTGATCGACGGTCGCAATCCTGATGGTTCTTCACCGACAGGCACCCCTTCGACCCCGCCTGTCGCCTCGACATTGACCTTCGATGGTGCCGGCAAGCTCACCAGCGTGGTCACCGGTGGCGTATCCGACAAGACGCTCACCGTGACAGGCTGGGTGCCGGGCACCGTGACCGATGGCGTGTGGAAGGCCAACGGCGCGAATGCCAACCCGACGGGGATTGCGGTCAACATGGCCAACATTACCCAATACAATTCGGCTACCTACCGTAACCCTCCGGTGACCGACGGCTATGCCACCGGCCAGATCACCGGCTTGAAGATCGACGGCAGCGGCGTGCTGTTCGCCACGTTCAGCAACCAGCAGAGCAAGGCCATCGGCCAGATTTCGCTGGCCAGCTTCAACAACGAACAGGGCCTGCAGCCCGCCGGCAGCACCACCTGGAAAGAGACCTTCGCTTCGGGCCAGCCGGGTTACGACACCCCACAAGCCGGCACCCTGGGTTCGATCGTGGCCAACTCCCTGGAGAACTCCAACGTCAACCTGACCAACGAGTTGGTGGACCTGATCAAGGCCCAGAGCAACTACCAGGCGAACGCCAAGACCATCTCCACCCAGAGCACCATCATGCAGACCATCATTCAGATGACGTGATGCGTTAGCGCTGCACACTAAGCCCCTCGCAAGAGGGGCTTTTTTGTGGGTGTAGGAAAGTTGCCCCAGGCACATCAGGTTACTCGTTAACTGCCAGGGGAAGGAACGCGGCATAACCGTCTTGCCACTGATCGGACCAGAACCTCAGAGGTTCGCCAATCATGGGGGCGGGGTATGTGGAGTTCAGGGGTTTTCACAGCCGATACTGGGCGTGCTGGATTTATGCCAGGCGTGACGCGGAATGAATCGATACCGGTCACGCCTGATGCCGACAAGGCTGCGGTCAAAACCTTGCTCAACGAGCTGCTTGAGGCAAAGCAGTCAGGCAAGACGCAAACGATTCAGGATACGCGCGACAAGTTGAATGCGCTGCGTGAGAAGTTGGGGGACGAGAAATTCAAGGAAATCCTCAACAAGCTAAGGGAAGAGGCTTCTGCACAATTCCTTGAGTTTCTGAAGCAGCTGTTGAAAGAGTGGTTTCCCGACGATGATGATATAGCTCCACCTGCCCCGCCCTCGCCGAGGGGGGGTGGCGGCGGCGGTAGGGTGACCCCATCAGATTTTGGCCCCCGCGAGTCCATGAGTAACAAGGAGACTACCGAAGGTTCGAAATATTTCCATTACAAACCTGACAACAGCAGTCCTGGGAAAAAGCCGGACAATATATGGAGCGGCTTCAGCCAGGGACCTGATGGCAATTGCGTCACCGTTTCTGCCATCAAAGCCGCAATGATGCGGTATGGCCAGAAACCTACGGATGTCTTCAAGAAGGTTAATGAAACAAGCACAGGCTATGACGTGACGATGCGAGATGGTTTCAAGCTGTCTTTAACCAAGGATGAATTGAGGCAAGCTGCTACGCATGCCCGTTTCAGGGGCGACGACCCAGCCATGATGACCGATGCCAACTTCATGTATGCCGCGAGTGCCAAGCGGGCACAGATGGAAAACAACGATGGCACGGCAGGGCGCAGTTTCATGGCAGCGATGAACAGCCTCAACGATGGAGAGTACTCTCGTGAAGGCCTGGATCGCTTGGGGCTGAGGGGGCTTTACAGGCCGGCGACGGATGCTGACTTGAGACGCAGCAAAGTCGGGACAGTGGAGTACGGCGGTCATTCGATGGCTGTGATCGACGGCCGCATCGAGTTGTGGGGGCAGCGTGGCGGCGTGCCTCGTTCGGGTATGGCAACCGTGTTGATCTAGCCACCGACTGCTTTTCTGTCAGGCAAAAGAAACCCCTGACATACCCAACTGCAGGCTGGGTCTGTCAGGGGTTCAGTTCCGGCTTATCAAGCCCGGAACCACCTCAGCTTATTGGCAAGCTTCGCAATCCGGCTCATCGATCGCACAAGCCTTCGGCACCGGTGCCGGGCCGGCTGGCGCAGCGAGTACCGAGTCATCACCGTGGTTGCCGCTTGAAACAGCGTTGAGCTTACCGGTGTTGATGGTCGACTTCTCGGTGCTGGTCGCGGCCAGGGCACGGAGGTAGTAAGTGGTTTTCAGGCCACGATACCAAGCCATGCGGTAGGTCACGTCGAGTTTCTTGCCCGAAGCGCCGGCGATGTAGAGGTTCAGGGACTGTGCCTGGTCGATCCACTTCTGACGACGGCTGGCGGCGTCAACGATCCACTTGGTGTCCACTTCGAACGCCGTCGCGTAGAGCTCTTTGAGTTCTTGCGGGATGCGCTCGATCTGCTGCACCGAACCGTCGTAGTACTTGAGGTCGTTGATCATCACCGAGTCCCACAGGCCGCGGGCTTTCAGGTCGCGAACCAGGTACGGGTTGATCACGGTGAATTCGCCCGACAGGTTCGATTTCACATACAGGTTCTGGTAAGTCGGTTCGATCGACTGCGATACGCCAGTGATGTTGGCGATGGTCGCGGTCGGTGCGATGGCCATGATGTTGGAGTTACGAATACCTTTCTGCACACGGGCACGTACCGGCGCCCAGTCCAGGCTTTCGTTCAGGTCAACGTCGATGTACTTCTGGCCACGGGCTTCGATCAGGATCTGTTGCGAGTCCAGCGGCAGGATGCCTTTGGACCACAGCGAACCCTGGAACGTCTCGTAGGCGCCGCGCTCGTCAGCCAGGTCGCAGGAAGCCTGGATCGCGTAGTAGCTGACCGCTTCCATGGACTTGTCGGCGAACTCGACGGCGGCATCGGAACCGTAAGGAATGTGCTGCAGGTACAGCGCGTCCTGGAAGCCCATGATGCCCAGGCCGACCGGACGGTGCTTGAAGTTGGAGTTTTGCGCCTGTGGCACCGAGTAGTAGTTGATGTCGATCACGTTATCGAGCATGCGTACGGCGGTGTTGACGGTGCGTTCCAGCTTCGCGGTGTCGAGCTTGCCGTTGACGATATGGTTCGGCAGGTTGATCGAGCCCAGGTTGCAAACGGCGATCTCGTCCTTGTTGGTGTTCAAGGTGATCTCGGTGCACAGGTTCGAGCTGTGGACCACGCCAACGTGCTGCTGCGGGCTGCGCAGGTTGCACGGGTCTTTGAAGGTCAGCCATGGGTGGCCGGTTTCAAACAGCATCGACAGCATTTTGCGCCACAGGTCTTTGGCCTGGATGGTCTTGAACAGCTTGATCTTGCCAGGGTACTGGGACAGCGCTTCGTAGTACTCGTAGCGCTCTTCGAAGGCCTTGCCGGTCAGGTCGTGCAGGTCCGGAACTTCGGAGGGCGAGAACAGGGTCCACTGGCCATCATCGAAGACGCGCTTCATGAACAGGTCAGGGATCCAGTTGGCGGTGTTCATGTCGTGGGTACGACGACGATCATCACCGGTGTTCTTGCGCAGCTCGATGAACTCTTCAATGTCCATGTGCCAGGTTTCCAGGTAGGCACACACAGCGCCTTTGCGCTTGCCACCCTGGTTCACGGCGACGGCGGTGTCGTTCACTACTTTCAGGAACGGGACGACGCCCTGGGACTTGCCATTGGTGCCCTTGATGTACGAACCCAGTGCACGCACTGGAGTCCAGTCGTTGCCCAGGCCGCCGGCGAATTTGGACAACATGGCGTTGTCGTGGATCGCGTGGTAGATGCCCGACAGGTCATCCGGCACGGTGGTCAGATAGCAGCTCGACAGCTGTGGACGCAGGGTACCGGCGTTGAACAGGGTCGGGGTCGACGACATGTAGTCGAAGGACGACAACAGGTTGTAGAACTCGATGGCACGGTCTTCTTTGTGCTTCTCTTCGATCGCCAGGCCCATGGCCACGCGCATGAAGAACACCTGCGGCAGTTCGAAGCGGATCCCGTCCTTGTGAATGAAATAACGGTCGTACAGGGTTTGCAGGCCCAGGTAGGTGAACTGCTGGTCGCGCTCGTGGTTGATCGCCTTGCCGAGTTTTTCCAGGTCGAAGGTGGCCAGGATCGGGTTCAGCAATTCGAATTCGATACCCTTGGCGATGTAGGCAGGCAGGGCCTTGGCGTACAGGTCAGCCATCTCGTGGTGGGTGGCGCTGTCGGCCACGCCCAGGAAGCCCAGGCCTTCGGCGCGCAGGGTGTCCATCAGCAGGCGCGCGGTGACGAACGAGTAGTTCGGCTCGCGTTCAACCAGGGTACGGGCGGTCATCACCAGGGCGGTGTTGACGTCGGTCAGGGCCACGCCGTCGTACAGGTTCTTCAGGGTTTCGCGCTGGATCAGGTCACCATCGACTTCTTCCAGGCCTTCGCAGGCCTCGGTGATGATGGTGTTCAGGCGGCCCAGGTCCAGTGGCGCAAAGCTGCCATCGGCCAGGGTGATGCGGATCGACGGATGGGCTTGCACGGCTTCGGCGGCTGGCGCGTGCACGGCACGTTCCTTGGCGCGGGAGTCGCGATAGATCACGTAGTCGCGGGCAACTTTCTGCTCGCCGGCACGCATCAGGGCCAGTTCGACCTGGTCCTGGATTTCTTCGATGTGGATAGTGCCGCCCGACGGCATGCGACGCTTGAAGGTCGCAGTCACTTGTTCGGTCAGGCGTGCAACGGTGTCGTGGATGCGCGACGAAGCGGCAGCGTTGCCGCCTTCAACTGCAAGAAACGCTTTGGTGATGGCGACGGTGATCTTGTCATCGGTGTAAGGAACGACAGTACCGTTACGCTTGATCACGCGCAGTTGGCCAGGTGCAGTGGCGGACAGATCCATATTCGAATCGGCGGCCTGCGGCACGGAGCCCTGCGGGTTCTCGCGAGTTGTGTCGGTTTGCATGGGGGGTTGTCTCCACGTTCTATATTTGATTGCGAGTGTCAGGCTCTTCCTGCAACACCCGTACCGTTTTCCATATCGGGGATGGGAAACAGCTGCCATCCGCGTGAGCGGTTTGGTCTACTGAAAATCTGTTGGTTCCACGCAGCGCCTAATCATAAAGCGCTTGAATTTCGAGCCACTTGTGTGGTTGGGCGCCTTCAGCAAAAACCCTACATGTAGGGTCTTCTTCGGCGCCGAGGTACAAGATAATGCGTTTTTGAGGGGTTGGCAACGCAGTAACCTGTGGATAACGCTGTGGGTAAAATGTGTAAGAAAGGTGGAATGGGCGTGTAGGCCGCATAGCTGCTGGATTGCGCCGTTTGTCATTAAATGTTTCGGGCTCAAAACAACCTGCCCTTTTTGAAGGGCGCGAACCCTATCACAAAAAAAGGCGATCACCGAGTGGATTTCCCGGCTTGTGCTACAGGGTTGGGGCATGGCTACAATCGGGTTCTGTTATGCCCTCCAGACATGACAAACAGGGTGTGCCTGGCGAAGATCACACTGCACACATTCGACCCGAGTCCAACAGCAGCACTTCTTATAATAATGAGGACCACGCATGCAGCAGGAAGCCTGGCAGGTATTGATCGTCGAGGATGACCAGCGGCTCGCCGAGTTGACCCGCGAATACCTGGAGAGCAACGGCCTGCGGGTGTCGGTGGAGAACGACGGCGCCCAGGCGGCGGCGCGCATCATCGCCGAGCAGCCGGATGTGGTGATCCTCGACCTGATGCTGCCGGGCGAAGATGGCCTGAGCATCTGCCGCAAGGTACGCGAGCGCTATGATGGCGTGATCCTGATGCTGACGGCGCGTACCGATGACATGGACCAGGTGCTTGGCCTGGACATGGGGGCCGACGACTACGTGTGCAAACCCGTGCGTCCACGCTTGTTGCTGGCACGTATCCAGGCCCTGTTGCGGCGCAGCGAGCCGGTGTTGCCGGTCATGGCGCAAAACCAGCGTCGCCTGCAATTCGGCCCGTTGGTGGTCGACAGCGCCTTGCGCGAGGCCTGGTTGCACCAAAATGGTATCGAACTGACCAGTGCCGAGTTCGACCTGCTGTGGCTGCTGGTGGCGAACGCCGGGCGCATTCTGTCCCGCGAAGAAATCTTCATCGCCCTGCGCGGCGTCGGTTACGACGGCCAGGATCGCTCGATTGATGTGCGCATTTCACGTATTCGGCCGAAGATCGGCGATGACCCGATCCACCCGCGCCTGATCAAGACCATCCGCAGCAAAGGCTACCTGTTCGTTCCCGAAGCCGCCGCCGATATGCCGCTGTGAACTCGATCTTCCTGCGCATCTACGGCGGCATGTGCGCCGCGCTGATCCTGGTCGCGCTGCTGGGCGTGCTGGCGCTGCACTTGCTCAACGATGTGCGCAGCGGCCAATACCGTGAGCGCCTCGCCCACGGCACCTTCGCGCTGATGGGCGACAATCTGCAACCCATGAGCGCCATCGAGCGCCAGCGCGCCTTGGCGGTGTGGGAGCGATTGCTGGGCATTCCCCTGCAGTTGCGCACCTTCACCGACGCGCAACTGGACCTGAGGCAGCGCAAGCGCCTGCAGCGTGGCCAGGTCCTGGTGGAGCAGACGGGCCCCCATGCCGCGCGAGTGCTGCGGCTGGTCAGCGAACCGGAGCAGTTGGTGCTTACGGGCGAAGTGCAGCAGATCAGCGAGCAATTGGCCCGCGCCACGATCTATTTGCTGGCCGACGAACTGGTGCGGTTCCCGGTGGCCGAGCAACCGCAACGTTTGGCTGACTTGAAGCACGCCAAGGGCTTTGGTTTCGAGATGCACCTGATGACCCTCGACCAGACCGATATGGACGACGATCAGCGCCGTCGCGTGGCGGAAGGCGATACGGTGATGGCCTTGGGCAAGGGCGGTGATTCGATCCGCGTGTTTGCCGGCATGGTCGGTACGCCGTGGGTGCTGGAGATCGGTCCGCTGTACCAGATGAACCCGTACCCGGCGCAGTGGCTGGTCCTGATTGCGCTGATTGGCCTGACCCTGATCGGTTTGATCGTCTACCTGCTGGTGCGCCAGCTCGAACGCCGGCTCAAGGGGCTGGAGGCGGCGGCCACGCGCATCGCCAAGGGCAACCTGGAGGTTCGCGTACCGGCCCGTGGCGCCGACTCGGTGGGGCGGCTGGCGGCAGCGTTCAACGGCATGGCCGAGCATTTGCAACAATTGCTGGCGATCCAGCGTGAACTGGTGCGGGCGGTGTCCCACGAGCTGCGCACGCCGGTCGCGCGCCTGCGCTTCGGCCTGGAGATGATCGGCGACGCCACCACGCCCGAGGCGCGGCGCAAATACCTGGACGGCATGGACGGCGACATCCAGGACCTGGATGGCCTAGTGGACGAGATGCTCACTTACGCACGCCTGGAGCAGGGCGCGCCGGCGCTGGATTTCCAGCGTGTAGACCTCGATGCCTTGCTCGACCAGGTGATCGGCGAATTATCGCCACTGCGCCCGCAGGTCAGCGTCACCCGGGGTGCCTGCCTGTCATCGGCGCACTGGGACG
Source organism: Pseudomonas sp. R5-89-07 (assembly GCF_003851685.1). NCBI lineage: Bacteria > Pseudomonadati > Pseudomonadota > Gammaproteobacteria > Pseudomonadales > Pseudomonadaceae > Pseudomonas > Pseudomonas sp. R5-89-07. Next base: position 4,513,308 of record NZ_CP027727.1, on the reverse strand, counting down.
ATGCCTGGGTCGATGCCGAACCGCGCTACCTGCATCGCGCGCTGCAAAACCTGGTCACCAATGCCATGCGCCATGCCAAGGGCCAGGTGCTGATCAGTTATCAGGTGGGGCAGGTGCGTTGCCGTATCGACGTGGAAGACGATGGCCCCGGCGTGCCGGAAAGCGCCTGGGAGCGGATTTTCACGCCGTTCCTGCGCCTGGATGACAGTCGCACCCGTGCCTCGGGCGGGCATGGCCTGGGCTTGTCGATTGTGCGGCGGATTATCTATTGGCACGGTGGGCGGGCGCTGATCAGCAAGAGCAACAACCTGGGCGGGGCGTGTTTCAGCCTGAGTTGGCCCAGGGATCAGGACAAAGGCTGACATCGCCATCGGGGCAAGCCCCCTCCCACAGGGGACTGCGTTTCAAATGTGGGAGGGGGCTTGCCCCCGATAGCGGTCTATCAAGCGCCGACGGCCACCAGGCTCAGCAACTGGTCCCCCTCCACCGCAAACTGCCCAACCAGCTCTTTGCCATGACCCCACTCAGCCGACAGCTCGGTCAGCAACCTCAGCCGTATATGCCCGGCTTCGGTCCACTCCACAAGCTCAGCATGCTCAAAATAGAAGCGCTTCAGCACGATCGGGTAGAGCGCCTTGAACAAACTCTCCTTGGCCGAAAACGTCAGTGTCACCAGCAAGGCGATCTGTTCTCGCGGCACGGTGGCCATTCGTTGCAATTCATCCGGCGTCAGAATCTCCCCGGCCAGGCGTTCCGCCCGCTCCAGCGTCAGCAGGTTTTCCAGGTCCATTCCGAGACCGCGCCACTGCGCCTTATGCCCGACAATCGCCGCGGCATGCCCGTTGCTGTGGGTAATGGAGCCACTGATGTGCCCAGGCCAGACCGGCGCGCGGTCGTCACCGATGGCCGGGATGCAGTCCAGATGATCGAGGCGTTGCAGCGCTTCGCGGGCGCACAAGCGGCCGGCGAGGAACTCCGCCTGGCGCTTGGCCACCGAGCGCTGAATGCTCGCGGGCGGCGGCACGGCGCTGCGCTGGAAATCGTCGGGGTTCAATAGGCTCGGGTCGAATCGCGTGCTCAAGAACACCGTGCCCGGCAATGGAGCGGGCAGCGGCCAATGGGCATCGAATGGGGTGCAACAGGCGGGTAGGGTCGTCATGCGCAACATTTTGCCGAGTTGGCGCGCCAGTGCCTAGTCCGTTGCGGTTCAGGCCGGGTTCAGAGCCTGTTCAGGGGGAGTTCAGGGGCGTTTGCGTAGTGTGAGCGTCACAGCCTAAACGCGTACGAGGTAACGACCATGACTGCGATCAAGAAGCTGATGTTGGCGTTGACCATGCTCAGTGCCACCGCCGGCGCCCAAGCCAGCGATAGCACCTTTGCCGCATTTGACCGCGAGAAGACCCGCAAACCCAGCAACCTGATCCACCGTGTCAGCTTCGAAGAGGTGAGCGTGCAGGCCGCGCCGTGGGGTCAGTCCCTGGGCGCCGCCACCCCTCAACCGGGTTACCGCACCGGCTACGCGCCGCTGTCAGGCCACTACAATGGCATTAAACTGCGCCCGCAAGACTTGCAGGGCCGCTATGATATCCCTCGCTCGGACTGTTGAATTGCCTTGGAGAGCCTTATGAAATTGTTGGTGGTGGAAGATGAGGCGCTGTTGCGTCATCACCTGTTTACCCGCCTGACCGACAGCGGACACGTCGTCGAAGCCGTGGCCAATGCCGAGGAAGCCCTGTACCAGACCGGCCAATTCAACCATGACCTGGCGATCATCGACCTGGGCCTGCCCGGCATGGGCGGCCTGGACCTGATCCGGCAACTGCGCACCCAGGCCAAGACCTTTCCGATCCTGATCCTGACCGCCCGTGGCAACTGGCAGGACAAAGTCGAAGGCCTGGCCGCCGGTGCCGACGACTACGTGGTCAAGCCGTTCCAGTTCGAAGAACTGGAGGCGCGGATGAACGCCCTGCTGCGCCGTTCCAGCGGCTTTACCCAGTCCACCATCGTCGCCGGGCCGCTGCTGCTGGACCTCAACCGCAAGCAGGCGTCGCTGGATGAACAGCCGCTGGCGCTGACCGCCTACGAATACCGGATCCTCGAATACCTGATGCGCCACCATCAACAGGTGGTGGCCAAGGACCGCTTGATGGAACAGCTCTATCCGGATGACGACGAGCGGGATCCAAACGTCATCGAAGTGCTGGTCGGTCGCCTGCGCCGCAAGCTGGAAGGCCCGGCCGGGTTCAAGCCGATCGACACCGTGCGCGGCCTGGGCTACCTGTTCAATGAGCGCTGCCGTTGATTCGCTCGCTACGCGTGCGCCTGATGCTGGCCGCCGCCACCCTGGCGGTGCTGTTTATGCTCGGCTTGCTGCCTGCCATGCAAGGCGCGTTCAGCCTGGCGTTGCAGGATTCCATCGAACAGCGCCTGGCGTCGGATGTCACCACCCTGATCTCCGCGGCACGCGTGGAAAACAACCGGCTGCTGATGCCGGCGCAATTGCCCGATGAGCGCTTCAATCTGACCGACAGCCGTCTGCTCGGCTATATCTACGACCGCGAAGGCCACCTGGTGTGGCGCTCGCGGGCAACCCAGGAAGAAAACATCAACTACAAGCCGCGCTACGATGGGCGCGGCAACGAATTTGCGCGCATTCGCGAGGCCAACGGCCAGGAATTCTTCGTCTACGACGTCGAGGTCCGCTTGCTGGGCGGCAAGAGTGCGGCGTTCAGCATCGTCGCCTTGCAACCGGTGCGCGAGTACCAGCTGACCCTCGAAGGCCTGCGCGAGAATCTCTACCTGGGGTTCGGCGCGGCGTTGCTGGTGCTGTTGACGCTGCTCTGGCTTGGCCTGACCTGGGGCCTGCAGGCCCTGCGGCGGCTGAGCCAGGAGCTGGACCAGATCGAAGGCGGCACCCGTGAAAGCCTCAGCGAAGAGCACCCTCGCGAACTGCTGCGCCTCACCGGTTCCCTCAACCGTTTGCTGCACAGCGAGCGCGAGCAGCGTGCGCGTTACCGCGACTCGCTGGATGACCTGGCTCATAGTCTGAAAACCCCGCTGGCGGTACTGCAGGGCGTGAGTGAAGACATGGCGCAACGCCCCGAAGAACGCAGCCAGGCCTGGGTGCTGCAATCGCAGATCGAGCGCATGAGCCAGCAGATCGGCTATCAATTGCAGCGCGCCAGCCTGCGCAAGAGCGGCCTGGTACGCCACCAGGTGCGCCTGGAACCGGTGCTGCAAAGCCTGTGTGACACGTTGGACAAGGTATACCGGGACAAGCGCGTCACCGTGTTCTTTGAGCTGCCGGATGAGTGTGACGTGCCCATCGAAAAAGGCGCCCTGCTCGAAATGCTCGGTAACCTGCTGGAAAACGCCTATCGCCTATGCCTTAGCAAAGTGCGCATCAGCCTGGTGGAAAACCCCGAGGGCAATGAGCTGTGTATCGAGGACGACGGCCCCGGTGTTCCACCGGACCAGCGCGCGCGGATTCTGCAGCGGGGCGAACGGCTCGACCGCCAGCACCCGGGGCAGGGGATCGGGCTGGCAGTGGTCAAGGACATCATCGAAAGCTATCACGCGCGGTTGACCTTGGGTGATTCGGCGCTGGGGGGGGCGGCGTTCAGGATTCATTTTCCGGCCGTGTGATTAGTAGTGACTGGGCTGGCGCTATCGGGGTGTAGAACCGTAGACATCGTTTACATCTGAAACCGGGGACATCGTTTACACATTTGAGGCCTGGACGCGGGTCATACCTCGCCCAAGCCTCCCCAGGGGATAATCACACAGGTACAAATCCCAAACATCATCTTCAACTTCTTTGAGTCCTATCCTTTCCCCAGATAGTGCCTCGCTGACAAATAACAACTTGCCGTTCCATTTGATCGATCCGTCCTGTCTGACGCTGCGAACCCTCATTTCTGCGGGATACTCCACATCGGGCAAACAACCTGGGTAAAGTCGGGTAGACGGCACATATAGGTCTCCCGGACGTTTCATGCCGAGGGCTTCATGAGGGCGTACGTAATTGAACTCATGCCTGAAATGCTCCAGCAAAAGCTGCTGCTCGACTAAGTTTTTCCCTATGGGCAGCTCAAGTTTCAAACTACGGTGCATTCGCTCATGGCGACCATTCTGGGCGGGTCTTCCTGGCATGGTGCGCTCCGGATAGATGCCCAGACGAATCCACCAAACTGCCAATGTGGACATTCTTGCCAGACCCGGAGAGGCGAACGGAACCCCGTTGTCCGAACGGATAACTTCCGGCATGCCGTACTCCTGAAAAAGCCTTTCAAATGCTTGTTTTACTGGCTGGGTCTTGATCTGGGGATGGGCCCTGCACGCCAGAATCATCCGGGACGCGTGGTCTGTAACGGTCAAAGGGAAGCACATCTGCGCGTCAAGCATCTTGAATTGCCCTTTGTAATCAGCGCACCAAGTCTTGTTAGGTTCGTTGGCCTCTCGCATTTCTGCCTGGGAAATACTGTGCCGGCGCTTGAAACGTCGTTTGTTGACGAGCCCAAGTCGATCAAGCCACTGGCCCGCTGTACTTGGAGAAGGCCAGGCGACGGAAGGATCTTCAAGCCGTAATAGTTCGAGAAGCTTCTTAGGCCCCCATTTATCGTGGGCCTCCTTCATCGCCACCACACGAGCCAAAATCTCGTCGTCGGTTTTATTTGGGCTGTTGTGAGGTCGTCGGGACAGCTCGGATAAGGACTTTAAATCACCGTTGTGCCGGGCAATCCATTTGTCGACCGTAGGCCGACTAACGTCAAAGCGACGTGCCAACTGGCTTTTGGTGTAGTTGCCGGAAAGCCAGTCGGCGACCAGTCTGATTCGTTGATTCATCGGAGACTCTTGGTTCCAGGGCATGATCAGTTACCTCCTGATCATGCGTATTAACCTGTAAACCATGTCCCCGGTTAGAAATGTAAACGATGTCCCCGGTTTGTACCGGGGCAAGCCCCTCCCACAGTTTGAATGTATTCACAAATCAAACTGTGTGAACCCAGTCAAATGTGGGAGGGGGCTTGCCCCCGATGAGGCCCTCACCCACACCACCCTTCTAACTCTCTTGCGCCCGATAGGCCCCTGGCGTCAGCCCCGTCCACTTCTTGAACGCCCGATGAAACGCCGACGGCTCGGAGAACCCCAGCTGCTCTGCAATTTCCTGCAAAGACAAATCCGCTCGCCCCAAGTGATAAATGGCGATGTCTCGCCGTAACTCATCCTTCAACGCCTGAAAGCTGGTGCCTTCCTCACGCAAATGCCGGCGCAGGGTCTGTGGGCTGATATGCAGGTGCTGGGCGACGGCTTCCAGGTCCGGCCAGGGCGTGCGGTCGCGGCTCAGCAAGCGGCGCAGTTGGCTGCTCAAGCTGTCGCCTTCATCCGGGCGAGACAGCAGGTCGGCGGGGGAACGCTGTAGAAAATGCTTGAGCGTGCGTTCGTCCTGCAACAGCGGCAGGCTCAGGTACCGAGCGGGAAACACCAGGCTGCTGTTCGGTGCACCGAATACGAGGGAGCAGGGGAACAACAAGTCATATTCAGCGGCGTGGGGCGGCATCGGATAACTGAAGGTGACTTGATGCAGCCGAATACGCTGGCCGATCAACCAACTGCCCAGGCGATGCCAGATCACCAGCAGGCATTCACTGAGAAAGTGGTCCGGGTCCCACAAGGGCGAGTCATCCAGGCTCAAGCGAACCATGTCGTCTTCTCTTGTCAGCTGCCAGCGCGGGCCGTGTGGGAATAGGCTATAAAATAATAAGCCGCGCTCCAGCGCCTTCTCCAGCGTGCGGCAATGAATCAGCGCATGGCACATCATGGCAAAGGTGCCGCGTTTGCTCGAACCCTCGGCGAAACCCAGGTATTCGTCATCCAGCGCCAGCCAGAGCATTTGCAGCAACCGGGTGAATTGCTCCGGCGCGATACGCGCGCGGGGTTCGCTCAACAGTTCGGGGCTGATGCCCGCCTGCTGCAACAGGCCCGAGTAGTCGTAACCGGCGCGGCGCGCTCCGCCCAGGGCAGCGCGGGCGAAATGACTGGCGATGGTGCGTTCACGCATGACAGGGCCTCGTCCATGGAGTGGCGGATGGTAGTCATCACCCTGCGACGCGACAAGGCGGATATCCGCCAAATTCCAGGATGCGATTGGGCTGCTCGGCGGAAAACCGCCATCTCGTCCGCGGCCTGAGAGGGGCTCTGGAAACCTTCGGGCCTAATCTCTAAAGGCCTTCAGGGTATTTAAAGCAAAGTGGCACGACGTTTGCGATAAGGATTACAGCGCAGGCGTGTTCCTACAGGCTTCGCAAACAACAAATCCCTCCAGTGCAGGAGGGTTCGCAATTCAAGTGTCGTGGGCAACGGCGGATCTTTGCCACACGGGACGATTGAGGAACTTTGCAATGACGACTCGTCAGCCACTGTACAAATCCCTGTATTTCCAGGTGATCGTTGCAATCGTTATCGGTATTTTGCTCGGTCACTTCTACCCGCAGACCGGCGTGGCGCTCAAGCCACTGGGTGACGGCTTTATCAAGCTGATCAAGATGGTCATCGCCCCGATTATCTTCTGCACCGTAGTCAGCGGCATCGCTGGCATGCAAAGCATGAAATCGGTCGGCAAAACCGGCGGCTACGCGCTGCTGTATTTCGAAATCGTCTCCACCATCGCCCTGCTGATCGGCCTGGTCGTGGTCAACGTTGTACAGCCGGGCGCCGGCATGCACATCGACGTGGCTACCCTGGATGCTTCGAAAGTCGCGGCCTATGTGACTGCCGGTGCAGACCAGAGCATCGTTGGCTTCCTGCTCAACGTCATCCCGAACACCATCGTCGGCGCGTTCGCCACCGGTGACATCCTGCAAGTACTGATGTTCTCGGTGATCTTCGGTTTCGCCCTGCACCGCCTGGGTGCCTACGGCAAGCCGGTGCTGGACTTCATCGATCGCTTCGCCCACGTGATGTTCAACATCATCAACATGATCATGAAGCTCGCGCCAATTGGTGCCCTGGGCGCCATGGCCTTCACCATCGGTGCCTACGGTGTGGGTTCCCTGGTGCAACTGGGCCAGTTGATGATCTGTTTCTACATCACCTGCATCCTGTTCGTGGTGGTGGTGCTGGGTGCGATCTGCCGCGCGCATGGTTTCAGCGTGTTGAAGCTGGTTCGCTACATCCGTGAGGAGCTGCTGATCGTACTGGGTACGTCCTCCTCCGAATCCGCGCTGCCACGCATGCTGATCAAGATGGAGCGTCTGGGCGCGAAGAAATCCGTGGTCGGCCTGGTGATCCCAACCGGCTACTCGTTCAACCTTGACGGTACCTCGATCTACCTGACCATGGCCGCCGTGTTCATCGCCCAGGCGACCGACACGCACATGGACATCACCCATCAGATCACCCTGCTGCTGGTGCTGTTGCTGTCCTCCAAGGGCGCCGCCGGTGTGACGGGCAGCGGTTTCATCGTACTGGCTGCAACCCTGTCGGCCGTCGGCCACCTGCCGGTTGCCGGCCTGGCGCTGATCCTGGGTATCGACCGCTTCATGTCCGAAGCCCGTGCGCTGACCAACCTGGTGGGTAACGCGGTTGCCACCATCGTTGTCGCCAAATGGGTCAACGAACTGGACACCGACAAGCTGCAAAGCGAACTGGCGTCCGGCGGTACCGGTATCTCCGACACCCGCCCGGAAGATGACCTGGGTGTGGCCGAAGGCCCAGCGCCTGTAGTCAAGTAAGCCGCTGATGGCGTGAACCTGCGCCGCTCAGTTATCCGCAAGCGCCCCGACCTGTTCGGGGCGTTTGCGTTTCTGCCCGCTGACTTTCGACCGTTTTGGTTTACATTAAGTGAATGCTCCACCAAAGGCCCGGTGAAGACCTGTCTTCACAAGAGAGCCTCCTCAGCCTGAGCCAATCTGTGCGCACCGAACCGCGTGACCTCCTGCAACAGATTGCTCGCCCCTAACAATGCAATGAACAGGCGGGCGTGCCCATGATTACCCTGAAACTCAACGGTCAAGACCACCCACTGGATGTCACCGAGGATATGCCGCTGCTGTGGGCGATTCGCGATGTGGCGGGCTACAACGGCACCAAGTTCGGTTGCGGCATGGGCCTGTGCGGTGCCTGCACCATCCATATCGACGGTGCGCCCGCGCGCAGTTGCATCACCCCGATCGGCTCGGTCAAAGGCCAGGCCATCAGCACCATCGACAACCTGCATACCGATCCTGTCGGCCAAGTGGTACAGCAAGCCTGGCTGGACACCGCTGTGGCGCAGTGCGGTTACTGCCAGGGTGGGCAGATCATGTCGGCCACCGCGCTGCTCAAAACCAACCCCAATCCCAGTGACGAACAGATCGAGGAGGCCATGGTCGGCAACATTTGCCGTTGTGGCACCTACAACCGAATCAAGACCGCGATCCGCCAGGCAGCCACTCATCTGGGGGCGAAGGCATGAGCCGGTTACCCGCTGATTTCGTACTCACTAACCTCAGTCGTCGCGGCTTTCTCAAAGGCGCGGGTGCCACTGGTGCGCTGGTGATTGCCGCCAGTTGGGGCCTGCCGGATGCGTTCGCCGCCGATGCGGTTAAACCGTATGGCGGCGATGCGATGCCCAATGGGCTGATCGACGACCCCAAGGTCTATGTCAGCATTGCCACCGACGGCACGGTGACCGTGATGTGCAACCGTTCGGAGATGGGGCAGGGCGTGCGCACCAGTCTCAGCCTGGTGGTGGCCGATGAGCTGGAAGCCGATTGGGCCAAGGTGAAGGTCCAGCAAGCGCCGGGTGATGAGGTGCGTTATGGCAACCAGGACACTGACGGCTCGCGCAGCATGCGTCACTGGTATGAGCCGATGCGGCGTTGCGGCGCCAGCGTGCGGGCGATGCTGGAGCAGGCCGCTGCCGAGCAGTGGAAGGTCCCGGTCAGTGAGTGCCGTGCGCAATTGCACAAGGTGACCCACCAACCGAGTGGGCGCGAACTGGGCTATGGCGAGCTGGCGACGGCTGCCGGTGCGTTGGCCGTTCCCGCGCGTGACAGCCTGCGCCTCAAGCAGCCAGCGGAGTTTCGCTATATCGGCAAAGAAGGCGTCAAGGCCATCGATGGCGTCGATATCGTCAACGGCACTGCAGTCTATGGTGCCGACGTGCATTTAGACGGCATGCTCTACGCCACCATCGCGCGGCCGAAGGTGTATGGCGGCAAAGTCAAATCCTTCGATGCCAGTGCGGCGCTGAAAGTGCCGGGCGTGATCAAGGTGCTGGAAATCGAAAGCCGTCCGATCCCCTCCGAGTTCCAGCCCCTGGGTGGCGTGGCCGTGGTGGCCAGCAATACCTGGGCGGCGCTCAAGGGCCGTGACGCGCTGAACATCGTGTGGGACGACGGCGTCAACGCCAGCTACAACTCCGTGGATTATCGCAGGGAGCTTGAGGCCGCCGCCCGACAGCCCGGCAAAGTGGTGCGTAATACCGGCACCCTCGACCAGGCCATGGGCGAGGCCGACAGCACCTTGGAGGCGGCCTACTACCTGCCGCACCTGGCGCAGTCGCCGATGGAGCCGATGGTCGCCGTGGCCCGTTTCGACAAGGGCCAGTGCGAAGCCTGGGCGCCGAGCCAGGCACCACAAGTCACCCGCGAACGCATCGCCGAGCGCCTGGGCCTGCCCTTCGATAACGTCACGGTGCACGTGACCTTGCTGGGCGGTGGTTTCGGGCGCAAGTCCAAGCCGGACTTCGTCATCGAAGCCGCCGTACTGGCCAAGCAGTTTCCGGGCAAAGCCGTGCGCGTGCAGTGGACCCGTGAAGATGACATCCACAATTCCTATTTTCATACCGTGTCCGCCGAATACCTCAAGGCCGGCCTGAACAAAGACGGCCTGCCCGCCGCCTGGCTGCACCGTACGGTCGCGCCGAGCATCACGGCGCTGTTCGCACCGGGGATGAACCACGAAGCGGCGTTCGAACTGGGCATGGGCTTTACCAACATGGCCTACGCCATTCCCAACGTGCGCCTGGAAAACCCCGAAGCGTCGGCGCATACCCGCGTGGGTTGGTACCGCTCGGTGTCGAACATTCCCCACGGTTTTGCCATCCAGAGTTTTGTCGATGAGCTGGCGCACAAGGCCGGCCAGGACCCGTTGCAGTACCAAATCAAATTGCTCGGCCCGGACCGTCAGATCGATCCGAAAACCTTGAGTGACGAGTGGAACTACGGCGAATCCCCCGAGCGTTACCCGATCGACACCGCACGCCTGCGTGGCGTACTGGAAACCGCCGCCAAGGCCGCCGGCTGGGGGCGTAAGCTGCCCAAGGGGCGTGGCCTGGGGCTGGCGGTGCACTACAGCTTCGTCACCTACGTGGCGGCGGTGATCGAGGTGGAAGTCAAGGATGACGGTACGCTGATCGTGCACAAGGCCGATATCGCCGTGGACTGCGGCCCGCAAATCAACCCGGAACGCATTCGCTCGCAGTTCGAGGGCGCGTGTGTCATGGGCTTGGGCAACGCAGTGCTGGGCGAGATCAGTTTCAAGGACGGCAAGGTCCAGCAAGACAACTTTCATATGTACGAAGTGGCGCGCATGTCCCTGGCGCCCAGGCAAATCGCCGTGCACCTGGTGACGCCGGCAGGCGAAGTGCCGTTGGGCGGTGTCGGTGAACCTGGTGTACCGCCGATTGCGCCGGCGTTGTGCAATGCGATTTTTGCGGCGACCGGCCAGCGTATCCGCAGCCTGCCGATACGCTACCAGTTGCAGGGTTGGCAGGAGGCGAAGGCCTGATGGACAGTGTGGACCTGAATGTCTTGCGCAGCGTGCTGGAGTGGCGCCGCGCCGGGCAACGCGTGATTCTGTACAGCGTGGTGCAGACCTGGGGCAGTGCGCCGCGCCCACCCGGAGCGATGCTGGCCTTGCGTGGCGACGGGGTGGTGATCGGCTCGGTGTCCGGCGGCTGCATCGAAGACGACTTGATCGCACGCTTGCAGGATGGCCGCTTGCCGGACGACGGTCCGCCCGTGCAATTGGTGACCTACGGCGTCACCCGCGATGAGGCGGCGCGTTTCGGCCTGCCCTGCGGCGGCACGCTGCGTCTGACCGAGGAGCGGGTGGATGACTGGGAGTGGGTCGAGCAATTGCTGGCACGCTGCGAGGATCATGAGATCGTTGCGCGGGAGCTGGACCTGGCCACTGGCAATGTGACCCTGACTGCCGCGAGCAAGACCGATGGGGTGGTCTTTGATGAGCAACGCTTGCGCGCGATCTACGGGCCGCGCTGGCGCCTGCTGTTGATCGGCGCCGGGCAATTGTCGCGCTACGTAGCGGAAATGGCGCGCTTGCTCGACTTTGAAGTGCTGATCTGCGACCCGCGTGAAGAGTTTGTCTATGGCTGGGAGGAACAGCACGGCCGCTTCGTGCCGGGCATGCCTGATGAAGCGGTGCTCAATATCCAGACCGACGAACGCACGGCAATCGTCTGCCTGACCCACGATCCGCGCCTGGATGACATGGCCTTGCTCACCGCGTTGAATTCCAGCGCGTTCTATATCGGCGCCCTGGGTTCGCGGGTCAACACGCAGAAACGCCGGGAAAACCTGGCGGCGCTGGGATTGTCGGCGGATGCGATTGCGCGCTTGCATGGGCCAATCGGCTTGCACATCGGCAGCCATACCCCGGCGGAAATCGCGCTGTCGCTCATGGCGGAAATCGTCGCGATCAAGAACGGCGTGGCGCCTTTGCAGAAGAAGCCGCTGCCGGTGGTTGCCGAGTGACAATCACGGCGATCGTGCTGGCGGCGGGGCAGGGCAGTCGCTTTCGCGCCGCGGCCGGCGCCGACCGCGATAAATTGCTGGCGGAGTGCGTCGGCCTGGACGGCGTGACGCGGTCGGTGATCGAGCAGGTATTGGTGAATCTGCCAGCCAGCGTGACGGAGCGCTGGGTGGTGACTTCGCCGGATCGCGAGCCCGTCGTTCGGTTGGCGCAGGCACATGGTTGCAAGGTCTTGCTGCTGCAGTCGGCCGGCATGGGCGACAGTATTGCGGCGGCGGTTGCGGCCAGTGGCTTGGCACAGGGGTGGCTGGTGGTGCTGGGGGATATGCCGTTTATCCGAACCAACAGCATCGAGCAAGTGATCAATGCGCTGGAAGCGGGTGGCATCAGCGTGCCGGTGCATGCGGGTGAGCATGGGCATCCCGTGGCCTTTGACCGTGCGCTGGGCACGGACTTGATGGCGCTGACGGGGGATCGTGGCGCAAAGCGACTATTCGCGCGTGCTTGGGTGAGTGAAGTGCCGCTAGAGGATGGCGGCGTTCTCTGGGATGTGGACGTGCCACAGCGGTTGAATTTTGACGCGTATTAAATTGTGGGAGGGGGCTTGCCCTAATGCCAGTGTAGGAGTGAGCTTGCTCGCGAAGATCTTAGGGCTCCCGCGTTTATCCAGAATGAACGCGTTGCCTGGGCGTTTTTCGCGAGCAAGCTCGCTCCTACAGTGAAGCCCGTCGCTTGTGACCATTGCCATAAAAAAGCCCCGCCTGATTGCTCAGGCGGGGCTTTTTAATGGCCGATGGAATCAGACGAGGGGTTTAGGCTCGTGCTCTTCTTCCAGGGCCTTGTGCTGCAACGCCGCAGCAGCTGCAGCAGCCTCGGCTTCCTTGCGACGACGACGCACTTCACGTGGGTCGTTCGGCGCACGGCCGTTCTCGGTCAGTGCGCTTGCCGGTGCAGTTTCAGCCACTGGGGCAGCTTCTTCGGCTACCACGGGGGCTTCAACCACTGGCTCAGGTGCCACGACCGGCGTTGGCTCAACCAATGGGGCAGCTTCTTCAACCACGACTTCGGCCACCGGAGCCGGCGCTTCCTCGACTACCGGAGCAGGCGCAGGCGCTTCAACCGGGGCGGCAGGTTCGGCAGTCCACTGGAAGGCGGTCTGTTCTTCACGAACTTCACGCACGGCCGGGGCAGCTTCTTCAACAGCCGGAGCTTCGACAACCGCTTCAACCACTGGCTCAGGCTCGACCACTGGAGCAGGTTCAACGGCAACCGGTACGGTTTGCGGTTGAGCGTCGCGAACCGGTGCCACTTCCACTTCCGGAACCACTGGGGTTTCGATCGGGGTAGTGGCTTCCACCACCGGCGCTTCGACCACTGGGGTCTGGGCAACAGGCGCTTCTACTGCGACGGTTTCTTCGACAGCGGCGGTAGCGCGCTCAGCCTGCTCATGGGCCTGGGCCTCGGCAGGTGCGCTGATGACCGTGCTGGCCACGGCGGCAGTCACGGCCAGGCCGGCAGCCAGTTCGTCGCCGGTCGGCTCGTGGTTGGCAGCTTCTGCGTTCTCGCCGGCTTCTTCCGAGCCTTCGATCACGTTGCCGTTGGCGTCACGTTGACGCTCACGACGGTTGCTGCGACGACGCTGACCACGGGAGCGGCGGCGTGGACGATCGCCTTCGGCGTTGTCCTGACCATCGTCCTGCAGTTGCTCTTCGCCGGTCAGCACTTCTTCTTCTTCGCTGGCGGCAGCGGCTTGTTCGGCGCGCGGTTGACGCTCTTCACGCGGGGCACGTGGTTGACGTTCCTCGCGTGGCGCGCGCTCTTCACGCGGCTGGCGAGCCGGGCGTTCTTCGGTGGTAGCGGCTGCGGCAGCGGCGACGGCAGGTGCCGCGTCCAACGGCTCGCGCAGTTCACGCACACGTTCTTCACGCTCGCCGCGCGGCTTGCGATCTTCACGCGGGGCACGTGGAGTACGCGGTGCGCGCTCTTCGCGAGGTGCGCGTTCTTCACGGGCTACGGTCGGGGTTTCTTCACGGGCTTCGCGAGGAGCACGTTCTTCACGTGGCGCACGCTCTTCACGCGGGGCGCGTTCTTCGCGCGGCTTGCGCTCTTCATCGCGACGACCGTTGCGGTTACGGCTCTGCTGACGACCGTTGCGACGCTCTTCGTTGCGCGCAGGGCGTTCGGTGGCGGTTTTTTCAACCACAACCGGAGCGACAGGCTCTTCCTTGGTGGCGAACAGGCTGACCAGCGACTTCACCAGGCCTTTGAACAGGCTTGGCTCAGGCATGGCGGCCGGCGCGGCAACCGGAGTGGCAACTTCGCTCGGCACCGGTGCGTTGGCGCGGGCCGGTGCGGTCTTCACGGCGGCTTCCTGGCGCACCAGGGTGCGGGTCGCGGCGGCTGGCTGGACTTCTTCGACTTCAGCAGCGGCAGCGGCGATTTCGTAGCTGGACTGGCCGCTGTGGGCTTCCGGGCTGTCATCGCGCAGGCGCTGCACTTCGAAGTGCGGCGTCTCCAGGTGATCGTTCGGCAGGATGACGATACGGGCACGGGTGCGCAGTTCGATCTTGGTGATCGAGTTGCGTTTTTCGTTGAGCAGGAAGGCGGCCACCGGAATCGGCACTTGTGCGCGAACTTCGGCGGTGCGGTCTTTCAGGGCTTCTTCTTCGATCAGGCGCAGGATCGCCAGGGACAGCGATTCAACGTCACGGATGATGCCGGTGCCGTTGCAACGCGGGCAGACGATGCCGCTGCTCTCGCCCAGGGATGGACGCAGGCGCTGACGGGACATTTCCAGCAGGCCGAAGCGCGAGATGCGGCCGACCTGTACGCGGGCACGGTCAGCTTCCAGGCATTCGCGGACTTTCTCTTCCACGGCGCGCTGGTTCTTGGCCGGGGTCATGTCGATGAAGTCGATCACGATCAGGCCGCCGATGTCACGCAGGCGCAGCTGGCGGGCGATTTCTTCAGCCGCTTCCAGGTTGGTCTGCAGGGCGGTTTCTTCGATGTCGCTACCTTTCGTGGCACGCGCCGAGTTGATGTCGATGGACACCAGGGCTTCGGTCGGGTCGATCACGATGGAGCCGCCGGAAGGCAGTTCGACCACGCGCTGGAAGGCGGTCTCGATCTGGCTTTCGATCTGGAAACGGTTGAACAGCGGAACGCTGTCTTCGTACAGCTTGATCTTGCTGGCGTACTGCGGCATGACCTGGCGGATGAAGGTCAGGGCTTCGTCCTGGGCTTCAACGCTGTCGATCAGCACTTCGCCGATGTCCTGGCGCAGGTAATCGCGGATGGCGCGGATGATCACGTTGCTTTCCTGGTAGATCAGGAACGGCGCGGAACGATCCAGGGACGCTTCTTTGATGGCAGTCCACAGTTGCAGCAGGTAGTCGAGGTCCCACTGCATTTCTTCGCTGCTGCGGCCCAGGCCTGCAGTGCGCACGATCAGGCCCATGTCGGCCGGTGCGATCAGGCCGTTCAGCGCTTCGCGCAGTTCGTTGCGCTCTTCGCCTTCGATGCGACGGGAAATGCCGCCGGCACGTGGGTTGTTCGGCATCAGCACCAGGTAGCGGCCGGCCAGGCTGATGAAAGTGGTCAGGGCGGCGCCCTTGTTGCCACGTTCTTCTTTCTCGACCTGAACGATGACTTCCTGGCCTTCGCTCAGGACGTCCTTGATGTTCACGCGGCCTTCAGGGGCTTTCTTGAAGTATTCGCGGGAGATTTCTTTGAGGGGCAGGAAGCCGTGGCGCTCGGAGCCGAAATCGACAAAGGCAGCCTCAAGGCTTGGTTCGATGCGAGTAATACGGCCTTTATAGATGTTGGCCTTTTTTTGCTCGCGTGCACCGGATTCGATGTCCAGGTCGTAGAGGCGTTGGCCATCTACCAGTGCAACACGCAACTCTTCGGGTTGGGTTGCGTTAATCAGCATTCTTTTCATGTTGTACCGTCGGTTTCCGGGCTGCCGGAAACGGCGTTCGGCACACACGACTTCTCACGGTCGGTGTCAGGTGCGTCAAGAGTGGTTGGCCACTCCAGTGTCCAGCAATAACAGGCCAATTGGGCCGTATCGCGACGGACGCGTCCTGCTTGTTAGCGGTGGTGACAAAGGCACCACTTCAACAAAAGCTAAGGTCAGGAGGAGGAATCAACCGGCGACTGTGGACGAGATGAAGCGTCTAAATATAAGCCTAGTGCTACACGGTCCGACGGTTGTGCATCTCCACCCTACACGTATCCCTGATAATTCGGGTGCTGCCGCGCGCAGAATCCGCAGCGGGTTGGCATTTACCGTGTTCTCCAATGGGGAGTTCACGCTCATGGCTAAACAAGACTAGGTGTGGGCGGTTGCGCTCTCACTCAGCTCTTAACAGGCGTTGTTTCCGAAGCATTCGCCATGGTCTGGCTCAAGACTGACTGCACTTTGTGAACTGGCCGTAAATATCGGCGCGCAAGGCGAGTATTCACTCTGCTTTGCGCACTCGCTTCAGGCCTCATGTCACCTGCGCTCGTTACAATCCCAAGCCTTCCAAGGTGGCGAACACCCCGTAGGACGGCCTCGCGTCCTGATGAATTGCGATGGTCAGGGCCGGCAGTTTGCCGCAAGTCCTCTGTCCAGGCCGCTTTTGGCGGCGTTCGCGACTATAGCAGCAATGATTAAGTGCTTCAATTCCATAAAAAATTGTTATCATCGCCGCCATGACGACTACCGCCCCCCAGACCCCCAGCGTCCAGCTGCTTGAGGTCTCGCCGGAATATGCCGGCCAACGCATCGATAATTTTCTCCTGGCCAGGCTCAAAGGCGTGCCCAAGACCTTGATTTACCGCATCTTGCGCAAAGGCGAAGTGCGCGTGAACAAAGGCCGGATCAAGCCCGAGTACAAGTTGCAGGCGGGCGATATCGTCCGTGTGCCGCCGGTGCGCGTGCCAGAACGCGATGAGCCCGTGCCGCTGGCCCAGGGCCTGCTGCAGCGCCTGGAAGCGTCGATTGTGTTTGAAGATAACAAACTCATCGTGATCAACAAGCCTTGCGGCATCGCTGTCCACGGTGGCAGCGGCCTGACATTCGGCGTGATCGAAGCCTTTCGTCAGTTGCGCCCGGATGCCAAGGAGCTGGAGCTGGTCCATCGCCTGGACCGCGACACTTCCGGCCTGCTGATGATCGCCAAGAAGCGCAGCATGTTGCGCCACCTGCACACTGCGCTGCGAGGCGACGGCGTGGACAAGCGTTACATGGCGCTGGTGCGCGGTAACTGGGCCAGCTCGATCAAAAGCGTGCGCGCGCCGTTGCAGAAGAGCAATCTGCGCTCCGGTGAACGCATGGTGGAAGTGGATGAGGAGGGCAAAGAGGCCCTGACCCTGTTCAAGGTGCTGCGCCGTTTCGGTGATTTCGCCACCCTGGTCGAAGCCAAGCCGGTGACTGGCCGCACTCACCAGATTCGCGTGCACACCCTGCATGCCGGTCACTGCATTGCCGGCGACACCAAATACGGCGATGAAGATTTCTCCAGGGAAATCCGCGATCTGGGCGGCAAGCGCCTGTTTCTGCACGCCTACATGCTGACCGTGCCGCTGCCCGATGGTGGCGAACTGAAGCTACAGGCGCCGGTTGATGAGATGTGGGCCAAGACCGTGGAGCGCTTGAGTGTCGCACCTTGATTACAAACTGCTGATTTTCGACTGGGACGGGACGCTGGCCAACTCCATCGGGCGGATTGTCGAGTCGATGCACGTGGCCTCGACCCGTTCCGGCTTCGAGCTGTGCAGTGACCTGGCGGTCAAGGGCATCATCGGCCTCGGCTTGCCTGAGGCAATCCGCACCCTGTACCCGCAGATCGATGATCAGCAACTGATCGCATTCCGACAGCACTATGCGGACCACTACATCGCCCTGGAAGCCGAGCCTTCGCCGTTGTTCGACGGCGTGAGGCAATCCCTGGAGGCGTTCCGCGCCCAGGGCTATTACCTCGCCGTGGCCACCGGCAAGGCCCGGCGTGGGCTGGACCGGGTGCTCAAGGCGCATGGTTGGGACGATTATTTCGACATTACCCGTGCCGCGGATGAAACCGCCAGCAAGCCTCACCCTCTGATGCTGGAGCAGATCCTGGCTCACTGCGGTGTAGCGCCGCGCCAGGCTTTGATGGTGGGAGATGCATCCTTCGACCTGATGATGGCGCGCAACGCCGGCATGGACAGCGTGGCGGTCAGCTATGGCGCGCAGGCGGCGCAAGCCTTGCAGCAATACGAGCCCAGGCTGACGATCGATCATTTTTCTGAACTGCAGGCCTGGCTTGGTCGGGCTCAATAAGTCTTTGCTGGGGTTAATGGCATGAGTGACGAGTGGAAAGCGCCTGAAAAGGCCGATAGCAGCGATGACAAGAGCTGGAAGTTGCTGGAAAAGACCTTGCTGGCCAGCGTGCAGGAGCAGCGTCGCTCGCGGCGTTGGGGGATTTTCTTCAAGCTGCTGACCTTTGTTTACCTGCTGGGTATGCTGGCGTTGTTCAGTCCATTGATGGACATGGAAAAAAGCGCCGCCCGTAGCAGCCACTACACCGCCTTGATCGAAGTGCGTGGGGTGATCGCCGACAAGGAGCCTGCCAGCGCCGACAATATCGTCAGCAGCCTGCGCGCCGCGTTCGAAGATACCAAGGTCAAGGCGGTGATCCTGCGCATCAATAGCCCGGGCGGCAGCCCGGTGCAGTCGGGTTATGTGTATGACGAGATTCGCCGTCTGCGCGCCCTGCATCCAGACACCAAGCTATACGCGGTGATTTCGGACCTGGGGGCTTCGGGGGCCTATTACATTGCCAGCGCCGCTGACCAGATCTACGCGGACAAGGCCAGCCTGGTGGGCTCCATTGGCGTGACGGCGGCCGGCTACGGCTTTGTCGGGACCATGGAGAAGCTGGGTGTGGAGCGTCGCACCTACACGTCCGGCGAGCATAAGGCATTCCTCGATCCGTTCCAGCCGCAAAAGGCCGATGAAACCCAGTTCTGGCAGGGCGTGCTCGACACCACCCATCGTCAGTTCATTGCCAGCGTCAAGCAGGGGCGGGGCGATCGGCTGAAGGACAAGGAGCATCCGGAGCTGTTCTCCGGGCTTGTGTGGTCGGGCGAGCAGGCGTTGCCGCTGGGCCTGATCGACGGCCTGGGCAGTGCCAGTTCAGTGGCGCGGGACGTGGTCGGCGAGAAAGAATTGGTTGATTTCACTGTCGAAGAGTCGCCGTTTGACCGTTTCTCCAAGAAACTCGGTGCCAGTGTGGCTGAGAAGTTGGCCCTGTATATGGGCTTCCAGGGCCCGAGTTTGCGCTGACATCCCAGACTGGATGCAGGTCAAAATGTGGGAGGGGGCTTGCCCCCGATGGCAGTGTGTCAGTCACAGATAAGCTGGCTGATCCACTGCTATCGGGGCAAGCCCCCTCCCACATTGGGTTTGTAAAGTTCCTAGGGGATTTGCACGCCTTCAACCAGCAACATATCTACCAGGCGAATCAGTGGCAGCCCTACCAGGCTGGTCGCGTCCGGCCCTTCGGTGCTCTGGAACAGGCTCACGCCCAATCCCTCGGCCTTGAAGCTGCCCGCGCAGTCATAAGGTTGCTCGATGCGCAGGTAGCGTTCGATGCGTTCAACGCTCAGTTCGCGCATGTGCACGGTAAAAGGGATGCAGTCGACCTGGCAGTGTCCGGTCTCGGAATTCAGCAAGGCCAGCCCAGTGAGGAAGCTCACACGCTTGCCGCTCGCTGCTAGCAGTTGCTCACGGGCGTTTTCGAAGGTGTGTGGTTTGCCGATAATCCGTCCTTCAAGCGCAGCCACCTGATCCGAGCCGATAATCAGGTGCCCAGGATGGCTGGTGGCGAGGGCGCGAGATTTCTCTTCGGCCAGGCGCTTGACCAGCTCCACGGCGGACTCATCCGCACGGTGACTTTCGTCGATATCCGGCGAGCTGCAGGTGAATGGCAGATGCAGGCGGCTCAGCAATTGCCGGCGATAAACCGAGCTGGACGCGAGTAATAAAGGCAGCATATACGTCTCCTCAAGACAGCCGCAGATTCTAGCGGCGTGACCGGCTGACGCACAGGGCTGAATTTCCTTTGACATGGCCGGGTGCATCCCTATAATGCTGCGCCTATGTTGAATGACCCGATTCCACCTCACGTTGACCCGCGCAAATTGGCTGATCGTGGCACTTCCCTTCAAGGTGAATTGCCGCTGGCCGATTTGGAGAGACTCTGCGACTCGCTTTCCGACACTGTCGGTGCGGTCCAGGCCAAATTCGTTTTTGAACGAGATGAACGTAAGTCTGTGGTAATCCACAGTTTTATCGACACCGAAGTCAAGATGGTTTGCCAGCGTTGTCTTGAGCTGGTCACCCTGCCGATCCACAGCGAGTGCAGTTATGCTGTGGTGAAGGAGGGTGCGAATACCCAGTCGTTGCCGAAAGGTTATGACGTGCTGGAACTGGGCGAAGATCCTTTGGATCTGCATGCACTGATCGAGGAGGAGCTCTTGCTCGCCTTGCCCATTGTGCCTGCTCATCATCCGGAAGAATGCCAGCAGCCGGCGGGCCTCGATGACGAGCCCGAACCGAGCGAGGACGAGGTAACGCGGTCCAACCCGTTCAGTGTATTGGCGCAGTTAAAGCGTGACCCAAACGTTTAGGAGTTAATCAATTATGGCTGTTCAGCAGAACAAAAAATCCCGCTCCGCCCGTGACATGCGCCGTTCGCACGACGCTCTCGAGGCAAGCACCCTGTCCGTGGAAAAGACCACCGGTGAAGTTCACCTGCGTCACCACGTATCGCCAGAAGGCGTATACCGTGGCCGTAAAGTGATCGACAAGGGCGCTGACGAGTAATCACTTGTCTGCTCAAGTCATCGCGATTGACGCAATGGGCGGGGACTTCGGTCCCCGCAGCATTGTTCAGGCCTGTATTGCCAGCCTGTCTGCCACGCCCTCGCTGCACCTGACCCTCGTCGGTCAACCTTCCCTCCTTGAAGAACTGATTGCCAGCTATCCGGCTGTGGATCGCGCGCGCCTGACGGTTACTGCGGCCAGCGAAACCATCACCATGGATGAAAAGCCGGCTGCGGCCCTGCGCGGCAAGCCCGATTCGTCCATGCGCGTGGCGTTGGAGTTACTGCGTGACGGCAAGGTGCAGGCCTGTGTCAGCGCAGGCAATACTGGCGCGCTGATGGCCTTGTCGCGGCATGTGCTCAAGACACTGCCGGGCATTGACCGGCCGGCGATGGTGGCGGCGATTCCGACGCAGAAAGGTTATTGCCAGCTGCTGGACCTGGGCGCAAACGTCGATTGCAGCGCCGAGCACCTGTTCCAGTTCGCCGTGATGGGGTCGGTGGCCGCAGAAGCGCTTGGCGTGGTCCGCCCGCGCGTGGCGCTGCTCAATATCGGCACCGAAGACATCAAGGGCAATCAGCAGGTCAAGCTGGCGGCTACCTTGTTGCAAGGCGCGCCAGGCTTGAATTACATCGGCTTTGTCGAGGGTGACGGCTTGTACCGTGGCGAAGCGGATGTTGTGGTGTGCGACGGGTTCGTCGGCAATATCCTGCTCAAATCCAGCGAAGGCTTGGCGACCATGATCGCCATGCGCATCGAAGCGCTGTTCAAGCAGAACCTGGCGTCGCGCCTGGTCGGCGCCCTGGCGCTGCCGTTGATGCGCCGCCTGCAAGCTGACCTCGCCCCGGCGCGGCATAATGGCGCGAGTTTTCTGGGCTTGCAGGGCATTGTGGTAAAAAGCCATGGCTCGGCGGGTGTGGAAGGCTTCCAGAGCGCGATTGCGCGGGCCCTGATCGAGATCCAGGAAAACCTGCCGCAACGCTTGCACGGCCGTCTGGAGGACCTGTTGCCTTAGGCGAATTGGCCCGGGAGTGCTTAAATGTGACCGGCCAGTTCAATTGACCATCCAATCTGTCAGTTTCGTGCGCTCCCACCGTAGGAGTGACCATTTTTGACGACCAGATCATTAGGGGCTTGTTACATGTCTACATCCCTCGCATTCGTCTTTCCAGGGCAGGGTTCGCAGTCCCTCGGCATGTTGGCCGAGCTGGGCGCGCAATACCCGCTGATCCTGGATACCTTCAAGGAAGCTTCCGATGCCCTGGGTTACGACCTGTGGGCGTTGACCCAGCAGGGGCCGGAAGAGCAACTCAATCAAACCGACAAAACCCAGCCAGCCATTCTGACCGCTTCGATCGCCCTGTGGCGCTTGTGGCTGGCCGAAGGCGGCGCGCGCCCGGCATTCGTCGCCGGTCACAGCCTGGGCGAATACAGCGCCCTGGTCGCGGCGGGCAGCCTGACCCTCGGTGAGGCGGTCAAGCTGGTCGAGCGTCGTGGTCAGTTGATGCAGGAGGCCGTTCCGGCCGGGCAGGGCGGCATGGCCGCTATCCTGGGCCTGGACGATGCCGTGGTGATTGAAGCCTGCGCCGAAGCGGCTCAAGGCGAAGTCGTCAGCGCGGTGAACTTCAACTCCCCTGGCCAAGTGGTGATCGCCGGTGCCAAGGCTGCCGTTGAGCGTGCCATCGAAGGCTGCAAGGCGCGTGGCGCCAAGCGCGCATTGCCGTTGCCAGTGAGCGTGCCGTCGCACTGCGAGCTGATGCGCCCGGCGGCCGAGCGTTTTGCCGAGTCCATCGCCGCCATTAACTGGCAGGCGCCGCAGATCCCGCTGGTGCAGAACGTCAGCGCGGCAGTGGCCGCCGACCTCGAGACCCTCAAGCGCGACCTGCTGGAACAGCTCTACAAGCCCGTACGCTGGGTTGAATCGGTGCAGACGCTGGCCGCCAATGGCGCCACCGAGTTGGTCGAGTGTGGCCCAGGCAAAGTCCTGGCGGGTCTGAACAAACGCTGCGCCGACGGTGTGTCGACCGCTAACCTCAATACCCCGGATGCCTTCGCTGCCGCTCGCGCGGCA
This sequence comes from Pseudomonas sp. R5-89-07, assembly GCF_003851685.1. Classification (NCBI taxonomy): domain Bacteria; kingdom Pseudomonadati; phylum Pseudomonadota; class Gammaproteobacteria; order Pseudomonadales; family Pseudomonadaceae; genus Pseudomonas; species Pseudomonas sp. R5-89-07. The sequence goes on along the minus strand of NZ_CP027727.1, from coordinate 4,490,626 downwards.
CTGGCCTGAACCCTGATCCCGAACTTAGGAGAAGCCTGCATGAGTCTGCAAGGTAAAGTTGCACTGGTCACCGGCGCAAGCCGTGGCATCGGCCAGGCCATCGCCCTGGAGCTGGGCCGTCAGGGCGCCGTCGTGATCGGCACCGCTACTTCCGCCTCGGGCGCCGAGCGTATCGCCGCGACCCTGAAGGAAAACAGCGTGCAGGGCACCGGCCTTGAGCTGAATGTGACCAGCGATGAGTCTGTGGCGGCCGTGCTCGCCGAGATCACTGCTCAGTTCGGTGCGCCGGCGATTCTGGTGAATAACGCCGGTATCACCCGCGATAACCTGATGATGCGCATGAAAGACGACGAGTGGTACGACGTGGTCGATACCAACCTGAACAGTCTGTTTCGCCTGTCCAAGGGCGTTTTGCGCGGCATGACCAAGGCGCGCTGGGGGCGAATTATCAATATTGGCTCCGTAGTGGGTGCCATGGGCAACGCCGGCCAAGTAAACTACGCTTCCGCCAAGGCCGGTCTGGAAGGTTTCAGCCGTGCGCTGGCGCGTGAAGTCGGTTCGCGGTCGATTACGGTAAACTCGGTGGCCCCAGGGTTCATCGACACCGATATGACCCGCGAACTGCCCGAAGCACAGCGTGAAGCCTTGCTGACACAGATTCCGCTGGGTCGTCTGGGTCAGGCTCAAGAGATCGCGAATGTGGTCACTTTCCTGGCATCCGACGGTGCGGCATACGTGACTGGGGCTACAATCCCGGTGAACGGCGGGATGTACATGAGTTAAATTGTGACGGATCGCTTCAAAAATATGTCATACGAGCTGTCTAAAATCCGTTATAAAGCTGCAACTTAATTTATAGGCAGGTGGCCGAGCGGGTACAGGGTGAAGCTTTCGGTTGAAAAGCTGAAATGGCTTTCTATACACTTACCCACTGGCCAGCTGCCTGAATTTGTCCATTAGGAGTTAAACAAGGTATGAGCACCATCGAAGAGCGCGTCAAGAAAATCGTTGCCGAGCAACTGGGCGTCAAAGAAGAAGAAGTGACCAACACTGCTTCCTTCGTAGAAGACCTGGGTGCCGATTCCCTTGACACCGTTGAGCTGGTGATGGCTCTGGAAGAGGAATTCGAGACCGAAATCCCGGACGAAGAAGCTGAAAAAATCACTACTGTTCAAGCTGCCATCGACTACGTTACTAGCCACCAGGCGTAATAGTTTGTAGTCGTCGCTTGCTGTCAGGGAAAAACCGCACTGCTGTAACGGCGTGCGGTTTTTTCTTTAAGCGGTGACGAAAAGTACGCTGCGAAGCAAAGTGTCGTCATTAGAAAAAGGAGAGTGCTGTGTCGCGTAGACGCGTCGTAGTCACCGGTATGGGTATGTTGTCGCCACTGGGCACGGATGTGCCAAGCAGTTGGCAGGGCATTCTGGCTGGCCACAGTGGTATCGGTCTGATCGAACACACGGACCTTTCTGCCTATTCCACCCGTTTTGGCGGCTCGGTAAAGGGTTTCAATGTCGAGGAATATCTCTCGGTCAAGGAATCCCGCAAGCTCGACCTGTTCATTCAGTACGGCCTGGCAGCCGGTTTTCAGGCAGTGCGTAACGCCGGCCTTGAAGTGACCGACGCCAACCGTGATCGCATCGGCGTGGCCATGGGTTCGGGTATTGGTGGCCTGACCAATATCGAAGAAACCAGCCGCACGCTGCACGATTCCGGCCCCCGTCGAATTTCACCGTTCTTCGTGCCGGGCTCGATCATCAATATGATTTCCGGTTTCCTGTCCATCCACCTGGGCGCACAGGGGCCTAACTACGCCATCGCAACGGCGTGCACCACGGGCACTCACTGCATCGGCATGGCGGCGCGCAACATCGCCTACGATGAAGCCGACGTCATGATCGCCGGTGGCGCCGAGATGGCCGCCTGCGGCCTGGGCATGGGCGGCTTCGGCGCGTCCCGTGCGCTGTCGACTCGCAATGATGAGCCGACCCGTGCCAGCCGTCCGTGGGACAAGGGCCGTGACGGTTTCGTGCTGTCCGACGGTGCCGGTGCCCTGGTCCTGGAAGAGCTGGAGCATGCCAAGGCGCGCGGTGCCACCATCTATGCCGAGCTGATCGGCTTTGGCATGAGCGGCGATGCCTACCACATGACCTCGCCACCGGCCGACGGTGCCGGTGCTGCGCGCTGCATCACCAACGCCCTGCGCGATGCCAAGGTCAACGCTGACCAGGTGCAGTACATCAATGCCCATGGCACTTCGACGCCCACCGGCGACCTGGCGGAAGCCGAGGCCATCAAATCGGTGTTCGGCGAGCACGCCTACAAGCTGGCCGTCAGCTCCACCAAGTCCATGACCGGCCATCTGCTGGGCGCGGCGGGTGCGGTCGAGGCGATCTTCAGTGTGATGGCCATCAAGGATCAGGTCGCTCCGCCGACCATCAACCTCGATGAGCCGGACGAAGGCTGCGACCTGAACTTCGTGCCGCACGAAGCGCAACCGATGCCGATCGACGTGGTGATCTCCAACTCGTTCGGTTTTGGTGGCACCAACGGCTCGCTGGTGTTCCGCCGGTTCGCCGAGTGATGCACAGCTGGGTCGACGGTCAGCCAGCGGACAGCGTGCCCCTGAAAGATCGCGGCCTGGCGTATGGCGACGGTGTGTTTGAAACCATGGCGGTCAAGGCCGGGCAGCCGCTGCTGCTTGACCGTCACCTGCAGCGCCTTCAGGAAGGCTGCAGGCGCCTCTCACTGGCGGTGGACCACGGTCTGGCGCGTAGCGAGGTGCTCGTCTATGCCGCTGCCCTTGGCGATGGCGTGCTCAAGTTGATCCTGACCCGTGGCGACAGCCAGCGGGGTTATGGCGCCAACCCCGATGCCGCTGTACGTCGTATCTTGCAAGGCAGTCCGCCTGCCGCTTATCCCGAAGCCCATGGTACCGACGGCATCCGCCTGTTCCCATGCGCCACGCGCTTGGCCGAGCAGCCGCTGCTGGCCGGGCTCAAACACCTCAATCGTCTTGAACAGGTGATCGCCCGTGCCGAATGGCGTGATGCCGAATATGCCGAAGGCTTGATGCTGGATATGTCCGGTCGCGTCATCGAAGGCGTGTTCAGCAACCTGTTCCTGGTGCGCAACGGCTTGTTACTAACCGCTGATCTGACGCGTTGCGGCGTTGCCGGCGTGATGCGCGCCGAGATTCTGGCCCAGGCACATACGCTGGGCGTCCCGGTGGCCGTGGCTGACATCGATCCCGAGCAGTTGCGCCAAGCTGACGAAGTCTTTATGTGCAACAGCGTTTATGGCATCTGGCCGGTACGTGAGTGCGCTGGGATGAGCTGGTCGGTTGGGCCGCTCACCCGTAAACTGCGGGGCATTGTTCGCGCGCATTTGGATATTTGAGTTGATACGAAAACTGGCTGTACTGCTGCTGATCGGTCTGTGCTCGGCGGCCTTGCTGTCGGGCTTTTCTGCCTGGAAATACAACGCTGCCTTGAAACAGCCGTTGCATCTGACCCAGGAGCAATTGCTCGATGTGCCGGCAGGGGCAACACCCACCGGAACCTTCAATCGCCTGGAAGCCGACGGCGTGCTCGACGGTGCCTTCTGGCTGCGTCTGTACTGGCGCTTCAACCTCGAGGGGCAACCGCTGCACAGCGGCGAATATCGCATGACCCCAGGCATGACCGCCGAAGGCCTGATCGGCCTGTGGCAGCGTGGGGAAGTGGTGCAATACAGCCTGACGCTGGTAGAGGGGTGGAACTTCCGCCAGGTGCGCTCGGCCCTGGCCAAGCATGAAAAGATCGTGCAAAGCCTCGCGGGCCTCAGTGACAGCGAAGTGATGGATAAGCTCGGCCATCCTGGCGTGTTCCCGGAAGGACGCTTCTTTCCCGACACCTACCGCTTTGTGCGTGGCATGACCGATGTTGAATTCCTGAAGAAAGCCTACAGCCGCCTTGATGACGTACTGGCCCAGGAGTGGAGCAAACGCGCCGCTGATGCGCCTTACACCGAACCTTATCAAGCCCTGATCATGGCCTCCCTGGTAGAAAAGGAAACCGGCGTACCCGAAGAGCGCGGGCAAATTGCCGGTGTGTTCGTACGTCGTCTGAAGATGGGCATGATGCTGCAGACCGACCCCACGGTGATCTATGGCCTGGGTGAGCGCTACAACGGCAAGTTGACCCGTGCCCACCTCAAAGAGGCCAATCCTTACAACACCTACATGATCGCCGGCCTGCCGCCGACGCCCATCGCCATGGTCGGCCGCGAGGCGATTCATGCCGCGCTGAACCCGGTGCCGGGCAGCAGCCTGTATTTTGTCGCCCGCGGCGATGGCAGCCATATTTTCTCGGACGACCTGGATGCGCATAATGCCGCCGTGCGCGAGTTCCAGCTCAAGCGCCGCGCCGATTACCGTTCCAGCCCGGCGCCATTGGCCAAACCGCTGGAGGGCACGGTGCCGCCCGTTGACGTCCCGGCAGAATCCGCGCCGGACACCAGCGCCCCACAAAGCCCGCAATGACTCTGACTAAGGACTGCCTGTGACTGGCTTGTTTGTGACCCTCGAAGGCCCGGAAGGCGCCGGCAAAAGCACCAACCGCGATTACCTGGCCGATCGCCTGCGTGCCGTAGGCATCGAAGTGGTGCTGACCCGCGAGCCCGGCGGTACGCCACTGGCCGAGCGCATCCGTGAGGTACTGCTGACGCCGGGCGATGAGCCTATGAACCCGGACACGGAGCTGCTGCTGGTATTCGCCGCCCGTGCCCAGCATCTGGCCGAGGTGATCCGACCGGCACTGGCACGCGGGGCCGTGGTGATCTGCGACCGATTCACTGACTCCACCTACGCCTATCAGGGCGGTGGCCGTGGGTTGTGCCTGGAACGTATCGCAACGCTGGAAACCTTTGTGCAGGGGGGGCTGCGCCCTGATCTGACCCTGCTGTTCGATCTGCCAGTTGAAGTGGGAATGGCCCGCGCCAGCGCCCGCGGCCGCCTGGATCGTTTCGAACTGGAAGGCCAGGCTTTCTTCGACGCGGTGCGCAGCGCGTTCCTCGAGCGTGCCAAGGCAGAGCCTGCGCGTTACTACCTGCTTGACGCGGCTCAACCGCTGGCTCAGGTGCAGCAAGCCATCGATGCGCTGTTGCCCAGCCTTCTGGAGCGTGCCCGTGGCTGAAGCCTATCCGTGGCAGGACGGCCTCTGGCACCAACTGGCCGGCCGTGCCCAGCACGCCCACGCCTATTTACTGCATGGCCCGATAGGCATCGGCAAACGCGCCCTGGCCGAACGCTTGATGGCCAGCTTGCTGTGCCAGCGCCCGGTCAATCTTGACGCGTGCGGCGAATGCAAATCCTGCCTGCTGCTGAAGGCTGGCAGCCACCCCGACAACTATCTGCTGGAACCTGAGGAGGCAGACAAAGCGATCAAGGTCGACCAGGTACGCGACCTCGTCAGCTTCGTGGTGCAGACCGCGCAGATGGGCGGGCGCAAAGTGGTGCTGATCGAGCCGGTGGAGGCGATGAACATCAACGCCGCCAACGCCTTGCTCAAAAGCCTGGAGGAACCGTCCGGCGACACCGTGCTGTTGCTGGTGAGCCATCAGTCCAGCCGCTTGTTGCCGACGATTCGCAGCCGTTGCGTGCAGCAGGCATGCCCGCTGCCGAGCGAGGCCATGAGCCTTGAGTGGCTGGCGCAGGCGCTGCCGGAGTGCTCGGCAGAAGAACGCGTCGAATTGCTGACCCTGGCCGCAGGCTCCCCCTTGGCGGCGGTGAAACTGCAAGCCCAGGGCGTGCGAGAGCAGCGTGCGCTGGTCGTGGACGGTGTGAAGAAGTTGATCAAGCAGGAACTGTCTGCCACCCAGTTGGCGGAAAGTGCGTGGAAGGACATTCCTTTGCTGCTGCTGTTCGACTGGTTCTGCGACTGGTCCAGCCTGATCCTGCGCTACCAGCTGACCCAGGACGAAAACGGCCTGGGTCTGCCGGACATGCGCAAAGTGGTGCAGTACCTGGCGCAGAAAAGCGCCCAGGACAAGGTGCTGGCGATCCAGGACTGGATCCTTGCCCAGCGCCAGAAAGTGCTCGGCAAGGCCAACCTCAACCGCGTGCTGTTGCTCGAAGCGCTGCTGGTGCAGTGGGTCGGTCTGCTCGGCCGGCGTTAATTTCCGTGGCCGGCGGGTGTATCGTTGGCCAGACACGTTCCGTTACTCAAGTTGTAGAGGCCCATGCTCGTAGATTCCCACTGTCACCTTGATCGACTCGACCTCGCTCAACACGGCGGCTCCCTTGACACCGCACTCGAGGCTGCGCGCCAGCGCGGGGTAGGGCACTTCCTGTGCATTGGCGTCAGCGCTGAAAACGCCGCCGACGTCAAAGCCCTCGCTGATCGCTACGCCGATGTGGATTGTTCGGTGGGTATCCACCCGCTGGATCTCAAACCCGGCGAAGCACCGGCCCTGGACTGGCTGCTGGGCGAACTCAATCACCCGCGTGTCGTTGCTATTGGCGAAACCGGTCTGGATTACCATTACGAACCTGAAGCCGCCGAGCTGCAGCAGGCCTCGTTCCGCCTGCACTTGCGAGCCGCGCAACAGAGCGGCAAACCGGTAATCGTCCACACCCGCGGCGCGCGCGCCGATACCCTGGCCCTGTTGCGTGAAGCCGCGCTGCCGCAGGCAGGTGTGTTGCATTGCTTTACCGAAGACTGGGAAATGGCCAAGGCCGCCCTGGACCTGGGGTTCTATATTTCGCTGTCTGGCATCGTTACCTTCCGCAATGCCGACGCGCTGCGCGATGTTGCCCGCCAGGTGCCTGCCGACCGGCTGCTGGTGGAAACCGATTCGCCGTACCTGGCGCCGATCCCCCATCGCGGCAAGCCGAACCTGCCGGAGTATGTGCGTGACGTGGCGGATTATCTGGCAATGCTGCGAGGTGAGTCCTACGAGCGCTTCGCCGAGCAAACTACCGAGAACTTCAGGCGTTTGTTTCCACTGGCCCGTGTGGCTTCCTGATCGTCGCCAAATTGCAGGCAAAAAAAACCCGGGTTCTGGGGGGTGAATCCGGGCTAAGACCATTAGGAGTAAAACAAGGGCACACAGTCCGTCGGTACCCAGGTCGGCGCTTCACTTGGGGGAGATGTCGCGCCGACAGTTGAAGTATTGATCACTATCGGATTCAGTCCAGTCGCAATTGATCGATTTTTAAACAGATTTGGAATACGCGTTCTTCGCTTGAGTTCTCATTGAGCATGATGCGCACCTTGAGTCTGGCGTATTGTTTCTGACTGATAATGCTTAAATCGTTGGCGTACTGAAAGTAAAGTGCATAACCGGTTCACATAGGCGTTGCCCAGCGACCGTTCAGTCGGGATAATCCCTCGCATCGGGTAAATCGTATCGCCACGTATCCATGGCGTGCGCAACCCTCCCTATTCCGACCTTTGCAGACCTCTTCCTCATGCATAAAGAACCCCGTAAGGTCCGTGAGTTTCGCCGCCGTGAGCAGGAAATTCTCGACACCGCACTCAAGTTGTTCCTCGAACAAGGCGAAGACAGCGTCACCGTCGAGATGATCGCGGATGCCGTGGGTATCGGCAAAGGCACGATCTACAAGCATTTCAAATCCAAGGCCGAGATTTACCTGCGCCTGATGCTCGACTATGAGCGTGACTTGAACGAGCTGCTGCATTCGGCCGATGTCGACAAGGACAAAGAGGCCTTGTCCCGTGCATATTTCGAGTTCCGCATGCGCGATCCACAGCGCTACCGCCTGTTTGACCGCCTGGAAGAAAAGGTGGTCAAGGGCCACCAGGTGCCGGAAATGGTCGAGGAGCTGCACAAGATCCGCGCCTCGAACTTCGAACGCCTGACCTTGCTGATCAAGGGTCGTATCAGTGAAGGCAAGCTCGAAGACGTGCCGCCATATTTTCACTACTGCGCGGCCTGGGCGCTGGTGCATGGCGCCGTTGCGCTGTACCACTCGCCGTTCTGGAGCAATGTGCTGGAAGATCAGGAAGGCTTCTTTCAGTTCCTGATGGACATCGGCGTGCGCATGGGCAACAAGCGCAAGCACAGCCCTGAATTGTCTGCCCCGGAAAAAGCTGGCGATGCCCCTGCTGCCTGAGTCATTCGCCACACTGATGGCTCAATGATTTACTGCCAGGCGCAGTACCCTAGGAATATACTCAGGCAAGGACCTTGCTAAAAGCTGATTTATGAGTCAGCTTCTAGTGCGCCCGAAAAATCCTCTGCCGGAGTGGTTCATGATCGTTGATCGTCAAGGCAGGCGGTTTCGCAATTTGCGAATCAGCCTGACCTCAGCCTGCAATTACGCATGTACCTACTGCGTGCCCAATGGCAAGCGGCTGGTGGCTGCCCAGGACGAACTTTCGGCGCAAGCCATGGCCCGAGGCGTGGCTTACCTGATTGAAGCGGCTGGCATCGATCGCCTGCGTATTACCGGCGGTGAGCCGCTGGTGAGCCCCAAGCTGGAAGCCTTTATGGGGGCCGTGGGGCAGATGGGGCTCAGCGACATCAGCCTGACCACCAACGGCCAGTTGCTGGCGCGCAAGCTGCCGCTGCTGGTGGACGCGGGCATTCGGCGCATCAACGTTTCCCTCGACACCCTGGATGCCGACGCCTTCCGCAGTATCGCCCGCGGTGGCGACCTGGCCACTGTGCTCGATGGTATGGACCAGGCCCGCGCGGCCGGAATCAAGATCAAGGTCAATATGGTGCCCTTGCGCGGCCAGAACCTGGACCAGGTGATGCCGTTGCTCGACTACTGCCTGGAGCGGGGCTACGAGCTGCGCTTTATCGAGTTGATGCGCATGGGGCACCTGGCGAAAGACTCCAATGCGTTTCTGCAGCAATTCGTCAGCCTGCAACAACTGCTCAGCCTGATCGGCGAACATCACGAATACCTGCAAGCCAATGCCCCGGTCGATGCTACCGCTGTGCGCTATGAAGTGCCGGGCAAGGGCTTCTTTGGCGTGATCGCCAATGAAAGCGTGCCGTTCTGCCGCACCTGCTCGCGCTTGCGTCTGTCTTCCACGGGTTGGTTGCATGGCTGCCTGTCTTCGAGCAATCGTCACTACGTCGGCGACCTGCTGGACAAACCTCGCCACCAGGCACTGCCAGCCTTGCAAGGCTTACTGATGAAAGCCCTGGGCGACAAACAGGAAGTGGCCTTCTCGGGCGGCGCAACGGTGATGAAGATCATCGGCGGCTGATTGGCTCCAATGTGCTTGCCCTAATGCCAGTCAGTCAGCGCAGATCCCCTGTGGGAGGGGGCTTGCTCCCGATGGCGGTGTGTCAGCTAACGATAAGCTGGCTGATACACCGCCATCGGGAGCAAGCCCCCTCCCACATTTGATTCAAGCTGGCGCAGATTCTGCATCTCACGCCCATTCGCCGGTTTTCCGTCACCGGCTTCTGGAGGAATAGGATGCGTAGTCTGGTTTTGTTGCTGGCGTCGTTGGTGCTCAGTGGTTGCATGACCGTCAGCGATATGGCCGAAGGCACCCGCTATCAGATGAGCGACGCCGGCTTGCTCGACCACAGTGATACACGCCGTACCGCGTCGGTCCGTATCCAGCCGGACTCCTTTGTCTTTATTGCCCAGGGCGCGTTCGTGCCGCCTGGCAGCGCCTATCCGCGACCGAACGTGGTGGCCGAGGAAGCGTTCAACGGCTTCGTCGAATATTTCCCCATGGTGCGTCGCGCCCGCCAGCCCGAAGGCCTCGAACAGGCCATGGCCGAAGCGCGCGCGGCTGGGGCTCACTATTTGCTGTATTGCCGCTTCGCGGCAGCCGATGACCGTATTGGCAACGCCGATGAATGGACCGACCAGCAAGCCCTGGACCGCCTTGGCCTGGACAGCGGCGTGATCCAGATCATGTTGATCGAGACCAGTACCCAGTATTTGATTGATACTGCACGCATTCGCAGTCGTGGCGGTTTACTGACGTTCCATGACAACACGCCCCAAGATCTGATTGCCCGGCCACTGGCCCAATACGCCAGAGGCTTGCTGGGCATGAGCGATCAATAAGCCTGAAAAGGAGCCCCGCATGACCGATACCGCCAAGGCCAATGATCTGTTGGCGCAACTGCCCAGAGGCAAAGGGCCGGCGCCGGTGCATCTGTGGAACCCGGATTTCTGCGGCAATATCGACATGCGCATCGCCCGTGATGGCACCTGGTTCTATCAGGGCACGCCGATCGGGCGCAAACCCATGGTCAAGTTGTTCTCCACTATCATTCGCCGCGATGGCGATGACTATTTTCTGGTAACGCCGGTGGAAAAGGTCGGCATCCGCGTCGATGACGCGCCCTTTGTCGCCGTCACTCTCGAGGTGCAAGGGCAGGGCGAAAGCCAGGTGCTGCGCTTTACTACCAATGTCGATGAGCAGGTCGAGGCTGGCCTTGAGCACCCCTTGCGTGTGGTGATCGATCCGCTCACCGAGGAACCGGCGCCGTATTTGCGGGTGCGTAGCAACCTCGAAGCCCTGGTGCACCGCAACGCGTTCTACCAATTGGTCGAGCTGGCCGTGAGCCGTCCGATCAACGGTCAGAACTGGCTTGGCGTATGGAGCAGCGGAGAGTTTTTCCCGATTGGCCTGGAGCCCTGAGGCCGGTTTTTTGATCGCCCGTGAATAATTTGCTTGCTGGGAGTGATGGCTTTCGGTTATCACTTTGTACATGATTAGACATGTTCGATTCGACAAGAAAAAACGCGTCGTCGACGAGCTCATCCGCCGCATCGAGGGTGGGGTGATCGCCGACGGATTCCTGTTGCCCGGCGAGCATCAACTGGCCGAAGAGTTTGCGGTCAGTCGTGGCACGCTGCGCGAAGCGCTGGCTGAGCTCAAGCGTCGCAACTACATCGCCACCCAGAGCGGTGTCGGCTCCATCGTCACCTTTGATGGCATGGGGCTCGACCAGCGCCAAGGTTGGGCCCAGGCCCTGGCAGACACCGGCGCGCAGGTCAGCACCGAGGTGCTGCGCTTCGAAGCGGTGACGCGCCCGGATCTGTTCAGCCGGTTCGGCAGCGAGCAGTTCATCGCCCTGGACCGTTGCCGGCGCATCGCCGACGGCACCGCGGTGTCGCTGGAGCGCTCGCTGATGCCTGCCAGCGCAGACCTGGAAAGCCTGCCGCGCATCGGCCTGATCGACAATTCCCTCACCATCACCCTCGCGGCCTACGGCTATGTGGGCGCCACAGGCGACCAGTGGATCGGCGCCGAGGCCCTGAGCGATGATGACGCCCGGCTGCTCGGACGTCCGGCCGGCACGGTGTTTCTCAAAGCGTCGCGCACCACCTATGACCGTCGTGAGCGCTTCATGGAGCATGTCGAAAGCTTGCTCGACCCGCTGCACTTTCGTTTGCACCTGCAATTTGGGGCGTCTAAATGACTGCTGAACTTCGCGCGCTTGGCGCTTTTTATGGCCTGGCCCTGGGCGATGCGCTGGGCATGCCTACCCAATCCTTGAGCCGTGAGCAAGTCCGCCAGCGTTTCGGTGGAATCACCACCCTGCAAGACGCTGGCCCCGACCAGCCCATCGCGCCGAACATGCCCGCCGGTTCCATTACCGATGACACCGAACAGGCGATCCTGGTCGCTGAGCTGCTGGTGGAAGGCCACGGCACGATCGAACCCACCGTACTCGCCCAACGCCTGATCGACTGGGAAGCGGCGATGCGCGCCAAGGGTTCCCAGGACCTGCTCGGGCCATCCACCAAGCGCGCTATCGACATGATCCTCGCGGGGCATACACCAGAAGAGTCCGGGCGCTACGGCACGACCAACGGCGCGGCCATGCGCATCACCCCGGTAGGCATCGCCGCCGATGTCAGCGACCCGACGCAGTTTATCCAGGCGGTGATCCAGGCTTGCCAGGTCACCCATAACACCAGCCTGGGCATTGCCAGCGCGGCCGCGGTGGCGGCGGTGGTTTCCGCCGGTATCAACGGTGTGGACCTGGGCGAGGCGCTGAACATCGGCACTCAGGTTGCACAACAGGCGGAACACCATGGCCACTGGGTGGCGGGCGGGCGCATGTCCACCCGCATCAGTTGGGCACGCACCCTGAGCGTGGGCAGTGGCGACAAGGCCCTGTTCACTGACCTGCTCTATGAGTTGATCGGTACCTCGGTGGCTTCCCAGGAGTCGGTGGTGGTGTCGTTCGCCCTCGCGCAGCAAGTGGCGTCGGGCGACATGAGCGCCTTCGAGGCGCTGTGCCTGGCCGCCAGCCTGGGGGGCGACACCGACACCATCGCCGCGATCCTCGGTGCCATGCTCGGTGCCTGTCTGGGTCTGCAGTGCTGGCCGCAGGCGATGGTCGAGCAGGTCAAGCGCGTGAATGGCCTGGACCTGCAACCGCTGGTGCAACGCCTGCTCGCATTGCGTTGAGTCATTGAAGCGTTGCCACAACCACAACAATAAGACATCAGGAGCCCCACACATGAGCAGCCCTTCTTCCGGCCAAGGCGCCGGGCAATTGGAAACGCGCGGCATCGAACCGGTCCCGGAAGGCGAGTGCAACGGGCATCCGCTGCAGCTGTTCTGGGTATGGTTCGCGGCCAATATCAGCATCCTGGGCTTGCCGCTTGGCGCCACGCTGGTGGCGTTTCGTGGCCTGGCCATCTGGCAGGCGATCATCGTCGCGATTCTTGGCGCTGCCGGTTCGTTCGCGGTAGTGGGCATTATCTCCATCGCCGGTCGCCGTGGCCGTGCGCCCAGTCTGACCCTGTCCCGGGCCATCTTCGGCGTGCGCGGCAATATCGGCCCGACCCTGGTGTCGCTGATGTCGCGCCTGGGCTGGGAAACGGTCAACACCACCACGGCCGCCTTTGTGCTGCTGTCGCTGTGCTCGATCCTGTTCGGCTCTGCGGTGGAAGCGAAAAGTGCGCCGTTGCTGACCCTGATTTTCATCGGCCTCTTCGTGCTGTTGACCCTGGCCGTTTCCGGCCTGGGCCACGCCACCTTGCTGGTGATCCAGAAATGGGCGACCTACGTGTTCGGCGCCCTGAATATCCTGGTAGGCGGCTTCCTCTGCGCCACCATTGACTGGAGTGCGGTGTTCAATGCCGCCCCGGCACCGCTGAGCGCCATGATCATTGGCGTCGGCACCATGGCGGCCGGCACCGGCATCGGTTGGGCCAACGCCGGAGCCGACATGTCGCGTTATCAGCATCGCAGCGTCAAGGCCGCGCGCCTGGTGGCCTCGGCGGCATTCGGCGCGGGCATCCCGCTGGTATTGCTGATCACCCTCGGTGGTCTGTTGTCGGTGGGTAACAACGACCTGGCCTCGGCCACCGACCCGATCATTGCGATCCGCGACATGCTGCCGACCTGGATGGCGGTGCCCTACCTGATCACGGCGTTTGGCGGGCTGCTGTTATCGAACAATCTGTCGGTGTATTCCGCCGGCCTCACCACCCTGACCCTGGGCTTGAAGGTCAAGCGCGTGCATGCGGTGATCGTCGACATCGTGGCGATTTTTGCCGGCTCCATTTACTTCATGCTGATTGCCGAGAGCTTCTACGGCCCGTTCATTACCTTCATCTCGTTGCTGGCGGTACCGATTACCGCCTGGGTGGGGATTTTCGTGGTCGACCTGATTCACCGTCACTACTACAGCCCCAGCGATTTGCTGGATGTCAGCCCGAGCAGCGCTTATTGGTATCGCGGCGGTGTGGAGTGGCGCGCATTCGGCGCCTGGGCGCTGGCCATTGTGCTGGGTTTTTGTTTCACCACCATTGGCACCACGGCCGAAACCATCTGGTTCGCCGGGCCGTTGTCTGACTCCTGGCTGGGCCATAACGGCCTTGGCTGGATTGTCACCTTCCTGGTGGCCGGCGGGGTCTATGCCGCACTGGGCGGCGCTGCCGATCGACGCCCGGCGTCAGTCGAGCGTGCCAATGCCTAGATTGCTGCATACCGGGCAGGTCATCGTTGACCTGGTCATGGCCCTCGATAACCTGCCTGTGTCCGGTGGTGACGTGTTGGCCAGGTCGGCCAGTTTCGAGGCCGGTGGCGGCTTCAACGTCATGGCCGCTGCGCGGCGCAATGGCCTGCCGGTGGTTTACCTAGGGCGCCACGGCAACGGTCGGTTTGGTGACCTGGCCCGCGCCGCGATGCAGGCCGAAGGCATTGAAATAGCCTTGCCGGCGAGCAGTGGCAAGGACACCGGTTTGTGCGTAGCCCTGACCGAAGCCACCACCGAGCGCACGTTCATTTCCCATCTTGGTGCCGAGGGTGAACTGAGTGCCGAGGACCTGGCCCGGGTCGTCCCGCGTGCCGATGACTATGTGTATGTCAGCGGCTACAGCCTGTTGCTTGAGGGCAAGGCTCAGCCGTTGCTCGACTGGTTGCTGGCGCTGCCGCGCGAGGTGGTGGTCGTGTTCGACCCAGGCCCGTTGGTCAAGGCGCCGGACTCGGCCATGATGCGCGCATTGTTGTCGCGTATCGATATCTGGACCAGCAATGGCCCGGAAGCGCTGGCATTTACTGGTGCTAGCGATATCGCCACCGCGCTGTCCGAATTGAATCGACACCTGCCTGCCGAGGCGCTGTTGGTGGTGCGCGACGGGCCGAAGGGTTGCTGGGTGGGGCGCGGGAGCGAAATCGAGCATGTGCCGGGTTTCAAGGTGCAGGCGGTGGACAGCAATGGCGCGGGGGATGCGCATGCCGGGGTATTTATTGCCGGGTTGGCGAAGGGCTTGAAACCGCTTGAGGCCGCACGTCGAGCGAATGCGGCGGCGGCGTTGGCGGTGACTCGCTGGGGGCCAGCAACTTCCCCCGGCATCGCCGAGGTGGATTCGTTGCTGACTGAATAAACACACATCCAAATGTGGGAGGGGGCTTGCCCCCGATAGCGGTGTGTCAGCCAGCTCATCTATAACTGACCCACTGCTATCGGGGGCAAGCCCCCTCCCACAGTTGGAACTGTGTCTAGCCGGCTTTTTTCAGCGCTTCGATAAGCTCATCCTTTCGCATGCTCGAACGCCCTGGAATATCCTTGGCCCGCGCTTCCTTCATCAGGCTTTCCTTGGTTTGCGTCCCCAGCGAGGCGCGGCTGCTGCGAGGTTGTCCCTCACGGCTGGCTGCCGCTCGCTTGGCCGAATCCTGGCGATCCTGAGCCTTCTTGGCCGGCGCCTTGCGCTTGCCGGATCCAGCCTTTTCACCCCCGCCAGACTGCTTGTTGACGGTGGCCCAGGCACGCGCTTCGGCTTCGTCCTTGGACACTCCCCTGTGCTCATAACTGTCTTCGATATGAGCGGCTTTGCGTTTCTGTTCTTCGGTGTATTTCGCTTTGCTTCCACGAGGCATCGCTAACACTCCTTCTGGCCATGGAGGTATCAAGGCGCAGGTTGTTTGGGTGCACCTGGGATATTCGAGTCGTCGCCTTTGTTGATCTTCGGCTCATTTTGGTTGACACCAGGGCCCATTTTTCCATTGCCCACGGCAGCGGGTGCCTGGCGCTGGGTGTCATTGCCCTTGGTGCGCGGGTCGGCGCCGTTGTCGATGATCGCGCCGCCATTGGTGTCCAGGCCAGTGCCCATGGAATCCTGGGATTCCTGTGTGGCAGGGCTTGGCGGCGAGCCGACCGGATCAGTCTTGCCGGTGGACGAACTCGCGGCAAAGGCGTTCAACGACGCGGCAGACAGCAGGCCGGTGAGCGCGAGGGCAGCCAATTTGGAATTCTTCATCACGTGTCTCCTTTGGATTAATGTCCTTACTCTGTATTGGTCAGCCCCTATTTGCGGTTCGTGCCTTAATGGCGACGAACGGTGCTGCGCGACCTGTAAGATTTTGTGTGGCTGCTATACGGAAATTGCGCTGCAATCAGTCATCAAAGCGTCTTAGTATGTGGACTTTGAATTTGCCCAAGGCGCACCCATGACCATCGAGATTCGCCCCGCCGTACCCAGCGATGCTGCGCAGATCCTGACGTTCATCACTGAGCTGGCCGAGTATGAGAAAGCCCGGCACGAAGTGATCGCCAGCGTGGTGGATATCGAACGCAGCCTGTTCAGCGAAGGCGCTACCGCCCACGGCCTGATCTGTTCGCGCGACGGTATGCCGATTGGCTTTGCGGTGTTCTTTTTCAGCTATTCCACGTGGCTGGGCAGCAACTGCCTGTATCTGGAAGATCTCTATATCAACCCGGAGCAACGCGGCGGCGGGGCGGGCAAGAAGTTGCTGCGACATCTCGCCAGAATCGCTTGCGACAACGGCTGCGGGCGCTTCGAATGGAGCGTGTTGGACTGGAACGAGCCGGCGATTGCTTTCTACAAATCCATCGGCGCGCAACCTCAGGAAGAGTGGGTGCGCTATCGCATGGAAGGCAATGCGCTGAGGGATTTTGCCCAAGGCTGACAGGGTTGCAGAGCCGGCCGATCACGGCCGGTTTTTTTATAGTTTTGCTCACATTATGGGATGTAAATTTATATATTGAGATATTTCAAATGATGGGTTTATAGTCGCCTGCATCAGCACTCACTACCAAAAATAAAACAGGTGAAGCGATGCAGGCACAACCGTTGTCCTTACCCGCCGTGCCCGAGCCGACTTACGGCGAGCGCCTCAAGCACAAGGTGGTGATCATCACCGGTGCAGCGCAAGGCATTGGCGAGGCGATTGTCGCGTGCTTCCAGGCGCAGCAGGCGCGGTTGGTGATCGCAGACATTCAAGGCGATAAAGTCGAAAAAGTGGCGGCCCATTGGCGCGAGCGCGGCGCCGAAATTATCGCGCAAGCCGTCGATATCACTTCCAAAGAGCAATGGCAGGCGCTGGTCAACGTGGCCATCGAGCGCTTCGGCCGCGTGGACGTGCTGGTGAACTGCGCCGGGGTCAACGTGTTTCGCGACCCGCTGGAAATGACCGACGAAGATTGGCGCCGTTGCTTCGCCATTGACCTGGATGGCGCCTGGTACGGTTGCCGCGCGGTGCTGCCGCACATGATCGAGCAGGGCATCGGTAACATCATCAACATTGCTTCCACCCACTCCAGCCACATCATCCCCGGCTGCTTTCCCTATCCCGTCGCCAAGCACGGCCTGCTCGGCCTCACCCGCGCCCTTGGTATCGAATACGCGCCCAAGGGGATCCGCGTGAATGCCATCGCGCCGGGCTATATCGAAACCCAGCTCAACGTCGACTACTGGAACGGGTTCCCCGACCCTCAGGCGGAGCGCCAGCGTGCTTTCGAGCTGCACCCGCCCAAGCGCATCGGCCAGCCGGTCGAGGTGGCGATGACCGCGCTGTTCCTGGCGACCGACGAGGCGCCTTTTATCAATGCCACCTGCCTGATGATCGATGGCGGGCGGTCTGTGATGTACCACGACTAAATCGTTTTCCAACAATAAGAAGGAGGTGGTCCATGTTCAAGAAGACACTCGGCGCTGTGGCGCTGGCAATGGCGTTCAGCGGGTTCGTATCGGCTGAAGAAGTGAAGATCGGTTTCCTGGTCAAACAGGCCGAAGAACCCTGGTTCCAGACCGAATGGGCTTTCGCTGAAAAGGCCGGCAAGGAGCACGGTTTCACCGTGATCAAGATCGCCGTGCCGGACGGTGAGAAGACCCTCTCGGCCATCGACAGCCTGGCTGCCAATGGCGCCAAGGGCTTTGTGATCTGCCCGCCGGACGTGTCCCTGGGCCCGGCGATTGTCGCCAAGGCCAAGGTCAACGGCTTGAAAGTGATCGCCGTGGACGACCGCTTCGTCGATGCCAAGGGCAACTTCATGGAGGACGTGCCGTACCTGGGCATGGCTGCCTTCGAAGTGGGCCAGAAGCAGGGCGCCGCGATGGCCGCCGAAGCGAAAAAGCGCGGCTGGGATTGGAAAGACACCTACGCTGTGATCAACACCTTCAATGAACTGGACACCGGCAAGAAACGCACCGACGGCTCGATCAAATCCCTGGAAGAGGCTGGTATTCCCAAGGACCATATCCTGACTGCTGCGCTTAAAACCCTCGACGTGCCCGGCAGCATGGACGCCACCAACTCGGCGCTGGTCAAGCTGCCCAGCGGCGCGAAAAACCTGATCATCGGCGGCATGAACGACAACACCGTGCTCGGCGGCGTACGTGCTACCGAAAGCGCCGGTTTCGCGGCGGCCAACGTGATCGGCATCGGCATCAATGGCACCGACGCCATCGGCGAATTGAAGAAAGCCAACAGCGGTTTCTTCGGTTCGATGCTGCCTAGCCCGCACATCGAGGGCTACAACACCGCGCTGATGATGTACGAGTGGGTGACCAAGGGCACTGAACCGCCCAAGTACACCGCCATGGATGAAGTGACCTTGATCACGCGCGAAAACTTCCAGGCCGAACTGACCAAAATCGGTCTGTGGAAATGACCGCTGCAGCCCTTCGATTTGATGCAATCGGCAAAACCTTTCCTGGGGTCAAGGCGCTGGATGGCATCAGCTTCACCGCCCACCCAGGGCAGGTGCATGCGCTGATGGGCGAGAACGGTGCGGGTAAATCGACGCTGCTGAAGATCCTCGGCGGCGCCTATATTCCCAGCACCGGCTCGGTGCAGATCGGCGAGCAGGTCATGGCCTTCAAATGCGCCGCCGACAGCATCGCCAGCGGCGTTGCGGTGATTCACCAGGAGCTGCATCTGGTGCCGGAAATGACCGTTGCCGAGAACCTGTTCCTTGGGCATATGCCGTCGCGCTTTGGCGTGGTCAACCGCGGCGTGCTGCGCCAGCAAGCGCTGGCGTGCCTCAAGGGCCTGGCCGATGAAATCGACCCTGAAGAAAAGCTTGGGCGCTTGTCCCTGGGCCAGCGCCAATTGGTGGAAATCGCCAAGGCGCTGTCCCGTGGCGCCCATGTGATCGCCTTCGATGAGCCGACCAGCAGCCTTTCGGCTCGGGAGATCGACCGTTTGATGGCGATCATCACGCGCCTGCGCGACGAGGGCAAAGTGGTGCTCTACGTGTCGCACCGCATGGAGGAGGTGTTCCGCATCTGCAATGCGGTGACGGTGTTCAAGGACGGCCGCTTCGTGCGCACCTTCGATGACATGAGCGCACTGAGCCACGACCAGTTGGTGACCTGCATGGTCGGTCGCGATATCCAGGATATCTACGATTACCGACCGCGCGAGCACGGCGAAGTCGCGTTGAAGGTCGACGGCCTGCTCGGCCCCGGCTTGCGCGAGCCGTTGAGTTTCGAGGTGCGCAAAGGCGAGATTCTCGGCCTGTTTGGCCTGGTCGGTGCCGGGCGTACCGAACTGCTGCGCCTGCTCAGCGGCCTTGAGCGCAACACCGCGGGGCATCTGCAACTCTGCGGAGAACCGCTGCACCTGCGCTCACCACGCGATGCCATCGCTGGTGGTGTGTTGCTGTGCCCCGAGGACCGCAAGAAGGAGGGCATCATTGCGCTGGCCAGCGTTGCCGAAAACATCAACATCAGTGCCCGTGGCGCCCATGCGGCATTTGGCTGGTTGCTGCGCGATCACTGGGAGAAGGGCAACGCCGACACTCAAATCAAGGCGCTTCGCGTGAAAACGCCGAATGCCGAGCAGAAAATCATGTACCTGTCCGGCGGCAACCAACAGAAAGCCATTCTCGGCCGCTGGCTGTCTATGCCGATGAAGGTGCTGCTGCTGGACGAGCCCACGCGGGGTATCGACATCGGCGCCAAGTCGGAGATCTATCAGATCATTCACAACCTCGCGGCGCAGGGCATTGCGGTGATTGTGGTGTCGAGCGATTTGATGGAGGTGATGGGCATCTCCGACCGCATCCTGGTGATGAGCGAAGGCGCCCTCACCGGCGAGCTACCTCGCGAGCAGGCAGACGAAGCACGGCTGTTGCAACTGGCACTCCCGCGTACGCGGGCTTGAAGAATTCGAGGGCACGGGTATGTCTGAAGTAAAAACGGCAAAAGGCTTCTGGCCGGGGTTCAACCAGCGCAAGTTCCTAGATGACTGGGTCATGCTACTGGCGGCGTTGGGCATCTTTGTGCTCAGCGCGCTGTTTATCGATAATTTCCTGTCGCCGCTGAACATGCGCGGGCTGGGCCTGGCGATTTCAACCGTGGGCATTGCCGCATGCACCATGCTGTTCTGCCTGGCGTCGGGGCATTTCGACTTGTCGGTGGGCTCGGTGATCGCCTGCGCGGGTGTGGTGGCAGGGATCGTGATACGTGACACCGACAGCGTGGTGCTCGGCGTGTCGGCTGCCTTGGCCATGGGTCTGCTGGTGGGGCTGATCAACGGTATCGTCATTGCCAAGCTGCGCATCAACGCGTTGATCACCACCCTGGCGACCATGCAGATCGTGCGAGGCCTGGCCTACATCTTCTCCAACGGCAAGGCGGTGGGGGTGATGGACGAAGGCTTCTTCGTGTTCGGCAACGGCCAACTGATGGGCGTGCCGGTGCCGATCATCATTACCGTGTTGTGCTTTGTGTTCTTTGGCTGGCTGCTCAACTACACCACCTATGGGCGCAACACCATGGCGATTGGCGGCAACCAGGAAGCGGCGCTGCTGGCCGGGGTCAACGTTGATCGCACCAAAATCATCATTTTTGCCGTGCACGGCCTGGTCGGCGCACTGGCCGGGGTGATCCTGGCCTCGCGCATGACCTCGGGCCAGCCGATGATCGGCCAGGGTTTCGAGCTGACGGTGATCTCGGCGTGCGTGCTGGGCGGTGTGTCGTTGAGCGGCGGTATCGGCATGATCCGTCATGTGATTGCAGGGGTGCTGATCCTGGCGATCATCGAGAACGCGATGAACCTGAAAAACATCGACACGTTTTATCAGTACGTGATTCGCGGTTCGATCCTGTTGCTGGCGGTGATCATCGATCGCCTGAAGCAGCGCTGATTAAAAGTCGGATGAGGACTAAATGTGGGAGGGGGCTTGCCCCCGATGGCGGTCTATCAGTAGGCAGATGTGCAAGCTGACCCACCGCTATCGGGGGCAAGCCCCCTCCCACAGTGGATCTCCTGTGTTCAGGAGGGCGGTATTTGCCATAATGCCCCCGCTTTTTTATCTATAGGCCCGATATGCAGGAAAACGCTCACTCCCCCGTCAAAGACACCGCCCCTACCGGCACCCAGACCCTGCTGCGCGGCCTGGGCGTGGTGCAAGCGGTGGCGGCGGGCGCACGGGATCTCAAGGAGATCGCCCGGCGCATCGGCACCACCCGCAGCACCACGCACCGCCTGGCCAGTTGCCTGGTGGAGGAGCGTTACCTGCGTGTTGTACCGCAAGTGGGTTACCTGCTGGGGCCGAAGCTGATCGAACTGGGGTTCCAGGCGCGCGAAGAACTGCCGCTGGTCAACCTGGCGGTGCCCTATCTGGACGAGTTGTCAGCCCTCACCGGCGACACCATCCACCTGGCGATTCGTGAATACGACGAGGTGCTTTACCTGCACAAGAACCCTGGCCGCAATGGACCGGAAATGCGCTCGCGCGTGGGTCATCGCATGCCGCTGGCACGCACCGGCATCGGCAAGGCGTTGATGCTCGATGATGGAGTGGAGGAATGGCAGCGCCTGTACCACGTCAGCCTGCCGGCGGGGGGCAAGAACCTGCAGTGGCCGCAGCACCCCGAGCAGTCCTGGGCACAGTTCGAGCAGCGCATGCATGAATACGTGGTGGGCGGGTATGCGTTCGACCTGGAAGACAACGAACCGTCGATCCGTTGCGTCGCGGCACCGGTGCGCGACGCCAGCCGGCGAATTGTCGCCGGCATCAGCATCGCCAGTACCGTGCCCTACATGCCGCTGGAGAAAATGGCCGAGCTGATCCCTGTGATCAAACAGGTCGCGGCTCGGCTCTCGGCGGAACTGGGCGCGAAGGCCTGATCAGGCCTTCAGGGTCGCCATGTCGATGACGAAGCGGTACTTCACATCACCGGCGATCATCCGTGTGTAAGCCTCGTTGATCTGGCGGATGTCGAGCATCTCGATGTCGCAGGTGATCCCATGCTCGGCGCAGAAATCCAGGACTTCCTGGGTTTCGGCAATGCCGCCGATCAGCGAGCCAGCCAGCACTTTACGGCCCAACACCAGTTTGGCGGCGTTGACGGGCGGGTCCACCGGCTCGATCAGGCCGACCAGGATATGCACGCCGTCAAAGCGCAGCACATCCAGGTAGGGGTTCAGGTCGTGCTGCACCGGGATGGTGTCGAGCAGGAAGTCGAAGTGCCCGGCGGCGGCTTTCATCTGCTCGGCATCGGTGGACACGATCACATGGTCGGCGCCCTGGCGACGGCCTTCTTCGGCTTTGCTCGCCGAACGCGTGAACAGCGTCACTTCGGCGCCCATGGCCTTGGCGAACTTGATGCCCATATGGCCCAGGCCGCCCATGCCGAGGATCCCGACCTTGTCGCCGGCCTTCACGCCGTAGTGCTTGAGCGGCGAGTAGGTGGTGATGCCCGCGCACAGAATCGGCGCAGCGCTGGCCAGGTCGAGCTTGGCCGGGATCTTCACCACAAAGTGCTCGCTGACCACGATGCTGTCGGAGTAGCCGCCCATGGTGTTGCTGCCGTCCACCCGGTCCGGGGTGGCGTAGGTCATGGTGGGGCCTTCGAGGCAGTATTGCTCCAGGTCCGCCTGGCAGGCTGTGCACTGGCGGCACGAGTCGACCATGCAGCCTACGCCGACCAGATCACCCACCTTATGGGCGGTGACGCTGGCGCCGACGGCGGTGACTTTACCGACGATCTCGTGGCCCGGCATCAGTGGGTAAACGGCGATGCCCCATTCGTTGCGCGCCTGGTGAATATCGGAGTGGCACACGCCGCAGTAGAGAATGTCGATTGCCACGTCATCGGCGCGCGGGCTGCGGCGTTCGAACGACATGGGGGCGAGGGGAGTGGTGGCCGACTGGGCGGCGTAACCGATGGCGGTGTACATGGAGAAACCTCGCAAAAGCAGTGACAAGTGAGGCGGGCCATTCTCCGCGCCACTCCCGGATGCGGCCATGGTGATTGCTCCGAGTCTCATGCCTATTCGTCCGGGTGTGCACCTGGTTTGGATCTTCCGGTCGCCAGATCTGCGATGATGCTCCCATCCCTTTTTCGCGAAGTTTTTTGCCATGTTGTTGACCCGCCATCTCGACGCGAATGCCGCGTTGGTTGCCTTGATAAAGGGGCTTACGCCTCGCGACGGTTTCTCCCCGACAAATCTGCCTGGCGTGAAGGTATTACGCGCCAGTTGCGACGTGGCGCGCGGGCCGCAGATTTACGAGCCGAGCCTGATGATCGTGGCCCAGGGCAGCAAAGTCGCCTATCTGGGCCCGCGCACTCTGGAATACGGTGCCGGGCATTACCTGATCCAGGCGATGCCGGTGCCGTTTGAATGCGAGACGTTTGCCCTGCCGAATGCGCCGCTGTATGGCGTCACCGTCGGCATTGACCGCGTGGTGCTTGGCGAACTGGTCATGGCCATGGGCATGCAAGCCGGGCCGCCGCCGGCTGCGCAGACCCTGGAGTCGATGAGTTCGGTGGTGCTCGATGACGCCATGCGCGGGTGTGTCGAACGGCTGTTACAGTGCCTGCACGATCCGCTGGAAAGCCGGATCATGGGGCCGGCGCGGGTACGCGAGTTATTGTTCACCGCACTGCGCGGGCCACAGGCCGATGTGCTGCGCGCGTTGGTGGAACAGCAGGGGCAGTTTTCGCGGATCGCCACATCCTTGAACCACCTGCATGCCCATTTCGCCGAACCGCTGAACATCGAGACACTGGCCGGTTTTGCACATATGAGCGCGTCGACCTTTCACGAACACTTCAAGCGCTGCACGCTGTTGTCGCCGGTGCAGTACCTCAAGCGTTTGCGGTTGCTCAAGGCGCAGCAACTCTTGCTGGTAGACGGCATGAGCGTGGCGCAGGCAGCGCATAGCGTGGGGTATCAGAGTACGTCGCAGTTCAGCCGCGAGTACAAACGCTACTTCCTGCGCAACCCCGGCGAAGAGCGCGCGGCCTAGCGCTTGCTGACACGATGGGACCCAAATGTGGGAGGGGGCTTGCCCCCGATGGCGGTGTATCAGTCAGCCCATCTGTGGCTGACCCACCGCTATCGGGGGCAAGCCCCCTCCCACAATTTTAATTGATGTCGGCCATGAAAAAGGCCCCCATCCGGGGGCCTCGCTTGGCTTACATATTCGGGTAAGTCGGCCCACCCGCACCTTCCGGTGTCACCCAGGTGATGTTCTGCGAAGGGTCCTTGATGTCGCAGGTCTTGCAGTGCACGCAGTTCTGGGCGTTGATCTGGAAGCGCTTCTCGCCGTCTTCCTGGGTCACCACTTCATACACGCCGGCCGGGCAGTAGCGCTGCGCCGGTTCATCGTAGAGCGGCAGGTTGGTGCCGATCGGGATGCTCGGGTCCTTGAGCTTCAAGTGGCACGGCTGTTCTTCTTCGTGGTTGGTACCGGAGATGAACACCGAGCTCAGCTTGTCGAAGCTCAGCTTGCCGTCGGGTTTGGGGTAGTTGATCTTCTTGCTGTCTTTGGCCAGCTTCAGGCAGGCGTAGTCCGGCGTGGTGTCGCGCAGGGTGAACGGGATCTTGCCGCCGAAGATGTTCTGGTCCAGCCAGTTGAAGCCGCCGCCGATGATGGCGCCGTATTTGTGCACCGCTGCGCCGAAATTGCGGCTGGCGAAAAGTTCTTCATACAGCCAGCTCGATTTGAAGCTGTCGACGTAGGCCGTCAGTTCATCACCGCCTTCGGATTCGGCAAACAGGCGGTCGGCCACGGCGTCGGCAGCAAGCATGCCGGACTTCATCGCAGTGTGGCTGCCTTTGATCTTGGAGAAGTTCAGGGTGCCGAGGTCGCAACCGATCAGCGCGCCGCCCTTGAAGACCATCTTGGGCAGCGAGTTCAGGCCACCCTTGGCGATGGCGCGGGCGCCGTAGCTGACGCGCTTGCCGCCTTCCAGGTACTGGGCCAGCACCGGGTGATGCTTGAGGCGCTGGAACTCATCGAACGGCGACAGGAACGTGTTGCTGTAGGACAGGTCGACGATCAGACCAACCACCACCTGGTTGTTTTCCAGGTGATAGAGGAACGAGCCACCGGTGTTTTCGTTGCCCATGATATCCAGCGGCCAACCGGCGGTGTGCACCACCAGGCCCGGCTGATGTTTGGCCGGATCGATTTCCCAGATTTCCTTGAGACCGATGCCGTAGTGCTGGGCGTCGGCGTCGCTGGCCAGGTTGAAACGCTCGATCAGCTGCTTGCCAATGTGGCCGCGGCAGCCTTCGGCGAACAGCGTGTACTTGCCGCGCAACTCCATGCCGGGGGTGTACAGGCCTTCTTTGGGCTTGCCTTCACGGTCAACGCCCAGGTCACCGGTGATGATGCCGCGCACCACGCCGTTTTCATCGAACAGCGCTTCCTGGGCGGCGAAACCTGGGTAGATTTCCACGCCAAGGTTCTCGGCCTGTTGGGCGAGCCAGCGGCACAGGTTGCCCAGGGAGATGATGTAGTTGCCTTCGTTGTGCATGGTCTTGGGCACAAAGAAGTCGGGAACCTTGGTGGAGGTCTCGCTGCTGCGCAGTACATAGATGTCGTCACGCACCACCGGGGTGTTGAGCGGGGCGCCGAGTGCTTTCCAGTCCGGGAACAGCTCGTTCAGGGCGCGTGGTTCGAACACCGCACCGGAGAGGATGTGGGCGCCGACTTCGGAGCCTTTCTCGACCACGCAGACGCTGATTTCCTTACCGGCTTCGGCGGCCTTCTGCTTCAGGCGGCAGGCGGCGGACAGGCCCGCCGGGCCGGCGCCGACGATGACCACGTCGAATTCCATGTATTCGCGTTCCACAGGCTATCTCCTACTCAAGGCTCAACAGGCTTTTTTTCTAATGGGTGGAGGTTCGGTGATGTCTTGCGGCAACGGCAGGACCTACCTTTCTCTCTAGGTGGCGCATTATATCTACACCACTGGCAGCGTCCAATACAAACGTTTGTTTGAATTGCCCGCAGGCTAGGTAAATCAAAGCAACGCGGCTTATGACTGACCATTTTGCCGTATTGACCAGAATAGGCGTTCCGGTCAATATACGGTCGGTTTTGCGCTGACCGTAGGCAGACTGCAGGTTTCAAGAGCACGTCCAAAAGCAAGACAGGTGACGCGCGCCGCGTGATGGCGCGCAGTTTACACGCTGCGATAAAGAATGACTTCTCAGTCACCCCTGACGAACGGTCATTACTTCCCGTGAGCAAGGTCATCCGCCGACGTTTTTGGAGGTGCCCTTGTGTGCCGATGAGCATCAACCGCCAGGTTCGCCTAGGCGACTTTCTTTTCACCGGAGAGTAACGAGGAATCCATGAAGGTTCTTGTAGCTGTCAAACGCGTTGTCGATTACAACGTGAAAGTTCGCGTCAAGGCGGACAATTCCGGCGTCGACCTTGCTAACGTCAAGATGTCGATGAACCCATTCTGTGAAATCGCCGTGGAAGAAGCCGTACGCCTGAAAGAGAAAGGCGTGGCGACCGAGATCGTCGTGGTTTCCATCGGCCCGACCACTGCCCAGGAGCAATTGCGTACCGCCCTGGCACTGGGCGCCGACCGCGCCATCCTGGTCGAGTCCGCTGAAGAACTGACCTCCCTGGCCGTGGCCAAGTTGCTCAAGGCCGTCGTCGACAAGGAACAGCCTCAGCTGGTGATCCTTGGCAAACAAGCCATCGACAGCGACAACAACCAGACCGGCCAGATGCTGGCTGCACTGACCGGTTACGGCCAGGGCACCTTCGCCTCCAAAGTGGAAGTGAGCGGCGACAAGGTGGCAGTGACCCGTGAAATCGACGGCGGCGCGCAGACAGTTTCCCTGAGCCTGCCGGCCATCGTCACCACCGACCTGCGTTTGAACGAGCCGCGCTACGCGTCCCTGCCAAACATCATGAAAGCCAAGAAGAAGCCTCTTGAAGTGCTGACTCCAGATGCTTTGGGCGTTTCCACCGCCTCCACCAACAAGACCGTCAAAGTCGAAGCGCCGGCTGCACGCAGCGCGGGCATCAAGGTCAAGTCGGTGGCTGAACTGGTCGAGAAACTGAAAAACGAAGCGAAGGTAATCTAACCATGACTATCTTGGTAATCGCAGAACACGACAACAAAGTGCTGGCCCCGGCCACGCTGAACACTGTGGCTGCTGCCGCTAAAATCGGTGGCGACATCCACGTACTGGTTGCCGGACAGGGCGCTGGCGCCGTGGCTGAAGCCGCCGCGAAGATCGCCGGTGTGAGCAAAGTCCTGAACGCTGACAATGCTGCCTACGCGCATCAGTTGCCGGAAAACGTTGCGCCGCTGGTTGCCGAGCTCGGCAAGGGCTACAGCCACATCCTGGCGGCGGCTACCTCCAACGGCAAAAACATCCTGCCACGCGTTGCCGCGCAGTTGGACGTCGACCAGATCTCCGAGATCATCTCGGTTGAAAGCGCCGATACCTTCAAGCGCCCGATCTATGCCGGTAACGCCATTGCTACCGTACAGTCCAACGCTGCGGTCAAGGTCATCACCGTGCGTGCCACCGGTTTCGACCCGGTCGCCGCTGAAGGTGGTTCGGCTGTTGTAGAAGCGGTTGCTGCCGCCCACGACGCCGGTACTTCCAGCTTTGTCGGCGAAGAGCTGGCCAAGTCGGATCGCCCTGAGCTGACCGCTGCCAAGATCGTCGTTTCCGGCGGGCGCGGCATGCAGAACGGTGACAACTTCAAGCACCTGTACGCCCTGGCCGACAAGCTGGGCGCTGCGGTCGGCGCCTCGCGCGCTGCCGTCGACGCAGGTTTCGTACCCAACGACATGCAGGTCGGCCAGACTGGCAAGATCGTTGCGCCACAGCTGTACATCGCGGTCGGTATCTCCGGCGCGATCCAGCACTTGGCCGGTATGAAAGACTCCAAGGTGATCGTTGCGATCAACAAGGACGAAGAAGCACCGATCTTCCAGGTGGCTGATTACGGCCTGGTCGCGGACTTGTTCGAAGCTGTCCCTGAGTTGGAGAAGCTGGTCTAATCCAGTCGCTTCACTTATAAAGAGCCCGGTCTGATGACCGGGCTTTTTTTTGACCTGCTGGAGCACCTCGCCATGCAATTGCGTCCCCTGATCCTGCTGCTGGGCCTTGCGCTGCTGCCGACGTTGTCGCAGGCAGCCGGCAAGTGCGAACGCCTGGTGATCACCGGCAGCCCGGATGCCCCGCCGTTGCTGTGGCGCGACCCGCAGGACCCGACCCACCTGATCGGCGCCACCGCCGATGTGCTGCAACAAGTCGCTGCAGACCTGGGCCTGAAAATCGACCTGCTCTACGGCGGTAAACGCTCCCTGGCCCTGGATGAAGTGCGCAGCGGACGCATGGACATACTCGCCGATGCGCCGTTGAATCTCGGCGAACTGGAAACCCTCGACTACATCCACCCGGCGTTGGTGCAGATCGATTACCTGGTCTGGACGCGCAAGGACTCGCCCCTGGTTTATGCCGCCGCTGGCGACCTGCACGGCCACAAGGGTGCGGTTTCGGAGCGCGCACGTTTGAGTGCCGGGTTCGAAACCTTTGCCAGTCAGCAACTGACCCTGCAGCGTCTGCCCACCCTGACGCCGGCGTTCCAGAAACTGTTGCTGGGGGAGGTGGACTATGTGCTCGCCAGCCGCTATTCCGGGATGGCCATGGCGCAGACCCTGGGCATGGATCATGACCTGGTCGCACGCGAAGTACCGATCGACCAGCCAGGCCTGTACCTGGCGATTTCCCACAATTCGGCCTGCAACGATCCGTGGCTGCGCGGAC
This sequence comes from Pseudomonas sp. R5-89-07, assembly GCF_003851685.1. Classification (NCBI taxonomy): domain Bacteria; kingdom Pseudomonadati; phylum Pseudomonadota; class Gammaproteobacteria; order Pseudomonadales; family Pseudomonadaceae; genus Pseudomonas; species Pseudomonas sp. R5-89-07. The sequence goes on along the minus strand of NZ_CP027727.1, from coordinate 4,461,881 downwards.
AGCTGGCAAAAAAGATGACAGAATTGCCCGCGTCCGGTGTGACGCAAGCCGCGTTGCAGCGCAATCTGGAGCGTTGGAAAGCGCAATTGCAACAGCCCGTCGGCACCCCAACAAAGTAGGGATTTTCAGTGACTCTTCGACCTCTTTTCGCGGCCCTCGCCGTTGTCGCTCTGGCGGGATGCGCCACCGATCCTGCGCCGACCGAACAAATGCGCCTGACCCAGCAAGCCCTGGAGCAAGCCAACGCGGTCGGCGCCAATACCGATGAATCGACCGAGCTGAAACAGGCCGAAGACAAATTCGCCAAAGCCAAGGCCAACATGGCCGACCAGTCCTACAAGCATGCGCGTATGCGGGCCGAACAGGCCGAGTTGGATGCGCGTCTGGCCGAGGCCAAAGTGCTGACCGGCAAGAGCCAGGAACAACTGAACGTGGTCAACACTCGCATCGCCCGCCTGCGCAAGCAGCTGCAGTTGGGAGAAGCCCAATGAGCCCGATGATGCGTGGTGTAAGCGCGGTGTTACTGCTCAGCGCTACGGCGTTGGGCGGTTGTGCCAGCCAGCCCAACAGCGAGCAGGCATTGCAACAGGCCGGCAACGATTTCCAGTTGGTCAAGGAAGACGCCAATGTGTTGCGCTTCGCGCCCAAGGACGTGATCCGCGCGGGTGAATCCCTGGCCCGTGCCGACCGCCTGTCCAGCTACTGGGGCAGCGGCGCCGACGTTGCGCATTACGCCTACCTGAGCCAGCGTTACAGCGCCATCGCCCGTGAACACACCGAGCAAGGGCTTAACGCCGAGCGCCTGGCCAAACTCGAGCTGGAGCGCCAGCGCCTGCAACTAGCGTTGCGTGAGAGCAAGCTGGCCAGCGTGCAGCAGCAGGGCAAATGGGTGGAGCAGCAAATCGCCAGCCTGACCACCCAGACCGACCGTGGCCTGGTGATGACCTTGGGCGACGTCCTGTTCGATACCGGCGAAGCAGAGCTGCAGAACTCGGCCAACCGCACAGTGTTGAAGGTCGTACAGTTCCTGCAATTGAACCCCAAGCGCAAGGTGCGCATCGAGGGCTACACCGATAACACCGGGGGCGAACGTGACAACTTGAACCTGTCCCATGACCGTGCGCAATCAGTGGCGGATTTGCTGATAGACCTGGGCATCGATGAAAAACGCATCGAGGTCGAGGGCTATGGCGACAAATACCCCGTGGAGGCCAATGCTTCCGAACGTGGCCGCGCGCAGAACCGTCGTGTGGAAATCGTCTTCTCCGACGATAAGGGCCAACTCGGCGCCGCTCGCTAAAGCCTTGCGCTGTCCGAGAATGTGGGAGGGGGCTTGCCCCCTCCCACATTTTTCCTGCCAATGTCTGAAAATTCGACCCGCACGGTTTTTTCTGTCACTCCCCCCCGCGCTCGACTATTGTGGCAACTGTCCCCGTACACTTCTAAACTGTGCCGGTATGTTTCACACAAAAATAAAATACCCGTGAAATCGAGTGCTGCGTCATGACCAATCTGTTGCTCTACCAACGTATTGCCCAGCAACTGGCTGAGGACATCCGCCGTGGTGTTTATCAGCCGGGGGAGCGCGTGCCTTCGGTGCGCAAGATGAGTTCCCAGCTCAATGTGAGCCATGCCACGGTGCTGCAGGCGTACGCCAACCTGGAAGACCAAGGGCTGATCCGGGCGCGGCCGCAGTCAGGCTATTACGTGCACCAGACACCCGCACTCACGGCGCCAACGCCGGACATCGCGCGGGTTGAACGCCCAGGGTTGGTCACCCGCAGCAGCATCATCCAGCAGGTGTTGGTCGAGTCGCGCCGTGAAGGCGTATTTCCCTTGGGCGCGGCAGTGCCGAGTGTGGATTACCTGCCGGTACGTGCGTTGCACCAGCAGTTGGCCAAGGTCACGCGCTTCCAGAGCCCGCGCGCATTCAGCTACATGTTCAGCCCAGGTTTCGAACCGCTGCGCCGCCAGGTGGCGATTCGCATGCGCGATGCCGGCGTGGTGGTGGACCCGTCCGAAGTGGTGATTACCCACGGCTGCGTCGATGCGTTGCAGATGTCCCTGCGCGTGCTGACGCGTCCCGGCGATCTGATCGCCGCGGAGTCACCGACCTATTACGGCTTGCTGCAACTGGCTGATTTGCTGGGCCTGAAGGTAATCGAGATCCCCAGTGACCCGGCCACCGGCATGAGCCTGGAGGCCCTGCAACTGGCCGCCAACCAGTGGTCGATCAAGGCGCTGGTGCTGACCACGCGCCTGAGCAACCCCTTGGGCGGCACCATGCCCGAAGAGCGGCAGAAACAATTGCTGCGGCTGGCCTCGGATTTCGATATCCAGATCGTCGAGGATGATATCTACGGCGAGCTGATGTTCGAACTGGGCCGCACCAAGGCCTTGAAAGCCTATGATCGTCTGGACCGGGTCATCTACTGCTCGAGCTTTTCCAAGACCCTGTCCCCCGGCGTGCGCATCGGCTGGATGATCGCCGGTAAATACCAGCAGGAAATCCAGCGCCTGCAGATGTTCAGCACCCACTCGGCGTGCAGCGTCACCCAGATGGGCGTTGCGGCTTACCTGGAGAACGGCGGTTACGACCGGCACCTGCGTTACATTCGTCAGGAATACCGCAAGAACCTCAGTGCCTTCCAACTGGCGGTGCAGCAGTATTTTCCTGAAGGCACACAGATGACCCGTCCGACCGGCGGCTTTATTTTATGGGTCAGTTTGCCGGGGCGAGTCAACACCCAGGAACTGCATGTGCGTGCCCTGCAACAGGGCATCAGTATCGCGCCGGGGCTGATTTTCAGTAATACGGAACAGTTCAACCACTGTATCCGGCTCAATTGCGGCACCGCGTGGAACCGCGAGGCAGAGCGGGCGCTGATGACCCTGGGCATGCTTGCCAGCCAGTTATGTCAAGAGACGGCGGCGGGCTTTTGAGAGGCGCAAAGGGGGACAAGATTGATCTCTGTGCTTGTCATGCCACGCACAACAAGCGAGCATATGGCCTTCTGCCGTTAATGCTGTTGGCGATATGACCTCTATTTTTCGCGCTGTCTGGATGGTTGGCTTGTTAAGTCTATGCAACGTTGGCACTGCGCTGGCGGCGTCGCCTGTGACAGCAGCCAAGCCTGCTGCAAGCGCCGAAGAGAAGACCCCTGCGAAAAAACCGCTACCGGCGAAGAAGGCACCGGAGGCGAAGAAAAAAGCCGCCAAGGTTAAAAAACGCGCACCGATCGCTAGCAAGTCCAAGTCCGCCCACGAAGTGGCCCAGACCAAATTGCCACCGGCACAGTTGGACCTGTCTCTGCCTTCGGACATGGTCAAATTGCTGCAACCCATTGGCACTATGCCAAAACCCAAGAGTGTGCCGTTATTGCCGCCGCTGTTTGGTGAGAAGCCTTCCGACAACAGCGCGTTCCAGATCAACGGCCGTTTGCTCAGCAATGAGATGAAGCTGCAGTTGCGTAACGATGAGCGGCGCGAGGTGGAAGGCGCCGCGCTGGATTTCGAATTCAAGCAATAAACTTTCCGTCATCAGTGACCCGCGCCACCGACCATCTGTCGCAGACTGGTCGGTCACTTTTGTTTTGTGCGAAAAACCTTTGTTGGACCATTTTAAAACGGCTGTTTAAGGGCGTACTCTAGCCCGGCCATCCCATTGAGTCGTCGAGGACCTGTTGGTCATGAAATGCCGTGAAGGCTGTGGCGCTTGCTGCATCGCCCCCTCCATCAGTTCGCCATTGCCGGGAATGCCCCAGGGCAAACCTGCCGGCGAACGCTGCCTGCACTTGTCGGTCGAACTGCTGTGCCAGCTGTTCGGTCAACCGGAGCGGCCGGCGGTGTGCAGTCATTTCAAGGCCGATATCGAGGTCTGCGGCAACGACCAGGCCGATGCGATCCGCTTGATCGGCTGGTGGGAGCAGATGACGGCGGCTTGATGGGCTTTACTATCGGAACTTCAACAACAAGGAATACAACGATGGGTTCGCTGAAACGAATGGCTGTGGTGTGCGGTTTTACGATGATGTTTGCGGGTGCTGCCCAGGCTGAGGATTGGCAAGACGCCAAGAACGAGGATGGCATCAAGGTGTCCCTGAGTGAAGTGGCCGGCTCCAAGTACAAGGCGTATCGCGGTGTTACCGTGATCAAGGCGCCAGTGGCGAAGATCCAGGCCCTGCAGGAAGATGTGGCCGGCGCCTGCTCGTGGATTCATGAGTGCAAATCCCAGAAGCTGGTCGACAAGAAAGGCGATGAGGCCTGGACCTACACCCAGTTCAAGGCGCCGTTCCCGGTGACGGACCGCGACTCGTATATCCATGTCACAACCACCAAGGCCGCTGACGGTACCGTTACCCGTACATTGCAGGGCGTGCCGACCTACAAGCCGGAAGAAAAAGGCTATGTCCGGGTCGCCCAGGTGGAAGGCTTCTGGAAGCTGGTGCCCAAAGGCGCCAATGAGACCGAAGTGACCTACCAGGTGCACACCGAGCCGGGCGGTAGCGTGCCGTCGTGGTTGGCCAACAAGTTCGTGGTGGACGCGCCCTTCAACACCTTGAAAGCCCTGAAGGAACACGCCGAAAAGTAAGCGCGGCGGATCCTGTGCCTCCTGCCTTGAGTGGAACGTTTGGCAAACCCTCAAGGTCCGATAGATGTGAGCCCACATGCGGGCTTTATCGAGGAGGCATTGATGCAAAAGTGGCAAATTACTTTCGTTGATGATCACGGCGTGCAGTCCGTGGAGCAGTTCAGCTGCGAACATAAGCCCAGCCTCGAAGACGCTGCGCATTTGATCCGCAGCAAGCTGGTGCCCGTCGCCGCTGAACTCGACCTCAATGACCTCGAGGGCCGCAAACCCGAGCCCACGGTCAAGATCCTCAAAGACCAGAACAGTATTCAAATCCTCGACATCTCATCCGCCGTCTGAACATTTCCTCCAAGCCATTCAAGCGCCTCTGGTAGAGGTGATAGCTTCGCGCTACTCTGCAATCGAGATCAGCGAATGAATCGCTAAGGTCTGGTCTTGTCAGCTACATGCTTGTTTTCCTGCGGTGTTTTCATTGCCGTGGTGCCCGCGCCAGCAGCGCGCGGGCTTCAGGAAGCACGGAAAGTCTATCCATCAGTCTGAGGAGGACGTTTCATGAGCACAGCCTATCAAGAAGACATCAGCACCAACGTTCTGCGCCGCATGAAAGAAGGCGGCTTTGACTTCTCACGTTTTCACCCCATCGAGTTCTACGCCATTTTCCCCGATGAAGAACGGGCGCGCAGAGCGGCGGGTCGATTTCGTGGCGAATCCCTGAACGCCCAGGTCAGCGCCCGCGACGATGGTGCCTGGTACCTGGAACTGAGCAAAATCATGTCCGCAACCTACGACGGTATAGGAGACTTCGAGCAGGACTTTGAGGCGGTGGTAGAGCCGTTGGGTGGGATTATCGAAGGCTGGGGCGTCAAGCAGGAGGTGCGTGGGTTACCCATGTAGTGTTTATGAGCAACACAGCGTATCGGCTGGCCTTAGGGTCGGCCGTTTTTGTTTGAGCGACCGAAAAGTTTTCTGAACTTGCATTGGGCTTTTCCGCACCAAAAAAAAAGCCACCCGAATAGGGTGGCTGAAAGGGAAGATCGAGGAGCCGATCAGTTCACGAGCTGACACGTTACTGGCTGGGCAAAGGGTTTAGCTGTAGGACATATCCTGTTCAGCCGATAGACGCGATTATCCGCAGGTGCAGGCGGGCAGTGAAATCAACTCTGGCTATGCTGTTGATAGTCATGGACCGCATTGCCATGAAGCATGCGACAAGGCTGCGCTCATTCCGCGCACCAGGACGGTGCGATGGGGATTCCCGGTTTATCTAACCTTCTGATTTCTGAGTGTTTATGCCGCTGGCACGGGGCTTGCGAAGGTCCATGCGTCCGGGTGACAAGGAGTACGGCATGATCCGCACTTATTACAATGAAATGTACGATGGGGCAGGGCAGGTCCGTCCCCACTACCGCGAGTTCGCCCGCTGGCTGGCCGACACCCCTGCTGAATTGCTGGCCCAGCGTCGGCGCGAGGCCGATTTGCTGTTCCACCGTGCCGGGATCACCTTCACGCTGTATGGGGACGAGCAAGGGACTGAACGCTTGATTCCCTTTGACACCATCCCGCGCAGCATACCGGCGAGCGAATGGCGCATGGTCGAGCGCGGCTGCATCCAGCGGGTCAAGGCGCTGAACATGTTCCTCGCCGATCTGTACCACGAGCAGCGCATCATCAAGGCCGCGATCGTTCCCGCCGAACAGGTGCTGGCCAACGAGCAATACCAGTTGGCAATGCAAGGCTTGAACCTGCACCGTGATCTGTATTCGCACATCTCCGGGGTCGATCTCGTACGCGATGGCGACGGCACTTACTACGTGCTGGAGGACAACCTGCGTACGCCGAGCGGCGTCAGCTACATGCTCGAAGACCGTAAGATGATGATGCGCCTGTTCCCCGAGCTGTTTGCGGCCCAGCGTATTGCGCCAATTGACCATTACCCGAACCTGTTGCTTGACACCCTGAAAAGCGCCAGCCCCCTGGATAACCCCAGTGTGGTGGTGCTCACCCCGGGGCGCTTCAACAGTGCCTTCTTTGAGCATGCTTTCCTGGCTCGGGAAATGGGGGTGGAGCTGGTGGAAGGCGCCGATTTGTTCGTGCGTGATGACCGCGTATTCATGCGCACCACTGACGGCCCCAAAACAGTGGACGTGATTTACCGCCGTCTCGACGACGCGTTTCTCGACCCCCTGGCGTTTAACCCGGCTTCGATGCTCGGCGTGCCGGGCCTGCTTGCGGCCTACCGCTCGGGCAACGTCGTGCTGGCCAACGCGATCGGCACGGGGGTGGCGGATGACAAGTCGGTGTACCCATTCGTTACCGAGATGATCCGTTTTTACCTGGATGAGGAACCGATCCTGCAGAACGTTCCGACCTTTCAATGCCGTAAGCCCGACGAGCTGTCTCACGTACTGGCCAATCTGCCCGAGCTGGTAGTCAAGGAAACCCAGGGCTCCGGCGGCTACGGCATGCTAGTGGGCCCGGCGTCCACGGCGGCGGAAATCGAAGCCTTCCGCGCGCGCATCAAGGCCAAGCCCCACGCCTACATCGCCCAGCCAACCCTGTGTTTGTCCACCTGCCCTACGTTCGTCGAAAACGGCATTGCCCCACGGCATATCGACCTGCGCCCATTCGTGCTGTCCGGCAGGGAAACCCGGGTGGTGCCAGGAGGCCTGACCCGTGTGGCGTTGCGCGAAGGCTCTTTGGTGGTGAACTCGTCCCAGGGCGGCGGCACCAAAGACACCTGGGTGGTCGAGGACTGACTTATGTTGAGTAGAACTGCCTCGGATTTGTACTGGATGTCGCGCTACCTGGAGCGCGCGGAAAACCTCGCGCGCATGCTCGATGTGAGCTACTCGCTGTCGCTGATGCCCCAGGACGGGCGCGGCGATGGCCTGCACGAATTGGCCATGCCGCTGTTGATCACCGGCACCCTGGAGGACTACCACGAGCGTCACGGTGAGTTGCATGCCGAACGTCTGCTGCACTTTTTTGCCCTGGACGCAGCCAACCCGGCCAGCATCTACAGTTGCCTGGGCTCTGCGCGGGCCAGCGCCCATGCGGTACGTGGGCGAATTACCGCCGACATGTGGGAAAACATCAACGCCACCTGGCTGGATATTCGCGATATCGCCCAACAGGGCTTGAGCCGCTACGGCATGAGCCGGTTTTGCGAATGGGTCAAGGAGCGCTCGCACCTGTTTCGCGGCGCCACCTACGGCACCATCATGCGCAACGACGCCTTTCGCTTTATCCGCCTGGGCACCTTTATCGAACGCGCCGACAACACGCTGCGCCTGCTGGATGCGCGTTACGAAATGGCCGGCCACCAGGCAGCCACGGTCAGTGATGGCACCGCCCACGCCTACTACCAATGGAGTGCGTTGCTGCGGGCGTTGTCGTCGTTCGAGGCCTACACCGAGATTTATCGCGACGCTCCGGGCGCCCGGCAAGTCGCCGAACTGTTGCTATTGCGCGCGGATGTCCCGCGCTCGCTACGGGCTTGCAGCGAAGAGATCGACCAGATCCTCGCCAGCCTGCCCGGCCTCAACGGTCGCCCGGCCCAGCGCCTGGCCGCCGAGATGGACGCGCGCCTGCGCTTCACCGCCATCGATGAAATCCTCGAGGAAGGCCTGCACGCCTGGCTGACCGACTTTATCCCCTTGGTCCGCCAGTTGGGCGACGCCATCTACAGTTCCTACCTGGAGGCGGCATGAGACTCTCCATCAGCCACGAAACCACCTACCGCTACGAAGACCCAGTGCGCGCCAGCATCCAATACCTGCGCCTGACGCCCCATGACAGCGAGCGCCAGCATGTGCTGAGCTGGCAGCTCGATCTGCCGCGCCCGGTGCGTGCGCAAGTGGACCCCTTCGGCAACATCCTGCACGTGCTGACCCTGGACGAACCGCACGACGCCATCATCATCGGCGCCCGTGGCCAGGTGGATATCGACGAGTTGCGTGAGGCTGAGCATGAGAGCCAGTCGGCCTTTCCGTTCCTGCGCTGCACGCGCCTGACCGAGCCCGACGAAGCCCTGCGCGGTTTTGCCCAGCAACACTGTCATCAGCGTCGCGACCGCACGGCGTTGATCGACCTGATGCATGCGCTGAACGAGTCGATGATCTACACGCCGGGCGCCACGCAGGTCGACACCTGCGCTGCCGAAGCCTTCGCTGGCCGCGCGGGCGTATGTCAGGACCATACCCATGCGTTCCTGGCCTGCGCGCGCAGCCTGGGGATACCGGCGCGATACGTATCAGGGTATTTGTACACCGAAGACAGCACGCACCTGGCCAGCCATGCCTGGGCCGAAGCCTGGCTGGATGACGCCTGGTACAGTTTTGATGTGACCAACCAACTGGCCCGACCAGAGCGGCACTTGAAACTCGCGGTGGGCCTGGACTACCTGGATGCCTGCCCGGTGCGCGGCATGCGCCGAGGGGGCGGGCATGAGCAGATGCATGCCAAGGTGTTCGTGGCGCCGACGCCAGTGATTTCCGTGCAGCAGCAATAATCCGAAACTGAGCGCATTCAAATGTGGGAGGGAGCTTGCCCCCGATAGCAGTGGGTCAGCCAGTAATTTGTAGCTGACACAACGCTATCGGGGGCAAGCCCCCTCCCACATTTTTGAACTGCGCCACGTTCACGGTTGTGGTTGCTTGCGCCCCGCCATGTGCTTCAAATACCCCACCAGCAGCTCCAGCTCATTGTCCGGCAGCAAACTGGCCGCGAACGCCGGCATCTTCGCCTGCGGCCAATGCCTCAGGCTTTGCGGGTCACGGATATAGCGCTTGAGGAAGTCACCGCCAAAATATTCGGTGGGGTTGTAGGGGATATTCAGGTCCGGCCCGAACTGCGCATCGCCTGCACCATTGAGGCGATGGCAGGCCAGGCAATTTTTCTGGAACAACGCAAAGCCCTGGTTGACCGGATCGTTTGCCGCCAACTGCGGGTCGGGCAGCAGCGCGGGAAAACGCTCGGCCACCGTCTGCTGCTGCTTGATACCGGAAATCTGGAAGGGCCATTGTTCCGGGCTGATATGCCCGACTTGTGGGTCGGTCCATACCAGATAGAACGGCCCTGCACTGGGTTTGCCATCTCCCAGCGGCGGCCATGGATGGGCCGGATCTTCCACCGCCAGCCAGGCGCGAGCGCCGTTTTTTTCCAGTAACGGCGCAGCACTGAGTTCGGCGGCGAAACCATCAAGGGCGACCGCTTGCAGATGGCTCGCAGGTTTCAGGCCAGGTAGGAGAACCGCCAAGGGCACCGCGCGATAGGTCATGTTGCGCTTGTAGGAAACGTCATCGACGATGTGCACCGTCTGCGCGTCCGGGTGTTTGAGCAGGTCTGCGGTCTCCCAGGTCTTGCTGGCGTGGTCCAGTTCGATGGTCAATTGCGCCGCCGAGGCGGGGAGGGCAAGCAGCAGGGCAAACAAGGCGAGGATCGGTTTCAAGGGCAGGCCGTTTCCAGTTGACGGGGCGTTACCATAGCGCAGATTTGCAGGCAAAAAGGCAGCCCCTGCAGCAGGACCGCTATACGCAATGCCCCGGCAGGTGCTGCCAAAAACTGCAGTCCCGATGCGGTGTGTGCACAGGAGAGGTGAATCGCGTCGTCACCCAATAACCTTGGTTAAATTGGGCAAGATCAGAATCAGTGTGGTGGCGAACAGAATAAGTCCCGCCTGACGTACTTTCGAATGTTTGAACATGGCTGACTGCCTTTTGTTGTTATTCCTGAGCGTCAATGCGCACCGGTTAATCCAGTATCGCGATCTGACGTGACACTTTTCCTACAGCTGCTCCAGCAAAACCCGGCAGCAACTTCTTACTGATTCAACCTTAGAGCCCTCGTTCTTCGCCGCATAGATCCATTTCATATCAGCTAAGTACCTTTTAAGCTTAAAAGGGCATGAGGCGTAGTGCCATCTTGGCGCCAACCCCAAGGCTAGACAGCTAAAACGATTAACCCAGGGTTTCCCATAGCTACCTACCGTTCGTCTGAGCGAGGGGGTCAAAAGCAATGAGCGCATCCGTCATTGAAACCGTGTCAATCGGGCCTAAGGTAGGGGCATACACTCATTGTGGTCCGAGGACATCATGACTCAAGCGTTGATCTTTGATGCGATACGCACGCCCCGAGGCAAGGGCAAGGCCGACGGCGCCCTGTACAGCGTCAAGCCGGTGAACCTGGTCGCCGGTTTACTCACGGCGCTGGCGCAACGCAACGACCTCGACACCCGCCAGGTGGATGACATCGTCCTCGGTTGCGTCACCCCGGTGGGCGACCAGGGCGCCGATATCGCCAAGACCGCCGCGCTGGTAGCAGACTGGGATACCAGTGTTGCCGGCGTGCAAATCAACCGCTTCTGCGCCTCGGGCCTCGAGGCCGTCAACCTCGGGGCGATGAAAGTGCGCTCCGGCTTCGAAGACCTGGTCGTCGTCGGCGGCGTTGAATCCATGTCCCGTGTGCCAATGGGCAGCGACGGTGGGGCCTGGGTACTCGACCCGCAAACCAACCTGCACAGCCACTTCACGCCTCAGGGCATTGGTGCTGACCTGATCGCTACCCTGGAAGGCTTCACGCGCCAGGACGTGGATACCTTTGCCCTACAGTCCCAGCAGAAAGCTGCCAGGGCACGCGCAGACGGTTCCTTCAACAAGTCGTTGATCGCGGTGCAGGACCAGAACGGCATTGTGCTGCTGGACCATGACGAATTTATCCGTGGCGAGTCCGCCCTCGAAGGCCTTGGCAAGCTCAAGCCGAGTTTCGAAATGATCGGGCAGATGGGTTTCGATGCCACCGCGTTGCGGGTCTACAGCCAGGTGGAACGCATCCAGCATGTGCACACACCGGGCAACAGTTCCGGCATTGTCGACGGCGCAGCCCTGATGCTGATTGGCTCCGAGGCCAAAGGGCGCGAACTTGGCCTGCAACCGCGAGCACGCATCGTCGCCACGGCCGTGACCAGCACCGATCCCACCATCATGCTCACCGGCCCTGCACCCGCCACCCGCAAGGCCTTGGCCAAGGCCGGCCTGCGCGTCGAGGACATCGACCTGTTCGAGGTCAATGAAGCCTTCGCTTCGGTGGTCCTCAAATTCATCAAGGACATGGGCATCGACGCTGCCCGAGTCAATGTCAATGGCGGCTCGATCGCCATGGGCCACCCGCTGGGCGCCACCGGCTGCGCAATCCTCGGCACCTTGCTCGATGAGCTGGAAGTGCGTCAGCAGCGCTACGGCCTGGCCACCCTGTGTGTGGGCGGTGGCATGGGCATCGCCACCATCATCGAACGTCTCTGAGCCTCAAGGAAACTGTCATGACTGACGCCATTCGTTACGAAAAAGGCCAGGACCAGATCGTGGTGCTGACCCTGGACATGCCCGGCCAGAGCGCCAACACCATGAACGCCGCGTACCGTGAGGCCATGGCGGCCACAATCGCGCGTCTGGAGGCGGAAAAGCACAGCTTGGCCGGGGTGATCATCACGTCGGCAAAGAAGACGTTTTTTGCCGGAGGTGACCTCAATGAGTTGATCCAGGTCGACAAAGCCCACGCCAAGGATTTCTACGACGGTGTAGGCGTGCTCAAAGCCCAGCTGCGCCGTTTGGAATCCCTTGGCAAGCCGGTGGTGGCCGCGATCAATGGTGCGGCCCTGGGCGGAGGCTGGGAGATTTGCCTGGCCTGTCATCACCGGGTCGCGCTGGACGATAAGTCCGTGCAACTCGGTTTGCCGGAAGTCACCCTGGGCCTGTTGCCGGGCGGTGGCGGTGTGGTGCGCATGGTGCGCCTGCTGGGCCTGGAAAAAGCCCTGCCGTACCTGCTCGAAGGCAACAAACTACGGCCGGCGCAGGCACTGCAGGCGGGCTTGATCGATGAAGTGGCGGCAGATCGCGATGAGCTGCTGGCCAAGTCGCGCGCCTGGATTCTCGACCATCCGCAGGCCACGCAGCCGTGGGACACCAAGGGCTACCAGATACCCGGCGGCACGCCGTCGAACCCCAAAGTTGCGCAGATGCTCGCCATTGCGCCGTCGATCCTGCGCAGCAAGACCCAGGGCTGTTTCCCGGCGCCGGAGAAAATCCTTTGCGCTGCCGTGGAAGGCGCCCAAGTGGATTTCGATACCGCGCACCTGATCGAAACCCGCTATTTCACCGAACTGGTCACCGGGCAGGTGGCAAAAAACATGATCGGCACGTTCTGGTTTCAGCTCAATGAAATCAATGCCGGCCGTTCGCGCCCACAGGGCTTCGCACCGTATGTGACGCGCAAGGTCGGCATACTCGGCGCCGGCATGATGGGCGCGGGCATCGCCTATGTCAGTGCCTGTGCGGGTATCGATGTGGTGCTCAAGGACATCAACCTGGCAGCTGCCGAGAAAGGCAAGGCGCATTCGGCCGCGTTGCTGGATAAGAAAGTCGGCCGTGGCCAATTGACTGCCGAGCAGCGCGAAACCACATTGGCGCGCATTCTTCCCACACAGGATGACGCCGACCTGGCCGGCTGTGACTTGGTGATCGAAGCGGTATTTGAAGACCGCGAACTCAAGGCCCGCGTTTCGGCCGCTGCGCAACGCGTGGTCGGGGCTCACGCGGTGATTGCTTCCAACACCTCGACCTTACCCATCAGCGGTTTGGCAGCCGCAGTGCCCGACCCAGGCACATTCATCGGCCTGCATTTCTTCAGCCCGGTGGACAAGATGCCCCTGGTGGAAATCATCAAGGGCGCTCATACCCGCGACGAAACCCTGGCTCGGGGTTTCGACTTCGTACTGCAAATCAAGAAAACCCCGATTGTGGTCAACGACAGCCGCGGCTTTTTCACCTCGCGAGTGTTCGGTACCTTCACCAACGAAGGCATCGCCATGCTCGGCGAAGGCGTGGCGGCTCCGATGGTCGAGACCGAAGCGCGCAAGGCCGGTATGCCGGTAGGGCCACTGGCAGTGTCGGATGAAGTATCCCTGAGCCTGATGAGTCATATCCGCCAGCAAACCACCAAGGACCTGCAAGCCGAAGGCAAGGTAGCGCCGACTCATCCGGCAACGGTGGTGATCGATCTGTTGGTCAACGAATACAAACGCACGGGCAAAGCCGCAGGGGGTGGTTTTTACGACTATCCAACAGGTGGCCAGAAACATCTGTGGCCAGAACTCAAGGCGCGGTTCGAACAGCCGGGCCAACAGATTTCGCCCCAGGACGTGCGCGACCGCTTGCTGTTTATCCAGGCTATCGAAACCGTGCGTTGCTTAGAGGAGGGCGTGTTGATGTCCACAGCCGACGCCAATATCGGTTCGATCTTCGGCATTGGCTTTGCCGCCTGGAGCGGCGGCGCTTTGCAGTTTATCAACCAGTACGGCCTGAACGACTTCATCGCCCGGTCACGCTATCTGGCCGACGCCTATGGCGAGCGGTTTGCACCGCCGACGCTGTTGCTGGAGAAAGCCGCACAGGGTGAAACGTTCGGCTGATCAGAATAGGGGAGGGGCTTGCTTTGAACAGGTGTTTCAAGGCACGCTCTGGGGTGTTCAATATTCCCATCGCCGTGTCAGGTATTTTTTATGTCGCTACGCGTCTGCATCCTGGAAACCGATATTCTGCGTCCAGGCCTGATCGATCAGTACCAAGGTTACGGGCAGATGTTCAAGCGCCTGTTCGCCCAGCAGCCGATTGCCGCCGAGTTCGTTGTTTACAACGTGGTGCAGGGTGAATACCCACCGGATGACGAAGTATTCGACGCGTACCTGATCACCGGCAGCAAGGCTGACTCGTTCGGCACCGATCCCTGGATCCAGACCCTCAAGACCTACGTGCTCCAACGCTATGAGCGCGGCGACAAGTTATTGGGCATCTGCTTCGGCCACCAGTTGCTGGCGTTGCTGCTTGGCGGCAAGACCGAACGCGCCAGCCAGGGCTGGGGCATGGGCATTCACGATTACACGCTCGATGCCAAGGCACCCTGGATGAGCCCGGAAGTGCCGGAACTGACGCTATTGATCAGCCATCAGGACCAGGTCACCAGTTTGCCGGAAAATGCCACGGTCATTGCCTCGAGTGAGTTTTGCCCGATTGCGGCGTACCACATCGGTGACCAGGTGTTGTGCTTCCAGGGCCACCCGGAATTTGTCCATGACTATTCCCGCGAATTGCTCGAGATTCTTCAGACAACCCTGGGCGAAAAGGTTTACACCCACGGCGTGGCCAGCCTTGAGCGCGACCACCACGGTGCGACCGTGGCGGAATGGATAATGCGCTTTGTGGCGCACAAGCCTAAAGCCATCCCGAACGCTTGAAGCTCGCCCACAGGCTGGTGCAGCCCACCGCAATAAACCCGAGCACTGCAAAATAGCCGTAGTGCCATTGCAGCTCGGGCATGTTCTGGAAATTCATCCCATAAATTCCCGCGACCGCCGTGGGGAACGCGAGGATCGCCGCCCAGGCGGCGAACTTGCGCTGTACCACGCTCTGACGGGAGGCCTCCAGCAACACACCAATCTCGATGGTCTGGCTGGCGATATCGCGCAGGGTCGTCAGGTCTTCCATCTGCCGCGTGACGTGGATCTGCACGTCACGGAAATACGGGCGCATGTTCTTGTCGATAAACGGGAAGCTCAGCTTCTGCAATTCCTGGCTGATCTCCACCATCGGCGCCACATAGCGCTTGAGCCGCAGCACGTCGCGGCGCAGGCCGTGAAGGTTCTGAATATCGCGCTCGCTCAGTGAACTGCACAGCACGTTGCGCTCCAGCTCATCGATCTCGGCGTGGATCGCCTCGCTGACCGGCTGGTAGTTTTCGGTGACGAAATCCAGCAGGGCATAGAGTACGAAATCTTCCCCATGCTCCAGCAACAACGGACGCGCCTCACAGCGTTGGCGCACAAAACCGTAGGACGCCGAATGTCCGTTACGTGCGGTGATGATGTAGCCATTGCCGGCGAAGATATGGGTTTCGATAAACTCCAGCTTGCCGTTCTCGCGCACCGGTGAATAGGTCACGATAAACAGCGCGTCGCCGAAGGTTTCCAGCTTCGGGCGGCTGTGCTTTTCCATGGCGTCTTCGATCGCCAGTTCGTGCAGGTTGAACTGGCGTTGCAGGTTGTTCAGCTCTTGAGCGCTGGGTTCTTCCAGGCCGATCCACACAAAGTGGCCGGGTTTGGCAGCCCAGGCCGCGCCTTCATCGAGGGTGATATCAGTGACTTTCTTTCCGGCGCTGTAGACGGCGGCCGCAACGACTCTACCCATGGTGCTGATCACTTCTTATCAATAGGACAGATGTTGGGCAGCTTAGCCTGAATGGCGTTCCGTTGTGATGAAGGTGGTGGCGGGCTTCTTTTGATGGAGACTATGCTTGCTTGCGCTGGGGCGCGTAGCCCCCAAATCACACAGCCGCAGGTGCCCAAGCGTTTTTCAGCTCGCGATCCATCTGCGCAATGCATTCGTCCATCTGTGCCTGACAGGCTTGCATCAAGGCCGGAACGTCGTCCGCAGTCATCCCCGCAGTAGGAATCGGCGCCAACGAGCGTATGAGCACATCCCCACTGTTCCAGCGATTAAGACGCATATGGACGACGTAGTTACTGACACACACCTGCACGATCGGCACACCGGCTGTAATCGCCATATGGAACGCACCCTTTTTGAACGGCAACAAACCTTTGCCCAGGTTGCGCGTGCCTTCGGGAAATACCCAGATGGACGTGTCTGCATGCTGCAAGGTGCGGGTGGTGGTGAGCATGGCACGGCGCGCCTTGTGCGCATTGCCGCGGTCGATCAATACATTGCCGGCCAGCCAGAACAACTGGCCGAACAACGGCACCCATTTCAGGCTTTTCTTGGCGACGCATACAGTGCGGTAGGGCACTACGGTGCCGAGCACAAACAGATCATAGTTGGACTGGTGGTTGGCAACCACCACGCAGGGCCCGGGCTTGTTACGCAGGGAGTCGACATCGGTTTGCACGTTCAGGCGCAGGATCCACATCGCCGGCAGTGCATACAGGCGGGCACACAGGCGGCTGTTGTCCGGATTGAACGGCCGGCAGATCCCCACCAGTACGCCCATTACACCAGCGACTATAAAATGCAGGCCCATCAACAACATACGTAACAGAAAAAGCATCGACACAAGCCCACCGGGACAAAAGGTGGCGCAGTGTACGGATGTGCACTGTATTCGGCAATTGCCCCTGCGGAGGTAGGAGATAGGCGAAGTTTAAGCGCATGTTTCAACATGTGCTGATACAGGCTGTCTAGAGCGGCGCAGGCAGTTTCGGCTTGGACTGTAAGAAAAAGCCCGACTCCAGGTCGGGCTCCAGCACGGCAGATGTGGGGGGAGTTACATCAGGTTATGGCCCTGGTCCTGGATAATTGCATCGTCCAAGGCCTCCAGCAGCGCCTTGCGCACCTTCAACTTGGTTTGCTTGTGCGCGTTCATGTTGATCTTTTTCAATTGCCGCGCCGCTTCCAGCGCTGCCGCGTGCAGTTCTTCCGGCGCCACTACCTTATCGAGGAAGCCTGCTTGCAGAGCGCCTTGGGGGTCAAACATCTCGGCATTGATCACCGACCGATGAAACGCCGACTTGCGCAGACGATCCCGCGCCAACTCGATACCGGCGTGGTGCATGGTCATACCAATCGCCACTTCATTCAGGCCGATGCTGAACGGGCCTTCCACACCGATCCGATAATCCGCCGACAACAGCAGGAACGCACCCTTGGCCACCGCATGCCCAGGGCACGCCACGATCACCGGGAACGGATGCGACAACAGGCGGCGCGCCAGCGTCGAGCCCGACGTCACCAGGCCGATGGCCTCTTTTGGACCGGCCGTCATCACCTTCAAATCATAGCCACCCGACAGAATCCCCGGCGTGCCCGTGATGACCACCACAGCCCGATCCTTCTCCGCCTGATCCAGCGCCGCATTAAATGCACTGACCACGGCAGGAGAAATGGCATTGACCTTGCCATTGCTCAGGGTCAGGGTCGCGATACCGTCTTCGAGGTGGTAGGCAATCAACTCACTCATGACGCGGTTCCTTGTAGGACTTGTTATAGAAGAATGCAGCAGACGTTACCCACCACGCTCGCGCGGGTAAAGCGCCGTGACTGACTGCCCAGTCAGGCTTTGGCAGCATACCCGGCAGCAGAACGCCTGCGGCAGGGCACAATAGCCAGCGTAGACCATGCCGATCCATGCCCGAGATTGGCACAATCACCATCGCGCACAGGCCCGGTTCCAACATACCCGTCTAACCGCATGAAAATTCTGAAAAAAACCTTTGCCATCAGAAAGGCTTTCGACTACATTAGCGCGCCTCGACAGACTGAACTGGTTTGACGAGATACGGTGAAGTGTCCGAGTGGCTTAAGGAGCACGCCTGGAAAGTGTGTATACAAGAAATTGTATCGAGAGTTCGAATCTCTCCTTCACCGCCACATTCGAAACGACAAGACCCCTGAAAACGTTAAAGTTTTCAGGGGTTTTGTGTTTTTAGGATGGCAGAAAAGGCCGATATGGGAACGTCTATGGGAACACTTGGCCGTGTACGAAGAGCCGAGCCAGTCGAGATGAACACACCTACCCCTTGCTAATACCCCCAACTCAAGTGATCATCCGCATCCTATAGGTAGGGGGGGTATAGTATGTCTCACACACATGCACAAAAAGACAACCTGTTGAAACGCGTACGGCGCATTGCCGGACAGGTACAGGCCATCGAGCGAGCGCTGGAGTCAGACGCCGATTGTGCGAAAACCTTGCACGTCGCAGCCGCCACGCGCGGGGCGATGAATGGTTTGATGGATGAAATCATCGAAGCGCACGCTCACGCTCATGTCGCCGACCCTGCGTTGAGCGATGAAGAGCGGGCCAAGGGCGTTGATGAGTTGCTTGAAGCCATCCGCCGTTATTCGAAGTAGGTCTTTTTATGCCAAATTTTGCAGACTTGCTTCAGCAAGGCGGGGCTCACGCTTGGCTTTATTTTCCCAGCGCAATAGTGCTGGGTGCATTGCACGGGCTGGAGCCCGGCCATTCAAAAACCATGATGGCGGCTTTTATCGTTGCCATTCGGGGCTCGGTAAAACAGGCAGTGTTGCTGGGCCTGGCGGCTACGCTGTCGCACACCGCCGTTGTATGGCTGGTGGCCATCGGCGGTATGTACCTGGGCAAAGGCTTGGACGCTCAAACCACTGAGCCGTATTTCCAGTTGGCATCCGCTGCGCTGATTATCGCCATTGCGCTGTGGATGCTATGGCGGACTTGGCGCGGCGAGCAGGTGTTCAAGTTCGAGCAAGACCATGCGCACCACCACGACGGACATGGCCATCATGACGAGGTTCACCGAGTGGATACCGGCCATGGTCGGGTCGAACTGTCGATCTTCGAGGAGGGCACCGCGCCGCGCTGGCGTCTGAAAACACTCACCGGCCATGCCTGGTCTGCCTCGGATGTTCGCCTGACCACAACCCGACCAGACGGCAGCCTGCAAGCGTTTTCCTTCATTGAGCGCGAAGGCTTTGTGGAGTCGTCGTTCGCTATCCCGGAGCCCCATGAATTCAGGGCTCGCTTGAGCCTTGGGCATGCAGGCCATTCTCATGATTACGATCTGCAGTACACGGAGCATGATCACGGGCACGCGCATGCCGAACTGGCAGGGCTGGAATTAGCGAGTGATGGCTATCAGGATGCCCATGAGCGCGCCCATGCTGATGATATCCGTAAGCGCTTTACCAGCCGGGAAGTCACTACGGGGCAGATCGTCATGTTTGGCCTGACGGGCGGCCTGATTCCATGCCCCGCTGCCATTACGGTGCTGCTGCTTTGCCTTCAGGTTAAAGAGGTGGCATTGGGTGGCATGCTTGTCCTGTGTTTCAGCATTGGCTTGGCGATCACGCTGGTCACCGTAGGGGCTGCGGCGGCTATTGGTGCCAGGCAGGCGTCCAATCGTTGGCCTTGGCTGGGCACGGTTGCTCGTCGTGCGCCTTATTTTTCCAGTGTGCTGATTATCGGCGTTGGCCTCTATGTCGGCATTCATGGCTGGATCGGGTTGGGCGCATAAGGTTCACGCCCCATCCACCCCGTGCTTTACCGCAGCAGATGCACGGCCAGGCCGACGAGTGCGCAGCCCATCAGTACCTGGATGACGCCTCGTTTGAAGCGAAACAAGGCCACCGCCGCCGCCATGGCGATCAGTGCAGAGGGCCAGTCCAGGTTGCCGCTCAAACCCTGCGGCCAAAGCACGTGATAGCCGAAGAAGCACGCCAGATTGAGGATCACGCCAACCACCGCCGCGGTAATGGCGGTGAGTGGTGCGGTGAACTTGAGTTGGTTGTGGGTCGACTCCACCAGTGGGCCGCCCGCGAGGATGAACAGGAATGAAGGCAGAAAAGTGAACCAGGTCACCAGGCAGGCAGCGACGGCCCCCGCCAGAAACATTTGATCTGCACCGAACACCTGCGAGACATAAGCCCCGACAAAGCCGACAAAGGCCACCACCATGATCAGCGGCCCTGGTGTGGTTTCCCCTAGCGCCAGCCCGTCGATCATCTGCGTCGGCGTTAGCCAGCCATAATGGCCCACCGCGCCCTGGTAAACATACGGGAGCACAGCGTAGGCCCCACCAAAGGTCAGTAGGGCGGCCTTGGTGAAGAACCAGCTCATTTGGGTCAATGTGCCTTCCCAGCCAAAAAGAGCGGTCAGTACTCCCATCGGCAACGCCCATAGCGCGGCGCCAATCAGCGCAAGCAGTGCCAGTTTCAACCAGCTGAAACGGGCATGCTCCGGCGGCGGGGTATCGTCATCGATCAAGGCCGGGCCGAAGGTTTTTTCGGCGGCGCGATGGCCACCTGCTCTGAATTTCTCGGGCGCCAGACGACCACCGGCATAACCGATCAGCGCAGCGCAGAGCACGATCAACGGGAATGGAACATTAAACGCAAAGATTGCAACGAATGACGCCGCCGCTATCGCCCATAACGCGTTGTTCTTCAAGGCCCGCGAGCCGATTCGGTGGGCGGCCTGCACCACGATGGCAGTTACGGCCGGCTTGATGCCATAGAACAGCCCCGCCACCACAGGCACGTCGCCAAAGGCGATATACATCCATGACAACGCGATCAGGATGAACAATGACGGCAATATGAAGAGTACCCCGGCAATGACCCCACCCCAGGTACGATGCATCAGCCAGCCAATGTAGGTTGCCAACTGTTGGGCTTCTGGCCCCGGTAGCAGCATGCAGTAGTTCAGGGCATGCAGGAATCTGCGCTCGGATATCCAGCGCCGCCGCTCTACCAGCTCCTGGTGCATGATCGAGATCTGCCCGGCTGGGCCGCCGAAGCTGATGAAGCCGAGCTTCAACCAGAACCCGAATGCCTCGCGCAAACTGATCGCTTGCGGCCTCGACAGGTCTTCTCTCACTACCTTGTCCATTGGGTTGTTCCTCTTTCACAAAACCCGGCGAGCAATATTTGAATGTGACGCTCATCTTCAACTCATCGACTTTTCGCGATGACGTCACCCATATATTGATTCAAGTCGCGAAAATCCTTAACGCTCCAGGCGTGTGGCGCTAGCTTCACGCCATTTTCTCGCAAGGTGTTCGGGATCAAATCTCCATTTGGCCGCAGGATTACCGACGACACGATGACGCCCGGATAATCATGCAACCGCTTCTTGAACGCGGAAGTCGTGAGATCAGGTGTAGGAGGGCTGCTTTTATGGGCCAATGGCCCTGTGCCTCGGATATCGGCTCCGTGGCACATGGCGCATCGCTGTAAATACAGGTTTTTCCCGTTGGCATTGTCTGCCATGGACAGAGGGATTTGCGTCAGCGATAAACCCATCAGCGATACGACGAACGATATCTTCATTTTTATAGAGTCTTTTTGAACGGATCAAATGGGGCAAACGCCAGCGAGCCGCGTCACTCTAATCGCTCAGTTGGCAGGTTGAAATCACTTTGATGGTGTTCACGATCCAGTGTCTAGAGATGCAGCCAAGCCAGGTTGCCGAGCACCACCGCCACGCCGCCGGCGGTGTATGACAGGCGCTTGAGCCATTCTTTGCGCGTCAGCAAGGTGATCGCCGCCAGCGAAATCGCGATCTGAATCGCTGTCATGGCCTGTGCCCAGCGATGGTGCTGATGCAGCGCTTGCTCGGATTTGTGGTCCCATTCCCGCGAACTGGCTTCAAGCGTCTCTGCCTGTTTGCGCACCTCTTCCTTCTGGCTTTTATAGCGCTGGATTTCGTCGTTGTAGTGGGCGGCATCCACGCCAGGGATATGCGTGGCCAGTTCCGCCAGGTTCTGGCGGCTGGATTTGGCCTGGTAGTAATTCCATTGGTTGGCGGCTTCGGTCTTGATGATGGCAGCGTTGTTTTTGTCCATCGCCGCCTCGCTTTCGCTGGAGCCGGCCTGGTAGCTGAGCATGGCGCCAACGGTGGCCATGATGGCGGTCATCACCGCGATGCGGCTGGCGAAGCTGTCGCCACGGCCGTGGGCATGTTCGGTGGTGTGTTCAAGGTGTTTTTCGTGAGGGCTGGGAACTTCGAAGGCTTCGGACATGGCGGCGTCTACGAGGGAGCAGAGGGACCCTGATTCTTCACCAGTGTGGCTGTCTCAAGCCTGTCGATAACGTCGGATCAGTCGCGCATACACCGCGATATTGATCAGCAGCACCAACGCGCCCAAGCCCAGTTGGATCTGCGGCGTGAGCCCGGCCGGGTAGATCAGCGTAAGGATGTAATGCTCGATGAAGCCTGCGCCATAACCGTCCTGCCCGGCCATGTGGCGCAACAGGTTTTCCCAGCGAGTGAGCGGGCAGGGCAGGTGAAATACTTCCACGGCAACGCCCCAGGCGGCAGCGGGCAGGTGCAGCCAGATGAGTGATCGCCACTTGAGGGCCAGCAGTCCGCCGAACAGCACGAACAGAATGAAGCCCAGATGGAACAGCACCAGGCTGTCGGCGGCTATACGAAAGAGCATGCTTGGGTTCGCTTTGAGAGGGGCGCGAAGGTGCCGATTGACCGGGAGGAGGTCATAGCTCAAGTTGACAGGCGTTTATACCAAATGCCTTGGCAATCTTTTCCCGCGTGGTCCGACGCGGCTTGTTTACCGCTTCTTGCTGGGCGAATGCAGGTTGTGAAATGCCCAGTCGCTGGGCGACTTCTTCCTGGGTGAGGTTCAGGTGTTCGCGCCAGGCCCGTATAGGCGTTGCTCCATCCACCAAGCGGCTGACGACTGCATGGGGAATCAGATTTGGGTCGTTTTGCTGGGCCACGTAATGTTCATAGGGAATCACTACGAAGGCTGGCTTGCCCTCGGTATTGTGGATGATCTGTACGGCAATAGGTTCGCTCGTCACGTTTCTTGACCTCTTGGATGCTGACCACATGGATGTCCCCGTCCCAGTCGAACACGACTCGGTACTGACCTACCCGAAGCCGATAGCCGTGGGGCCAATTAACCAGCCTCTTGACATTAACTGTATCGGGCATGCGCTCAAGCGCCGACACCGCATCGCGTATCTGTTGCTGATGATAGGTATGCAGCCGAAGCAGCTGTTTGACGGATTTACGCGTCCAGTGGATCGAATTTATTTGAGGTTAATAAGTCTTTTATAAGGTTTGCAAGGTGTATTTTCAGGCTCTGGTCAAAGGCTGATCGCTGTCTCGCACAAACCCTAGACGGGCGCCGCGCACGCAGGTCGACAAAACTGTTGCCTGGTATGAATACCCAATTCGGGATTTACGAAGGTTGCTTGCAAGCAACCAGGGCCGTTATTGTGCTGAATCCTTTTAGTCCTTCCCCCAGGGTTCTGTTGTGATGAATGCACCGCATACCGCTGTCCAAATCAAGGCCGTTATTTTCGATATGGACGGGTTATTGCTGGATACCGAAGGCATCTACACCGAAGTCACGCAAATCATCGCCGAACGCTACGGCCGCACCTATGACTGGGGCATCAAGCAGCACATCATCGGGCGCGGCGCCCAGGACCTGGCAGACTATGTGGTCAAGGCGCTGGACTTGCCGATTACGCCGGCAGAGTTTCTAGAGATTCGCGAACCGCTGATGAGCGAGCGCTTTCCCAAAGCGCTGGGCATGCCTGGCGCCGAGGCGTTGGTGCGGCATTTGAAGGCGCACAACATTCCGATTGCCGTGGGCACCAGTTCGTCGCGCAACTCGTTCGGCCACAAGACCACTTTGCACCGCGAGTGGTTTGGCCTGTTCGACACCATCGTGACCGCCGACGATCCGGAAGTCGGCGCCGCCAAGCCCGCGCCGGATATCTTCCTCACCGCCGCGCGTCGCCTGGGCGTGGCCCCCGAGGATTGCCTGGTCTTCGAGGACTCGCCGTTCGGCGTGACGGCGGCGAAAGCGGCGCACATGACCGCTGTTGCCGTGCCCGATGAAGCCATGGCCGACAGCAAGTATCAGCATGCCGACCTGATCATCCGCAAACTCGCGGAGTTTGATCTGGCTGAGTATGGCCTGCCGCCCATGCCTTGATTCAACGCCGAAAAAATGTGGGAGGGGGCTTGCCCCCGATGCGGGTGGGTCAGTCACAGATAAATGACTGATACACCGCTATCGGGGGCAAGCCCCCTCCCACATGGGTTGTGCAGTGTTGCCAAAACCTCAGGCGCTGAAGCCACCGTCGATGGTCAAGCTGGCGCCAGTGATGTACCCGGCTTCCGGCCCGGCGAGATACGCCACGAAGCTGGCGATTTCCTCCACGTGCCCATACCGCCCCACCGCCATCAGCCCCATCAGACTCTCGGCAAAATCACTGTCTGCCGGGTTCATGTCAGTATCCACCGGGCCTGGCTGTACGTTATTGATGGTGATTCCCCGTGGCCCCAGGTCCCGTGCCAGGCCTTTGGTCAAACCGACCAGCGCCGCCTTGCTCATCGCATACGGCCCACCGCCGCCAAACGGCATGCGTTCGGCGTTGGTGCTGCCGATGTTGATCACCCGGCCACCTTCGCCCATGTGCCTGGCGGCTTCCTGGGTGGCGATAAAGACACTGCGCACGTTGATTGCCAGGGTCTGGTCGAAGTCTTCCAGCGTGAACGCTTCCAGCGGCGCGATGGCCAGCAAGCCCGCGTTGTTCACCAGAATATCCAGGCGGCCGAAGGTGTCGACCGTTACGTTGACCGCGTTGCGAATCGCCGTGGCATCGGCACTGTCGGCATGAATCGCCAGGGCTTTGCCGCCTTCGCTGATCACGCTGTTCTGTAAAGCCTCAGCCTTGGCGGCCGAGCTGACGTAGGTAAAGGCAACGGCGGCGCCTTGTGCGGCGAGGCGCTTGACGATGGCAGCGCCGATGCCGCGGGAACCGCCTTGAACCAAGGCGACTTTGCCAGTGAGGGTAGGTGTGGTCATGTCGATCTCCAAGTAGTTGATGGAGTGAGTATCGACCTCGCTCGTCGGCACCGGTAGAGCGTGATTGCTATAGTCTGTGTAAACCATAAGTTTAGAGTGGGGCGGTATGGAGAGCTTTGGCAGTATCGAATGCTTTGTGCGCAGCGCCGAGGGCGGTAGCTTCGCCGAGGCAGCGCGACACCTTAGCCTGACGCCCGCAGCGGTCGGCAAAAGCGTGGCCAAGCTGGAAGTGCGCCTGGGCGTCAGGCTGTTTCAGCGCAGTACCCGACGCCTGACCCTGACCGAAGCCGGCAAGCTGTTCCTTGATGAGGTCAGTGGTAGCCTGACCACGATTCAAAACGCCGTGGCCAACCTGGCCAGCGCCGAAGGGCGGCCGGTGGGCACGCTGAAGGTCAGCATGGGCACCGTGTTCGGCAATCGGTACGTGGTGCCGCTGTTGGGTGAGTTCATGCAGCGCTTCCCGGCTATCAGCCCGGACTGGCATTTCGATAACCGCCAGGTCGACTTGATCGGCCAGGGCTTTGACGCCGCCATTGGCGGTGGATTTGAACTGCCCCAAGGCGTGGTGGCGCGCAAGTTGACGCCGGCGCACCGGGTGCTGGTGGCTTCGCCGGCTTACCTGGCGCAAAGCCCAGCGGTGCGTGCGCCCGAGGATTTGTCGCGTTGCCAAGGCATCCTGATTCGTTCACCGCAAACCGGGCGGGTGCGTTCATGGCAACTGACCCATCGCGAGCGCGAGCACAGCCCACTGGTGCTCAAGGCCGCGATGACCATGAGCGATTCCGAAGCCGCCTGCTGCGCCAGCGCCCAGGGCCTGGGCATTGCGCTGGTCAGCATGCCGATGGCCGTGCCGTTCCTCGACAGCGGCGCGGTGGTGCGGGTGTTGCCGGACTGGTATGTGGACGACGGCAATATCTCTATCTATTACGCCGAGCACAAACTATTACCTGGCAAGACGCGGGCGTTTGTGGATTTCGTGATCGAGCAGTTTGTCGAGCAGCGGTTGGCTCAACGATTCAGCGCGATCTAACTGGCTTGAAGTGAGCAAAATGTGGGAGGGGGCAAGCCCCCTCCCACATTTCATTTTCAGTGCCCGAACTTGCCGGGCCAACCCAGCACTTTCTTTGGCCTTGGCGTGGCATAGGTCCTGATCTTCGACGTGGACAACCCCAACCGCACCAGCGATTCAGCGATCGTCACCGCCGCCGTCACCCCATCCACCACCGGCACCCCGGTGCGCTGGCGGATCTGCTCATCCAGTCCGGCCATGCCGCCGCAGCCCAGGCAGATCACTTCTGCCTTGTCCTCACTGATCGCCAGTTCCGCCTGGCGCACGATGGCCTCCATCGCAGCCAGCGGGTCTTCCTCGAGTTCCAGCACCGCCATGCCACTGGCGCGCACCGAGGCGCAGCGCTGGTACAGGCCGGCCAGCTTCAGCCGGTCTTCGATCAGTGGCACCGTGCGGTCCAGCGTGGTCACCACCGAATAGGCGTGACCCAAAAACATCGCCGTGCTGGCTGCGGCTTCGGTGATATCCACCACCGGCACGTTGAGCAATTCCTGCAGGCCTTCGCGACCATGCTCACCGTAACCGGCCTGGATCACCGCATCAAATGGCTGGTCATAGGTCATCACGCGATCCATTACCGCGATGGCCGCCAGGTAGCTTTCAAAGTTGCCCTCCACCGACTCGGCGCCAAAGTAGGGGGTAAGCCCGACAATCTCGGTACCCGGCGAGGCCACGCTGCGCGCCTGCTGGGCGATGGTTTCGGTGATGGATTCGGTGGTGTTGACGTTGACCACGAGGATGCGCATGAAATGTCCTTGTTTAATGACTGACGTTGTCGACTGCAATACTTTCGCCGCTGACATCGGCGTAGAACGGCTGGCGCTTGGCGATCAGCAGGTACAGCAACCCTGCAATACCGGCGCCAAACAGCCAGGAGAACGGCGAAACGCTGGCGAACCCGGGCAGCAGTGCCAGCAGGATGGCGATCACCGCTGCCGGCACGAACGCCGCCACAGCGCGCAGGTTCACGCCCCGGCTGTAGTAATAAACCCCGAGTGCGTCTTCGCTATACAGCTGCGGCACATCCACCTGGCTTTTGCGGATCAGCCAGTAGTCGACCATGATCACGCCGTAGAGTGGCCCCAGCAGTGCGCCCAGGCCGGACAGGAAATACACGATCACCAGCGGGCTGTTGTAGAGGTTCCACGGCAGGATCAGCACCGCCACGGTGGCGCTGATCAACCCGGCACGACGGAAATTCAAGTACTTGGGCGCCAGGTTGCTCAGTACAAAAGCCGGCGCGACGAAGTTGGCCATGATGTTCACCGCCACCGTGACGATCAGGAAGGCCAGGCAGCCGAGCACGAGAAAAAAGGTATTGGGAATGGCGGCGATGATTTCGGTCGGGCTTTCGATCACCCGACCATTGAGCTGGAACTGCCCGCCGCACAGCAGCACGGTGATGGCGGCGAACACCAGGATATTCACCGGCAGGCCCCAGAAATTACCCACCAGAATCGTCTTGCGGCAGGGCGAGGAGCGCGCGAAATCGCAAAAGTTGAGGATCAGCGTGCCGTAGATCGCCAGCCACAACGCGCCACCGGCAAAGATATTGCGCCACATCTCGCCGCCGCTCAGCGGCTCGCGGATCGACCAGGCAATGTTGCCTCCTGCCTGGAAGTACATCCAGCCGGCCAGCGAAGCCACGGTGAGTAAAATCACCGGTCCGGCGAAGCCTTCATAGCGACGGACCATTTCCATGCCATAGGCCAGGATCACCAGTTGCACCAGCCAAATCGCCACGAAACACGCCCAGCCTAACGAAGACAGGCCTAGGATCGCGTTGTGGTCATAGTCGGCAAACCCCGGATGAATCGCCGTCAGCAACACGCGGAAAACCACCGATGCCAGGTAGGTCTGGATACCGAACCAGGCAATTGCAATCACGGCGCGGATCAACGCCGGAATCTGTGCACCATGAATACCGAAGCTGATACGGCTGATCACCGGAAACGGCACGCCCGTCTTCTGGCCCATATAGCCCGACAGGTTCATGAAAAAGTACACCAGTGCCGCACCGATCCCCAGGGACAGCAAGATCTGCCAACCGCCCAGGCCCAATGCATACAGGCCGATGGCGAATGAATAGTTGGCGATGTTATGCACGTCGTTGGTCCACAGCGCGAAGATGCTGTAGCGCCCCCAGCGACGACCTTCGACCTTGGTCGGCGCGAGATCCTTGTTGTGCAGGCGTGGGCTGAGCACCAGCGGGCCGGGGCTTGCCGCCTGGGGATTCAGGGCGGAGGAGGGTAGATCCAGTGCGACGTCATTCGAGAGGCTTGTACGCATTCCGGCAGGCTCCAGCGCATCCGCAGCAAGTCGGCAGATGGCAAAGTGTATGTAGGTTTTGTATTTATTGTATACAAAGCGCATTTCACCTTAAGCCACATGCGTGCCAGCTTTCGAACTATCAGAACGCTGGTTAATTTCGTTTTTATCGCTGATTGAAATAACTGGCTGAATTGAAAGCGATATAAATTGACCGTTCGAACAGCTATTTATTTTCGAGAGGAAGGGCGCTGACTTAGGAGGGCGAAGACCGAAAGGAATAAAGTGTTACGTTTTGGTGCGGCTAGTACAGGATTGCACACATAAATGGCACCGATGGTTACAATTATGTGTACACGTTTATGGCCAACACAAAACAAATGTGGGAGGGGGCTTGCCCCCGATAGCGCCGGACCAGTCACCAGTACAGTGCCTGACACTCTGCCATCGAGGGTCCCACATGTTAATTGCGTCAGCCTTTTGTCTTGCTGATGATATTCCCGGCATGCAGCCCGCATTCCTTCTGCGTGGCTTCTTCCCACCACCAGCGGCCTTCACGCTCATGCTGGTTGGGCAAGACCGGGCGAGTGCAGGGCTCGCAGCCGATGCTGATAAAGCCGCGTTCATGCAGGCTGTTGTAGGGCAATTCCAGCATACGGATATAACCCCAGATCTCCTCGCTGGTCATCTGCGCCAGCGGGTTGAACTTGTACAAGGTACGTTCAGGGGTAGAAAACGCCGTATCGATTTCCAACGCGGCCACCTGGCTTCGGGTGCCCGGGCTCTGGTCGCGGCGCTGGCCGGTGGCCCAGGCGCGAACGTCGGCGAGTTTGCGGCGCAACGGTTCGATCTTGCGTATGCCGCAGCACTCGCCATGACCGTCCTTATAGAAGCTGAACAGGCCCTTTTCCTTGACGAAGGGTTCCAGCCTGCTCTGGTCCGGCGAGATCAGTTCGATGTCGATCTTGTAGAACTCACGCACCTGTTCGATAAACCGGTAGGTTTCCGGGTGCAGGCGCCCGGTGTCAAGGCTGAACACCTTGACGTTCTTGTTCAGCTTCCAGGCCATGTCCACCAGCACCACATCCTCGGCGCCGCTGAAGGAAATCCACAGGTCATCGCCGAACTGGCTGAACGCCAGCTTGAGAATGTCCTGGGCGGACTTGTTGGCATAGGTCGTGGCGAGTTCAACGACGTCGAAGGCTTGGTTCATCAGGACGGTTCCTACAGGTCAGTGGCGCTGAGCGCTCTATAGGGGGCGATGGTATCAAAATCCACCCTGCGTTGCGGCGGCGTGCTTGAGTCGCTAGAGTTCGGCAGTCCTTTTGCTCGCTCAACTTGAATAATACGAACGGAGTGTCTTGTGGAAATTGCCTGTCTCGACCTGGAAGGGGTGCTGGTTCCGGAAATCTGGATCGCCTTCGCCGAAAAAACCGGTATTGAATCCCTGCGCGCGACCACCCGTGACATTCCCGATTACGACGTGCTGATGAAGCAGCGCCTGCGCATTCTTGACGAGCACGGGCTCAAGCTCGGTGATATCCAGGAAGTGATTGCCAGCCTCAAGCCCCTGGACGGCGCCATTGAGTTCGTCAACTGGCTGCGCGAGCGCTTCCAGGTGGTGATCCTTTCTGACACTTTCTACGAGTTTTCCCAGCCGCTGATGCGCCAACTGGGCTTTCCGACTTTGCTCTGCCACCGCCTGATCACCGATGAAAACGACCGGGTGGTCAGCTACCAGTTGCGCCAGAAAGATCCCAAGCGCCAGTCGGTGTTGGCGTTCAAGACGCTCTATTACCGAGTGATTGCGGCGGGTGATTCCTATAACGACACCACCATGCTGGGTGAGGCGGACCAGGGGATTCTGTTCCATGCCCCGGAGAATGTGATTCGCGAGTTCCCGCAGTTTCCGGCAGTGCATACGTTTGAGGATTTGAAGAAGGCGTTCATCAAGGCGTCGAACCGGCCGTTGAGCCTTTAAATAATGCGGTGAGGCGGGTGGCCTCTTCGCGGGCAAGCCCGCTCCCACATTCGACCGCGTTCCCACGGGATAAACGCGGGCAAATGTGGGAGCGAGCTTGCTCGCGATGGGCCCACCCAGCGCCGCCTAAATGCCTGCCAGCAACCGCTCATAAGGAATGCACAAACCCTCGTGCAGGCGTTTGATCATGGCCAGGCTCAGCTTGCGCTTGCCGTTCAAAACTTCCGAAACCCGCCCGCTGGGGCCGATAAACGGTTCAAGATCGCGGGCAGTCAAGCCCATTTGTTCCATACGAAATCGGATCGCCTCCACCGGGTCCGAAGGCGGCATCGGGAAATGTTCCGCCTCGTACTTCTCGATAAGAACAGCGAGGATTTCCAGCTCGTCACCTTCGGGGCTGCCGATGGCGGCTCCCCATAGCTGCTCAACGCGGGCGAGCGCAGCGGCCAGATCTTCCTGAGAGTGAATAGGTTTGATGTGCATCACACGGTCTCCGCATTGATTGGGTCGTACTGCGCGTGGGTGCCGACGAAGCGTACGAACCCGAGCTGGCGCTCATAATCGATCGACATGATCACCCGGTACTTGTTGCCACCCACGTTGAATACAACCCGGCCGCCTTTTAGGATGCTTGCAGTCCGCAGCTCTGCCTTGAGCGCCTGTGGCGTCGGATAAGTGGTTTTCTCCAGATGGCGATATAACTCGACCAAGGGCGTTTTTGCATCGGCAAAAGCCGGGTGGCTTTCCCAGAATATTCGTAAGGTTGAGAGCGCAATGATTCGCATCGTCACGACCTCCCGTTTTGGGAGATGTTAGGCCTGAGTGAGCGGAGATGCAATCTCTGAAACAAATCCTGACGGTTGAGCAATCGCATATGTGATCCTTCACAGATGGCCGGTGGCGGCGGAAGTCGGACGCTATCGTCCAGCTAACCGCCGGTCCACCACCGTTCTGATTCAGGATTTTTCGGGTCGGGGTTGCGGCAGGAATGGCTTGGGATCAGAGGCTTTCCAAGGTATGTAATAGCACCCGCACTTTGGTCAGCGACTCCTGGTATTCCGCCTCCCACTGCGAGTCCGCCACAATCCCGCCGCCGCCCCAGCAGCAGACCTGCGCGTCCTTGACCAGCAGGCTGCGGATGGCGATGGAGCTGTCCATTTCGCCGCGCACGTCCAGGTACATCAGCGAGCCGCAGTACAAGCCGCGTCGGGTCGGCTCCAGTTCGTCGATGATCTGCATGGCGCGGATTTTCGGCGCACCGGTGATGGAGCCGCCGGGAAAGCTGCCGGCAATGAGGTCGAGAGCGTCTTTGTCGTCGGCCAATGTGCCAGTCACGCTGCTCACCAGGTGGTGCACGTTGGGGTAGCTTTCCAGGCTGAACAACTCCGGGACGTTTACCGAGCCGATACGGCAACTGCGGCCGAGGTCGTTGCGCAGCAGGTCGACGATCATCAGGTTTTCGGCGCGATCCTTTGCGCTGGCCAGCAGTTCGGCGGCGTTGGCGGCATCTTCTTCAGGCGTCAGGCCACGTGGGCGGGTGCCTTTGATGGGGCGGGTTTCGACGCGACGCTGGCTGACATGCACGAAACGCTCGGGTGACAGGCTCAGCACCGCGCCACCTTCCGGCAGGCTCTGGAACCCGGAAAAAGGCGTCGGGCAGGCCTTGCGCAGCGCGCAATAAGCGGCCCACGGATCACCGATGCAGGGCGCACGAAAGCGCTGGGCGAAATTGACCTGGTAACAGTCGCCCGCCTGGATATAGTCCTGAATACGCACGATGGCCTGTTGATAGGCCTCGGCGGTCAGGTCCGGTGCCATGGGACCCTGCAACTTGAACGCCACGGGTGTGTCGACAACGAAGGCGCTGAACAGGCTGATCAGGCGTTGCCGTTCGCTGTCTGCAAGACTGGGGTGGAACACCAGTTGGCTGGACTGCGCAGGGTGATCGCTGATCAGCGCCCAGGCATACAGCCCGAAGCGCGCGTCCGGCAGGTGCAAGTCGTCTACCGCCAGGTGCGGCATCTGTTCCAGGTGTCGGCCAAAATCGTAACTCAGATAGCCGATCAAGCCGCCGGCAAATGGCAGCTCCACGCCGGCGGGCAATGCCGCTTCGCCCAGGTGTGTCAGGCTTTTGCGCAAGCGTTGCAGGAAATCGCCGCCGCTCTCGTCAGGCTCAACCGCCAAGGTCGCCTCAGGCCAGGCGCTGAGCAGGTCATAACGGCCACGCTCGGCAGCCGGACGGCCGCTGTCGAGCAGCACTGCGCCAGGGGCATGGCGAATCGCCGCAAAATACTCGGCGGGGTTGGCCCGATAGGGCAACGGGTAAACGGAACAGGTCGACATGCGGGGGTGGATCAGCCAGTGGCGCTAAGGGAGGGGATTGTAGTCCCCCGTAGGATTTGCTCCTAGAGGGGATGTCGGGGATAGACCGTTTGAAGGCTGGGTCAGCCTTCCACGGGCGGTATATGGCCAAACATCTCTTGCACAAACTTCACCCGCTCCTCCGGGGTTTCACTCACGCCAGCGGCTTTCAGCTCTTCCAGTCGCGCTTCCACCGCATGGGTGCGCAGGGTCAGGCCGCAGTCGTTGGCGATCTGGATATTCAGCCCCGGCCGCGCATTCAGCTCCAGGATCAGCGGGCCTTTTTCCTGGTCCAGCACCATGTCCACACCGATATAGCCCAGGCCGCACAGCTCGTAGCAGCCGGCCGCCAGTTTCATGAAACCGTCCCAGTTGGGCAGTTGTACGCCATCCACCGCATTGGTGGTGTCGGGGTGCTTGGTGATGATGTTGTTCAGCCAGGTGCCACGCAGGGTCAGGCCGGTGGCGAGGTCTACGCCCACGCCAATCGCGCCCTGGTGCAGGTTGGCCTTGCCGCCGGACTGGCGGGTTGGCAGGCGCAGCATTGCCATCACCGGGTAGCCCATCAGCACGATGATGCGGATATCCGGCACGCCTTCGTAGCTGATGCTCTTGAAGATCTGGTCGGGTACCACGCGGTATTCGATCAGGGCGCGGTCGCGGTGGCCGCCCAGTGAATACAGGCCAGTCAGAATGCTGGAAATCTGGTGCTCGATTTCTTCATGGCTGATGATCTTGCCGGACACCGTGCGATAGCGCCCCTCAAAGCGATCCGCAACCACCAGGATTCCGTCTCCGCCAGCGCCCTGGGCGGGCTTGATCACGAAGTCGCTGCGCCCGCCGATGATCTCGTCGAGCTTGTCGATTTCCTTCTCGGTGGAGATCACGCCATACATTTGCGGCACATGGATACCGGCCGCCATGGCCCGCTCCTTGGTGATGATCTTGTCATCCACGATCGGGTACAGGCTGCGCTTGTTGTACTTGAGCACGTAGTCGGCGTTACGCCGGTTGATGCCCATGATTCCCCGCGCTTCCAGGGCCTTCCAGGTTTTCCAGAAGCCGAACATTACGAGTCAGCCTTCAAGAACGCCTTGAAACGTACCAGCTCGGTCAGGCGGTAGCCGCGATAGCGCCCCATGGCCAG
This sequence comes from Pseudomonas sp. R5-89-07, assembly GCF_003851685.1. Taxonomy (NCBI): domain Bacteria; kingdom Pseudomonadati; phylum Pseudomonadota; class Gammaproteobacteria; order Pseudomonadales; family Pseudomonadaceae; genus Pseudomonas; species Pseudomonas sp. R5-89-07. Next base: position 4,428,084 of record NZ_CP027727.1, on the reverse strand, counting down.
CATGAAACCCACCAGGATCAGCAGGATCGCCGGGAAGGTGAACACGAAGTAGATCAGCTCCGGCACGCTCATGATGATGTGCGCCAGGGAGGCCGCGAACAGCGTGCCGATTGCCACTTTCAGCGCATGGTTGGCGCCGCGCTCTTCCCAGGTGATCGACAGGCGTTCGATGGTCATGGTCAGGATCACCATCGGGAACAGTGCCACCGACAAGCCGCGCTCCAGGCCCAGCTTGTGGCTGAACAGGCTGATGGCGGCAATCAGCACCACCACGAAGGTCAACACCACCGACAGCCTCGGCAGCATCTGCAGCTTCAGGTGTTCCAGGTAGGACCTGAGCGACAGCCCCAGCGCCGTGATAATGGTGAACAGCACAATCCCGAAGCCCAGCTGCGTCTCGCGGAACGCCAGGGCAATCAGCACGGGGGTAAAGGTGCCGAGGGTCTGCAGGCCGATCAGGTTGCGCAGGATCAGGATCACCAGCACGCCAATCGGGATCATCACCATGATCATGAACGTCTGCTGGGTTTGCAGCGGCAGGCCGTACAGCGAGTATTCGAGGAAGTTGGCGTCGGTGTTTTCGTCGGTCAGCTTGGCCAGGCGGATGGCATTCATCTCGCTGTTGTTCAGGCTGAAGGTGACCATGGCTTTCTTGCCGCCATCGACCGTGATCAGGTTTTCATCGCCGGTCCACCACAGCAGGCGGTCGGCGGGCAGGCCTTGTTCACCGGTTTCCGGGTTGAAGTACAGCCAGTCGTTACCGTTGAAGCTGCGCAACCACAGTTCCGGGGATTGCGGCTGGTCGGCGACGAGGCGGATGGTATGGACTTTTTCCACCGGAACGTGGGCGATGGACAGCAGCAACTCAACGATCTTGGCCTTGTGCGACGTCGACGCGTCGCCCGCCAGCAGCAGTTTTACGTTGTCATCGTTGAGGTTGTTGGTGCGCTTGATGGCTTCGGTGATGAAAGTCTCGACGTCCGCCGAGTGCTGGCGAATCGGCGCGAGCAAGGCTTCGGCGGCGATTTTTTCCGGGCCTTCCACGGCGATGCTGTCGCGGAAGGTCGGGCCCTTGATCTTGACCTTTTCACCGCTGTAGCGCTTGGTCAGTACCAGGCGGTAATACAGGGTCTGGTTGCCCTTGGCGCGGCGCGCCGACCAGGTGACCTTGCGGTTGCCGTCCGCACGGTTGACGCTCACCCCGTAGTTGTTTGAAATAAAACTCTCATTGAGGCTCACGAAGTCGCGGCTCAGCGGCGGCACGAACATCGAAATCTTTACCGGGTCCTTGGGGTTGGCGACGAACTCGACCTTCGCGTCGATGTTCCACAAGTCGTCGGTGGCGTCCTCGGTAACAGGGATACCCAGCACGAAGATCTGGTAGGCGGTGACCGAAATACCCAGCACCACCAAAATGGTGATCAGGATTTTCAGGTGCAGGGTCAGAGAGCGCATTCGGTTTACTCGGCGGTATGAGCGTCGGCGGCGCAGGCAGGTTTGCCTGCTGCATATTTAAGGCTGGGGTCGATCAGCGCATCAAAGCGCTTCAGCGCTTCGGAGCCGATCAGCAGCGGGTATTGGAAGGTGCTGCGGTCAGTCAAGTTCACTTCGATGCTGCGTAAAGCGCTGCCCATGCAGATATCCAGGGCAATCACCGGACGAGCGGTGTACTGCTTGTCCTCCTCCGGGTCGTAATCACCGGCGCGGCGCTTGATCTTGCTGACGCGGGCCAGGGGACGTTCGATGGGGTGGGAGTGGGCGGCATCGATGGCCAGGTAGAAGCGTACCCAGGATTCGCCGTTGCGCTTGAAGCGTTTGATATCGCGCGCACTCAGCGAGGCGGTCTTGGCGCCCGTATCGAGTTTGGCCGCGACTTCGAGGTCGATGCCCGCCAGCTTGGCGTATTCATTCAGGCCATACACCGTCTTCTCGGCGGCAACGCCAAGGCTCGGTATGGACAGCAGGCAAAACAATAGGGGGAAGGGCTTGAGTCTCATAATTCCTGAGGCGATGCAGTGCGAAATTCAAGGCGACTGGCATTACTGCGCAAGCTCCCTCGTGCGCCATTTCATCTCGCGATGTCAGGCAAATGCGGCGGGCATTCTAACATGATGCTTTTTTGGCGCCAGCGCTGGCAGGCGGCCATGCTCAGTGGCGCATAACGGAGGTTATTAGACGATTGTCGACAATATTGATTTATTCTTTGACTAAGTGGTGAGGATTGGCTAGTTTTTGCCGCATTGCTTTCAAAGGTGTCGACAATATGTTGGATCAATCGGAAGCTCCGCCGGCGCTGTCGGAAGAATCCCAAACGATGTCGGAAAACGTCTTCCGACGAATCCAGGCCGCCATCGTCAAGGGTGAGATCGCCCCCGGCACCAAGATCTCCGAACCGGAGTTGGCGCGTACCTACGGCATCAGCCGTGGCCCGCTGCGAGAGGCGATTCACCGCCTCGAAGGCCAACGCCTGCTGGTGCGCGTGCCCCATGTCGGCGCACGGGTGGTGTCGTTGAGTCACGCCGAGCTGATCGAGCTGTATGAAATTCGCGAATCACTGGAAGGCATGGCGTGCCGGCTGGCCGCCGAGCGCATGACCGACGCGGAAATCGAAGAATTGCGCCAGGTCCTGCACACCCACGAACGGGATGCCGCGTTCCAGGCCGGTGTCGGCTATTACCAGCAGGAGGGTGACTTCGACTTCCATTACCGGATCATCCAGGGTGCCGGTAACCGCACCCTGACCCAGATGCTGTGCGGCGAGCTGTACCAATTGGTGCGCATGTACCGCATCCAGTTCTCCGCCACGCCCAATCGTCCACGCCAGGCCTTTGCCGAGCATCATCGCATTCTGGACGCGATTGCCGACCGCGATGGTGAACTGGCCGAACTGTTGATGCGCCGCCATATCGGCGCTTCCAAACGCAACATCGCCCGTCACTTCCCGGACGGCGCTCCCCAATAAATAGAGGTGAGTCATGAGTTCCACGAACAACAGCACCCCAGGCCAGCGTTTCCGTGACGCGGTCGCCAGTGAACAGCCGTTGCAGGTCGTCGGCGCCATCAACGCCAACCATGCTTTGCTGGCCAAGCGCGCCGGCTTCAAAGCGATCTATCTGTCCGGCGGCGGCGTGGCCGCGGGCTCCCTGGGCGTTCCGGACCTGGGTATCACCGGCCTGGATGACGTGCTGACCGATGTTCGCCGCATCACGGATGTGTGCGACCTGCCGCTGCTGGTGGACGTGGACACCGGTTTTGGCTCCTCGGCGTTCAACGTGGCGCGCACCGTCAAGTCGATGATCAAGTTTGGCGCGGCGGCCATCCACATCGAAGACCAGGTCGGCGCCAAGCGCTGCGGCCATCGTCCCAACAAAGAAATCGTGTCCCAGCAGGAAATGGTCGACCGCATCAAGGCTGCCGTCGATGCGCGCACCGATGACAGCTTCGTGATCATGGCGCGCACCGATGCCCTGGCCGTGGAAGGTCTGGAGTCCGCCCTGGAGCGTGCCGCCGCGTGCATCGACGCTGGCGCCGACATGGTGTTCCCGGAAGCAATCACTGAACTTGAGATGTACAAGCTGTTCGCCTCGCGGGTGAAAGCGCCGATCCTGGCCAATATCACTGAATTCGGCGCGACTCCGCTGTACACCACCGAACAGTTGAAATCTGCCGATGTTTCCATCGTGCTGTACCCACTCTCGGCCTTCCGCGCCATGAACAAGGCCGCCGAGAACGTTTACACCGCGATCCGTCGCGACGGTACGCAACAGAACGTGATCGACACCATGCAAACCCGCATGGAGCTTTACGATCGCATCGACTACCACACCTTCGAGCAGAAGCTCGACGCGCTGTTTGCCGCCAAAAAGTGACAAACGCGCCTCCTTGAATAACTACAAAATTGGAGAAGAACCATGGCTGAAGCAAAAGTATTGAGTGGTGCCGGCCTGCGTGGCCAGGTGGCCGGGCAGACCGCACTGTCGACCGTGGGCCAGGCCGGTGCCGGCTTGACCTACCGCGGCTACGACGTACGTGAACTGGCCGCCGATGCGCAATTTGAAGAAGTCGCTTACCTGCTGCTGTACGGCGAACTGCCTACCCAGGCCGAACTGGCTGCCTACAGCGCCAGGCTGAGCAAGCTGCGCGACTTGCCGCAAGCCTTGAAAGAAGTGCTCGAACGCATCCCCGCCGACGCCCACCCGATGGACGTGATGCGCACCGGTTGCTCGTTCCTGGGCAATATCGAGCCGGAAAAAGACTTCAGCGTGCAGCGTGACGTCACCGACCGCCTGCTCGCCGCCTTCCCGGCGATCATGTGCTACTGGTACCGCTTCAGCCACGATGGTAAACGCATCGATTGCGTCACCGACGAGCCAAGCATCGGCGGGCACTTCCTGCACTTGCTGCACGGCAAGAAGCCGAGCGACCTGCACGTCAAAGTGATGAACGTGTCGCTGATTCTCTACGCCGAGCACGAATTCAACGCCTCGACCTTTACCGCACGGGTTTGTGCTTCGACCCTGTCCGACCTGTACTCCTGCGTCACTGCCGCCATCGGCTCCCTGCGCGGGCCGCTGCACGGCGGCGCGAATGAGGCGGCGATGGAGATGATCCAGCGTTTCGGTTCGGCCGAAGAAGCCGTCGAAGGCACCCTCGGCATGCTGGCGCGCAAGGACAAGATCATGGGCTTCGGCCACGCGATCTACAAAGACAGTGACCCACGCAATGAGGTGATCAAGGGCTGGTCGAAACAACTCGCCGACGAAGTGGGCGACACCGTGTTGTTTGCGGTCTCCGAAGCCATCGACAAGACCATGTGGGAGCAGAAGAAATTGTTCCCCAACGCCGACTTCTACCATGCCTCGGCGTACCACTTCATGGGCATCCCAACCAAACTGTTCACGCCGATCTTCGTCTGTTCGCGGCTCACCGGCTGGGCGGCGCACGTGTTCGAGCAGCGCGCCAATAACCGCATCATCCGTCCAAGTGCCGAGTACATCGGCGTAGAGCAGCGCAAGTTCGTGCCAATCGAACGTCGCTGAAGACCGACGATCCCGAAGTGACAATCGAATCAAATGTGGGAGGGGGCTTGCCCCCGATGGCAGTCTGTCAGTCGATACAGCAGGTACTGAACCACCGCTATCGGGGGCAAGCCCCCTCCCACATTTGGACTGCATTTCACACCTGGATCAGTCGGCTCCTTTTGTAACCACCGTGACCGAGTCCTGACGATGAACACTGAATTTCGCAAACCGCTCCCCGGCAGCCGCCTGGATTACTTCGACGCCCGTGCGGCTGTCGAGGCGATCACCCCCGGCGCCTACGCCACCTTGCCGTATACCTCCCGCGTACTGGCGGAGAACCTGGTGCGTCGCTGCGACCCGGCCACCCTCAACGCATCCCTGAGCCAACTGATCGAACGCAAGCGTGACCTCGATTTCCCCTGGTTCCCGGCCCGGGTGGTATGCCATGACATTCTTGGCCAGACCGCGCTGGTGGACCTCGCCGGCCTGCGCGATGCCATCGCCCTGCAAGGCGGTGACCCGGCGCAGGTCAACCCGGTGGTGCCGACCCAGTTGATCGTCGACCACTCCCTGGCCGTCGAAGCCGGTGGTGCCGACCCGCAGGCATTCGAAAAGAACCGCGCCATCGAAGACCGCCGCAACGAAGATCGCTTTCACTTTATCGAATGGACCAAGAAGGCCTTCAAGAACGTCGACGTGATCCCGCCCGGCAACGGCATCATGCACCAGATAAACCTTGAGAAAATGTCGCCGGTGATCCAGGTGCGCGACGGTGTGGCCTTCCCGGATACCTGCGTCGGCACCGACAGCCACACCCCCCATGTGGATGCCCTGGGCGTGATCGCCATCGGCGTCGGCGGCCTTGAAGCCGAGAGCGTGATGCTCGGCCGTGCCTCATGGATGCGCCTGCCCGAAAGCGTCGGCGTGGAGCTGACCGGCAAGCTGCAGCCCGGTATCACCGCCACCGATATGGTGCTGGCGCTGACCGAGTTCCTGCGCCAGCAGAAAGTCGTCGGCGCCTGGCTGGAGTTCTTCGGCGAAGGGGCTTCGGCACTGACCCTGGGCGACCGAGCCACCATCTCTAACATGGCCCCGGAATACGGCGCCACCGCGGCGATGTTCTACATTGACCAGCAGACAATCGCCTACCTGAAACTCACCGGTCGCGAAGAGGAACAAGTCGCCCTGGTGGAGCAATACGCACGCCACACCGGCCTGTGGGCGGATGACCTTAAAGGCGCGCAATACGAGCGCGGCCTCACCTTCGACCTGTCCAGCGTGGTGCGCAACATGGCGGGCCCGAGCAACCCTCACGCCCGCGTCGCCACCCGTGACCTGGCGGCAAAAGGCATCAGTGGCCAGTGGGACGACGTACCGGGGCAAATGCCCGACGGCGCCGTGATCATCGCCGCCATCACCAGTTGCACCAACACCAGCAACCCGCGCAACGTGATCGCCGCAGGCCTGCTGGCGCGCAACGCCAACCGACTCGGGCTGACGCGCAAGCCGTGGGTCAAGTCATCCCTGGCGCCGGGTTCGAAAACCGTGGCCATGTACCTGGAAGAAGCGGGCCTGGGCCATGAGCTGGAAGCACTCGGTTTCGGCGTGGTGGCCTTCGCCTGCACCACCTGCAATGGCATGTCCGGCGCGCTCGACCCGGTGATCCAGCAGGAAATCATCGACCGCGACCTTTACGCGACCGCCGTGCTGTCGGGCAACCGCAACTTCGATGGGCGTATTCATCCGTACGCCAAGCAGGCCTTCCTCGCTTCGCCGCCGCTGGTGGTGGCCTATGCGATCGCCGGCACCATTCGTTTCGATATCGAGAAAGACGTGCTCGGGCTCGATGCCGACGGCAAGGAAATTCGCCTGCAGGACATCTGGCCAAGCGACGAAGAGATCGATGCGGTGGTCAAGGCCGCGGTCAAGCCTGAGCAGTTCCGCGCCGTGTACATTCCGATGTTCGCGATTCACGAAGACACCGGGCCCAAAGTCACCCCGCTGTATGACTGGCGCCCGCAAAGCACCTACATTCGCCGCCCGCCGTATTGGGAAGGCGCACTGGCCGGTGCACGTCCGCTCAAGGGCATGCGTCCGCTCGCCGTGCTGCCGGACAACATCACCACCGACCACCTGTCGCCGTCCAACGCCATCATGCTCGACAGCGCCGCTGGCGAGTACCTGGCGAAAATGGGCTTGCCGGAAGTCGATTTCAACTCCTACGCGACTCACCGGGGCGACCATCTGACCGCGCAGCGCGCAACCTTCGCCAACCCGAAGCTGTTCAATGAAATGGTGCAGGAGAACGGCAAGGTCAAGCAGGGCTCGCTGGCGCGTATCGAGCCGGAAGGCAAGGTCACGCGCATGTGGGAAGCCATCGAAACCTATATGGAACGCAAGCAGCCGCTGATCATCATCGCCGGCGCCGATTACGGCCAAGGTTCGTCCCGCGACTGGGCGGCCAAGGGTGTGCGACTGGCCGGTGTGGAAGCGATTGCCGCCGAAGGCTTCGAGCGTATCCACCGCACCAATTTGGTCGGTATGGGCGTGCTGCCGCTGGAGTTCCTGCCGGGCACCGACCGTCACACGCTCAAGATCGACGGCAGCGAAACCTACGACGTGGTCGGCGAACGCACGCCACGCGCGCAATTGACCCTGGTGATCAACCGCAAGAATGGCGAGCGTGTCGAAGTGCCGGTGACCTGCCGCCTGGACACCGCTGAAGAAGTGTCGATCTACGAGGCGGGCGGCGTGTTGCAACGTTTTGCCCAGGACTTCCTGGAATCGGCGGCGACTGCCTGAGAGGACAACCATGGCACCTGTAGCGCAAATCAAGATCCCCGCCACCTATATGCGTGGCGGCACCAGCAAGGGGGTGTTCTTCAGCCTCCGGGACCTGCCGCCGTCGGCGCAGGTGCCGGGCGCTGCCCGCGACGCCCTGCTGTTGCGGGTGATCGGCAGCCCCGATCCGTATGACAAGCAAATCGACGGCATGGGGGGTGCCACCTCCAGCACCAGCAAAACCGTGATCCTGGCCAAGAGCACGCGCGCCGACCACGACGTCGACTACCTGTTTGGGCAAGTCTCCATCGACAAACCCTTTGTCGACTGGAGCGGCAACTGCGGCAACCTCTCGGCGGCGGTCGGTTCGTTCGCCATCAGCGCCGGCCTGGTCGACGCAGGCCGCGTGCCCCACAACGGCGTGGCCGTGGTGCGCATATGGCAAGCCAATATCGGCAAGACCATCATCGCCCATGTGCCAATCACTGACGGCGCGGTGCAGGAAACCGGTGATTTCGAACTGGATGGCGTGACCTTTCCCGCCGCCGAAGTACAGCTGGAGTTCATCGACCCTGCGGCGGAAGAAGAGGGCGGCGGGGGTTCGATGTTCCCCACCGGCAACCTGATCGACGAGCTGGACGTGCCGGGTGTTGGCACCTTCAAGGCCACGCTGATCAATGCCGGTATCCCGACGATTTTCATCAATGCCGAGGACCTGGGCTACACCGGCACCGAACTGCAAGGCGCGATCAATAGCGACCCTAAGGCCCTGGCGATGTTCGAGACGGTGCGCGCCTATGGCGCGTTGCGCATGGGCCTGATCAAGCACCTGGACGAAGCCGCCCAACGCCAGCACACGCCGAAGGTGGCGTTCGTGGCCAAGCCTACGGACTACGTGGCGTCCAGCGGCAAGGCAATCAAGGCCGGCGATGTGGATTTGCTGGTACGGGCGTTGTCCATGGGCAAACTGCACCACGCAATGATGGGCACGGCGGCGGTGGCGATTGGCACGGCGGCGGCAATTTCCGGAACGCTGGTCAACCTGGCGGCAGGCGGTGTGGAGCGCAGTGCGGTGCGCTTCGGGCACCCGTCGGGCACCTTGCGCGTCGGCGCCGAGGCGACTCAAGTGAACGGTGAGTGGGTGGTGAAAAAAGCCATCATGAGCCGCAGTGCGCGGGTGTTGATGGAAGGCTTCGTACGCGTGCCCGGCGACGCCTTCTAAAACCCAACACTAATCCCTGTGGGAGGGGGCTCTTTCAAGGCAGGCATCCAAGACCTGCCTTCAATAACCGTAAGCCCGAGGACTGACCCCAACCTATCTCTGGAGAACTGCC